>CAMCOS010000009.1 GCA_945876565.1 Lautropia mirabilis | reverse complement strand
CCCTTTGGAGAGCCCGAGCGCTCGGGCGATGGCCTGAAGGCTCAAGTCGGTGGTCTGGCGGTAGTGCAGTACGTCTCGTATCTTTCGCATGGCTACTCTCGGCTGAGGCATTCTCGTTTCCCCCGGTTAAAGGAAACGAGGCTACCCCTGTCGGTTAGCCCTTACTACAGATACAAATCGGTCACGTTCAGGATGAAATCGCGGTCACGTTCACGGTGAAACACCGTTCACGTTCACCGTGAAATGCCGGTCACGTTGGTGGTGAAATACGCATCTGCCTAAGGGTATTGGTTTGATCCACCGGGCGGCGACCCGAATTCGTATGCGGTTACAGCTTAAAACTAAAGCCTAAAAACCGAAGATATTGTCTGCCGCACTGCACACACATCAGGCGACGACTACCAGGAAGTAGCTTTTGCATCGGTGTTCTTGGAACGCGGGTTAATGGCGTGCGGCAAATTTTGCAGTGCATTATGATCGCCAAATATGAAAGTACAAAATTAAACTTACCTACAGAGCCTAGCATAGCCACATCACATAAAGTCAGTACTTATAAGAATATTTTTTCACGGCTGTGCGGTTTCTATGAAGCAAAGACTTGTTTGGTTACCTAAACACAGGGTCGATAGAACTGCCCAGAGTCATATTGGCGTCAGTCGTCCATGATTTTTTGCAGTGTTAGCGCGATAAGCTAGGACCGCTCAAACTTGGATTCGCTCTGCCCACCGTCTTCCCGGGGGTATGTGCACCCATCTGTCGGAATTTATGTTGAGTGTGTCGACCTAGTTTGAGTAACAACCAGACAACCGGTCAAATTGTGGGGTGACTCGATCGCGACGGTTTGACGTGACCGTAAAGCACCTTCAAGTAACAGGATGTGTTGTTTGAGTTTTTCAATTTCTCGCTGTTGTTGGTCAATGAGGGCGGAACAGCGGCGTTGTACCTTGCCAAGATGGCGTGCCAGTGCGGTGATCTCTTCTAGGTGCCCCATCAATCTTCTCCATCCCAAAACTGTTCATCGGTAAGTACACCGCGCGGCGTTCTGAAAGCGATCTTAATGATAACAGTTCTCATTATCATTTGCAGGGGCGATGAGATGGGTGAAGCTATACTTTAGCGGGATTTGACGTCTTTCACACTCCCATGGCGAGTGCTGCGCCTGTTAGTTCATTTGGTTGTTAGCCTGACTGGCTGTGTGTTTTGGGCGTCGTTCTGTAAGCGCTTCTGAGTGCAGCGTATCTAGGTTGATCAAGCAAGTTTTTAGGTGCTATTGATGGATGTTCACATTTGGTTTGATGCCTTTCGCATGCAACCCAACCCAGTCCTATGCACTGCCATGGCAGTGGTCGCTGCGTTCCTGATGGGCTTTGCACGCAGTGGCATTGGGGCAGGCGGTTTTGTGGTGTCGCCTCTGATGGTACTGGCATTGGGGCCGCAAACGGGTATTGCGGTCGTGGCAACCTTGATGTTGCCCGCAGCGGTTACGTCATACCTGCAACACAAAGGTGAGGCTAATCCGCAAATGGTTAAACCGCTCATTGCGGGTGCGGTGCTTGGGACGACCGCTGGAGCACTCGTTATTTGGTTAATGGTTTCAGATGGCGCCTTGATCAAAATCGAGCGCAGGCTTGAGCTGTTGGTGGCTGGCTTGTCGTTGGTCTACGTACTACTGATTAGTTTTCGCAGCCAGATCGCCAACTTGTTCACCAACCTAGGTACGCCAACACCCAAAAGTCTGTTTTTGATGGGCACAGGCGTTGGTGTGAGTCAGACGGTTGCCAATTCGGGCTCGCCACTCATGACGGTTTATTTCTTGTGTTACCGGATCGGTAAGGAGCGTTTTGTGGGGGCGCAAGCGACGTTTCTGTTAATCCAAAACACCCTCAAAGTCTTGCCTTTGATCGCTCTAGGGATTCTGCATCTCGGAAATGCCACAGCGGCTTTGTTGTTGATCCCGTTGACCTTTGTCGGCAGCTGGCTGGGGGAGCGTTTCTATAAGCTGGCCTCTGAAAAGACCTTCTTTGGTCTCTACACCGTCTTGCTGCTGATTGGCTTTGTCACCAGTGTATTGCTCATCATCGGCCGCACCAAAGTTTTTGGGATGACCTAATTGGGCTGCAGGTTTGTGCAGAACTGCTGCTGTCGTACGTGATGTGCTAAAGCGTCTGCACAGCCTGCACATACTTCACTCATCGGCGCGCAGGTATCAGGGTGCACGCCAATGAGTTAATCCACAACCTCAATCAAAAACCTCTTTACTCGTATACCGGACGATAGGCCGTCTTGCGAATGTGGGCTTCGATGTCTTTGGGGCGCTTAACGCGCGCCAAGTTGTTGTCAAAGATATATTCTGCAATCTTGGCGGCCGTGCGCAGTGACGCATCGAGAATCTGCGACTGTGGGGGATAAATCAAGCCGGTATCGAGTTCTGCTTGCGTGACCTGTTCCGCTACGGCCTTGGCGGCCACGATGAACATTTCCTCGGTGACTCGCTTGGACTCCGTGGCGAGCACGGCCATGCCCATGGCCGGGAAGATGTAAACGTTATTACCTTGGCCTGGAATATAGGTTTTGCCCTTGTACTGAACCGGGTCAAATGGGCTACCGCTGGCAAAGATGGCACGCCCGTCAGACCATTTGTAGGCTTCTTCGGCCGTGCACTCTGAACGCGAGGTCGGATTGGAGTAGGGGAAGATGATGGGGCGTTCGTTAACCGCTGACATGGCTTCAATCACGCCCTGGTTAAAGAGCTTGGGTACGGTGCTGACACCAATGATGCCGGTGGGTTTCAGATCGTTGATCACGTCCACAAACGATTTACTGGCGGCGTGCTTGTGCGCAAACGGTTTCTGAAAATCGGCCAGGTCTTTGCGTGAGGATAGCACCAGCCCGTTGACATCGAAGAGCCAATTGCGCGCGCGCGCTTCTTCGATGCTTAAACCCTCCATCACCATGGCTTGGCTAATCAGTTCAGCAATGCCGGTGGCAGCTGATCCAGCACCCATGAACAGGAACTTCTGATCGGTCAGCTTCTTGCCGGTTATGCGCACGCCCGCAAAAATACCAGCCAAGGCAATGCCCGCGGTGCCTTGGATGTCATCGTTGTAGGTGCAGATCTTGTCTTTGTACTTGTCCAGGATGCCAACTGCATTGAAGTTGGCAAAGTCTTCCCATTGAATGCAGCACTTGGGGTGGAGTGTTTGCACGGCATCCACAAACTCAGCGATGAATGCGTCGTATTCCTTGCCGCGCACGCGCTGCTGGCGCAGCCCCAGATAAAGCGGATCGTCAAGCAACTCCTGGTTGTTGGTGCCGACATCGAGCGTGATGGGCAAGGTCAGCTGCGGTGGCACACCGGCGACAGCCGTGTAGAGTGCCAGCTTGCCAATTGGGATACCCATGCCACCCACGCCGAGGTCGCCCAACCCCAAAATGCGCTCACCATCGGTGACCACGATAAAGCGGATGTCTTTCTGGGGCCAGTTTGTCAGCAGATCTTTGATCCGACCTTTGGCCGTGATCGGCAAATACATGCCGCGCGCAGACCGAAAAATATGATCAAACTTCTGGCAGGCTTCACCCACGGTCGGTGTATAGACCAGTGGCATAAACCGTGCTGGGTCACTCATGAGCGCAGCGTAGAAAAGGGTTTGATTGCGGCTTTGTAAGTCCATCAAGAACAAGTAGCGCTGCAGGTCGTTGTCCAGCATATCAAGCTGGGTGTGGATGCGAGCTAACTGCAGATCCAGGGTGTCTACGCCAACGGGCAACAAGCCCTCGATGCCATAAGCTGCCCGTTGCTCGGCGGTGAAGGCACTTCCACGGTTCACGCTCGAGTCATGCAGAACAGCGTAGCCTTTAGGTGTGCTTTTAGCCATCAGACTAACCTCCAGTGATGCGTTGATTGAATAATTGACTAATCGAGTGTACCTGCTGAATACTTAAACTCGGCGTGCACTAAGCTGCCACGTATGGACGCACCATTTTGGTGGGATCCACCACGCGGTCAAACTCTTCCTCTGATACAAAGCCAAGCTCAAGTGCAGCGGCTTTGAGCGTGAGGTCATGGTCCATGGCATGGTGTGCAATCTGAGATGCCTTGTCATAACCAATGACGGGCGCTGATGCGGTTGCCAGCATCAGCGAACGATTAAGTCACGTTGACGCACAGGCAGACGGCCGCTGGCATGATTGACGCTCGTTGCTGCTTTCTTGAGCGTGGCGTAAGACGTGATCATCTCGAGCGGCATGAGATCAGTCCCAATGCTGAAGTGCTCAAGTGAGCGCTGGGTCTGCGCGCCCCAGAGCTTGTCGGCGGGGACCTCGACCACGCCTAAGTTGTCGGTCTCTTTGCGAACATTGGTCATGGTTCATTCCTCTTTTAAGACTTGATAGCCATGGGTTGAAACGACTGTCTCACACAAAGGACCAAACGTACAGGACTGAGCATAAAGCACTGAGCCTAACGCACTAGACGGATGACATTGAACATACCGCAAAACGGCCAGTTGAGTGAGTTCGTTGTTAGAGACCGTTTGAAGTGTGCAATTGGTCGAGCGGCCTGTTTCAAATGGTGATTGGCGTGCTCGATGCCGATCTTGCGTTATAAACGCCAAACCACCGTTAGAAATAGAGAAGCATTCTGATGTCATCCCCACGTCGTCGGCTTGTGTCAGACAATTTCAAAGACCACGTGCTGGGTTTTTTTCAGGATATTTATTGGTCGGTGCAAGCTTGGTATCGCTACATCAAGGAGACGTGGCCGATTTTTGTGACCTTGCTGGCCATCACGGCGCTGGCGATATATTTCGCCGAGCCGCCACCGCCATCAAGGTTCACGTTTGCCGCGGGCACACCTGGCGGATCGTATGAGGACGTCGCGCAGCGCTACAGGACTTTCTTTAAGAAGTATGACATCGAAGTTGACATACTGCCTTCAACTGGTCCTTTGAGTAATTTGCAGCAAATGGTCAACCCTGAGGCCAACCCACGAATTGATGTGGGCCTGACACAGGCGGGCCTGGCCAAAGAGGTTAAGGGTGTCGATCAGCTTGCCTATCTGGGCAGCATCGATTATGAGCCCATCTTTTTTCTGATGCGTAAAGATCGTTTGTCGGCGCAAGCATCTGATTTTTTTATTGATAGCTTGGCTAATAAGAAAATTGGCATTGGTGAGGCAGGGACCGGAACTGAAGTGCAGTTCGAAAGGCTCTTGGCGCTAAACAAAATGAGCATCAACAACAAAGACTATGTGGCGCAGTCTGACCATCAGTCTGTTGAAGACGTCTTGTCTGGCAAGCTCGATGGCATGGTTTTGGTTGATGGCATTCAGAGCAAGAACATGCAAGCGCTTCTGAATTCGCCTGACGTTATACTTTTAAGTCCAACCAGGGTTCAAGCTTACCATCGACTCTTGCCCTATTTGGATGTGCTGACCATTCCAGAGGGTTCGATTAGTTTGATCGATAACGTTCCGGCACAAGACCTTCAGATCTTGAGTACGACCACTGCCTTGGTCGTGCAAAAAGACCTACACCCGGCAATCCAGTTCTTGTTGATCAAAGCAGCGGTGCAGATCAGTGGTGCAGCCTCGTTCTTTGCCGGGCAGGATACGTTTCCAAAGTTCAGTGAGTCCACGATTGTTCGCAGTCAGGTGGCCCAAGAGTATTTTCTGAAAGGTTCGCCTTATTTTGATCGACACCTGCCTTTTTGGTTGGCAGAGTTGCTTGATCGGTTTGCTTACGTGCTGATGCCGTTTTTGGCGTTCGCTTACCCCATGTTGATTGGATTGCCAACCTATCGTCATAAGCGTCTTACACGCAGAATATGGAATAGTTACGGCAAGCTCAAGGAGCTTGAGCTTGAGTTGTCAGATGAGTTTGATCCAGCCAAAGCGAGTGAATATCTTGAGCGTTTGGACAAAATCGAGGCTCAAGCCATGCGCGTGCGTATATACGGCAGCCAAGGTGGGGATTATTTCAAGCACCGCCAGCACATCCACTTCGTGCGGGCTTTGTTATATGAAAAAGTGCACCCGGCGGTTGCTGGCTCGGCCTCAAAGCAGATGGGCCATGAAGCGGTCGTGCGCCGCGACTGACTAATCTTGTCAGCCGCGGTGCAACTTCACGTGACGTTAGACCTAGAGACGCAGGTTCTGCTTGGCCAGATCAATGACCTCTTTGGCCCGGCCATCAAACACTGCCTTCATGAGAAAGAGTCCAAAGTGGGTTGCCTGCTCAACCGTGGTGGTAGGCGGCATGACGAGTTCTTGCCGGGCGCTGACTACATCGAGTAAGGCCGGGCCCGGATGCGATAGCACTTCTTGAATCGCGGCCTCGAGTTGACTGGCGTTCTCAACCCGCACCCCATGAATACCAATGGCGCGTGCCATGGCAGCGAAGTCAGGGTTTTGCAGGTCCACGCCTGTGTCAAGAAAGCCGTTGGCCTTCATCTCCAGCTCAACAAATCCGAGCGTGCCGTTGTTAAGCACCACGATCTTGACGGGTAGGTTCAGTTGTTTGAGGCTCAAGCAATCGCCCATCATCATGGCAAAGCCACCGTCACCGGACATAGAGATAACTTGACGATTAGGGTGACTTGCCTGTGCACCGATGGCCTGCAACATGGCATTGGCCATCGAGCCATGGTTAAACGAACCGATGAGCCGCCGTTTGCCGTTCAGTTTGAGATAGCGGGCAGCCCAGACTGTCTGTGTGCCGACATCGCACGTAAAGACCGCATCTTCGGAGGCATGTTCGCTAAGCAGCCTTGCAACGGCCTGCGGATGGATTTGCGTCTCGCCTGGTTTGATGACAGCCAGTTCGTCTAGCTCGTGGCGGGCTTTCTTGTAGTGATCCAGCGCCGCCTTTAAGAAACTGTCATCGGTCTTTTGCGTGAGGTTGGGCAGTAAGGCGTTGATGGTGGCCTTAACATCACCGAGCACGCCCAGGTCAAGTCGGCGACGGTTGCCCAGGCTCTCTGGTCGGCAATCAATCTGTGCCACTTTGGCGTTTTCGGGATAAAACTGACGATAGGGGAAGTCTGTACCCACCAACAGCAGCGTATCGCAATTATGCATGGCGTGGTAGCCCGATGCGAACCCGATGAGCCCGGTCATGCCCACATCAAACGGGTTGTCGTGCTCCACGAACTCTTTGCCGCGCAGCGAATGCACAATTGGGGCATTCAATTTGGTGGCGAGTTCAATAATCTCAGCATGGGCACCTGCACTGCCTGCACCGCACATCAGTGCCACCCGTGAGGATTGATTAAGCAAGTCAGCCAAGCTTGTCACATCGTCGGGGTTGGGGGCAAGAACCGGTGGCCTGGGCATGGTCCAGGTGGGTGCTGGCGTGTCTGTTGACGCTAGCGCCACATCACCTGGAATCACCACGACCGCCACCCCGCGTTTGGCCACCGCGGTACGAATCGCACGCTCTAGTATTCTGGGTAGCAGCGCAGGGTTAGAAGCAAGCTCAACGTAGTGACTGCACTCCTGGAACAAGATCTCTGGGTGCGTTTCTTGAAAGTAACCGCTGCCGATTTCACTGCTCGGAATATGGGCAGCGATTGCAACCACAGGCACGCGGCTGCGGTGGCAGTCGAACAGGCCATTGATCAGGTGCAGGTTGCCTGGACCACAGCTGCCAGCGCAAATAGCAACCTCGCCAGTCAGGTGTGCCTCAGCACCGGCGGCAAATGCAGCTGCTTCTTCGTGGCGCATGTGCATCCACTGTATGTCAGGGCGGGACCGCAAAGCATCGGTAAACCCATTCAGGGAATCGCCAACGACGCCGTAAATACGCTTGACCCCAGCTTGATGCAGGGTATCGACCATGAGTTTGGCAATGGTGTGTGACATGCGATTCTCCTATGTATACGTGGACGGTCTTGAGGATAACGTAACTGAGTCATACTAGGATGAAATTTTTGTAGGAGATGTCGGCAATGGACTCAGAGTACACATGTCGGTTGGGGAAAACCACTATCTTGGTTTCTAGCAAAAGACGTTTGTGTTTGATGGTGTTGCCCATGCTTGCACTGATTGGGTGCAAATCTGCCATCGTGACGGCCCCTGACGCCTCGTCTATTAAACAGTCATCGGAGTCTGTACAGAATCAGGCCGAACAAAATCAGGCAGTACTCAATGAGGCAGTACTCAATCAGGCAGCACAGCGGCAAGTGGTTGCCGCATTTTATGAGCGGGTGGCGGCCCTCGATGTCCATGGATTGCCGACTGAGGAGCAAAGCGCCCAGTTGGCGCCATTTGTTACAAGCAAGTTGGTGCGCCTAATGGAGTACGCGCGCAAGCAACAGGCACTCGACACTGCACGGCATCGGGGGTCGGAGCCTCCCTTGTTGCAAGGCTCGCCATTTGTATCTTTGTTTGAGGGCGTGACAAACATGCTGGCCATTGAACCGGCCTTAACGCCGAGCGTGTGGACCGTGTATCTGGCTTGGGGGCAGGGCAGCGAACAGGTTCAGTGGACCGATCTAGCTGTCATGGCCTGGGAGTCAAATCGTTGGGTGGTGAGCGACATCATCTTTAATGGGCAGTGGGATTTTGCCAGGCGCGGTCGCTTAAGCGAAGTTTTAGGCTCAGTACAGGGCATCAAGCGCTAAGTGATTGGTCGTCTTCAATCCCGGGCAACCATCACGCGCTTGGCATTTGGCCAAGTGTGCGCATGATAGCTCGTGTCAAAGCTTTCATGACATCAGTTAGCATTGGACTTTGAGGTTGGTAAAAAACTGATCGGAGACAGCATGTTTAACGCCATTGTGATCAATAAAGATGAGGCTGGATATCGGTCCGAGCTCACGCAAGTAAAAGAAGAGCAGTTGCCTGAAGGTGACGTCACTGTCAAGGTGCAGTATTCGGGCCTGAATTACAAAGACGGCCTGGCGATTACCGGCAAAGGTCCTGTGGTTCGCAAGTTTCCGATGGTGCCAGGGATTGACTTGGTTGGCACAGTGGAGCAGTCTGAGAGTGCGAAGTTTCAGGTCGGTGACTCGGTGATTTTGAACGGCTGGGGGGTGGGTGAAACCCATTGGGGTGGTCTGGCACAAATGGCAAGACTCAAAGCATACTGGTTAATCCCTTTGCCGCAAGGCATGTCAGCACGCGATGCAGCAGCCATTGGTACCGCAGGCTACACCGCCATGCTGTGCGTCATGGCCTTGCAAAAGCATGGTGTGAAACCATCCGATGGTGAGATCGTGGTCACCGGTGCTGCGGGTGGTGTGGGTAGTGTTGCGGTCGCGGTCCTCGCAAAACTCGGCTACCAAGTCGTGGCTGTCACGGGGCGTGCGTCTGAAGCTGACTACTTAAGGCAACTCGGTGCCAGTGCCATCATGGACCGCGCCGAGTTGTCTGCCCCAGGTAAGCCACTGACCAAAGAACGCTGGGCTGGCGCCGTAGATGTGGTGGGCAGCCACACCTTGGCCAACGTATGTGCTGCCATGCGCTACCGCGGCGTGGTGACGGCGTGTGGCCTAGCCGGGGGCATGGATTTCCCGGCCACCGTAGCACCGTTTATTTTGCGGGGGGTCACGCTTGCGGGCATTGATAGCGTCATGTGCCCGCGCGAGGATCGGCTGGCCGCTTGGCAACGCTTGTCCACCGATCTGGAGCTTGGCAAGTTGCACACCATGGTTCAGGAAATTGATCTAGGGCAGGCGATTGATGTGGCTACAAAGTTATTGCAAGGCCAGGTCAGGGGTCGCGTGGTTGTGGATGTGAATCGATAAGGTCACCGCAACCCATAAGAGCACTATTCATATGTCCCATATGTCCAATATGTCCCATATGTCCCATATGTCCGATTCGCACACACATGAGCTGCCGATCGATCAACGAATCGATTGGCTGCTTGATTTGGCTCGCCGTCATGGCGAGACTTATCGAAGCCCGGATGCCACACTTGCGCGCAAGCGTTATCGTAGTCGTCACACCACCGCCATGGTCGCGCTTAAGTGCATGGACGGGCGTATCAATATCCCAGTGGCCACCGAGACGCCCACCGGCATCGTGATGCCGTTCAGAAACTTGGGCGGCATGTTCAACCTGGGCTGGCCGCACTTGGGCGAGGTCTTGCAACAACATGTGATGTCCATGATAGATGAGGGCAGACGGGTGGTGATATTGATTACCTATCACTACTCAAAGGGTGAGCCCAAGCGAGGTTGTGCAGGGTTTCGGTTTAACAAACAGGCAAGCCTTGATCACACGTGGGAGATTCGTGAGCAGGTTTTACACATCTTCGGGCAGTCACACGATTCAGTCTACCCACTGGTCTGTGGGTTTGAGACCGATGAGGATGCAATTACCTTACATTCCACACCAGGTGGCCCAATCCTGAACCTTGCTGATTGTGTGGGGCAAAGTGCAGACGAAGTGGCGGCCCAAGTGGCTGCGCTATTGCCGGACATGGCGAGCGTCATGCGCGATGATTTGTTGCCGCTCTTAATGGGCAATATTGCCCACATCGCCAAGGTCCGCGAGCAAAACGCCCGACAGTTGCGGCTACTTGATATCGAGCACCGCGAATGGATGATTTGTCTGGGGCGTGGGTTTGACTGGCTGCACACGCCCAACTTGGCCCTCATCATCGGGCCCTATAGCCCGAATTTGGCGTACCCCATACGCACAGCGGCTGACATCATCGCTGGCAACATGAAGGCGGGCCGAATTCCAGCCGATGGGTTTTTGTTGTTGGCCTCCGTACCCTTTGACGCCATTGGGGCCGATCGGGCCCGGGCAGAGCTCAAGGCCCGTTTTTTGGCGGGCTTTGCGGCTCAGGTCATTGCCGAGCATCTGCCTGACTTGGCAAAGACCATGCACGCGCGCACCGCCGTGCTCGATTGGCATGCGAGGCGACTTGAGGTTCTGGCGGGATAGAATCGAGGGGCTTAAAAAGCCCCCTGCGGCTGACGCTTCGCTTACTCTGTGATGACTCAGTGATTGCTCTGTGCCTAATCTACTTCAGCGCTTCACAAAACCGCTTGATGCGCTCGCAGGCTCGGGCCAGTATCTCATCGCTAGTCGCATACGAGATCCGGAAGTAAGGCGACAGTCCAAACGCCTGGCCTGGGACCACGGCTACTTGCTGCTCTTTGAGCAAGGCCTCAGAAAAGTCAAAGTCGTTGTTGATCGGAATGCCAGATGCACTGGTGCGACCCAATGTGCCCGCGCAGTTGGGGTAAACATAGAAGGCACCGTCAGGCATGGCGCAACGAATGCCGGGGCAGTCATTGAGCATACCAACCACGAGGTTGCGACGACGCTGAAAAATATCGTTGTGTGCCGCAATAAAGTCTTGCGGTCCATTTAACGCCGCCGTGGCAGCGGCCTGTGAGATCGACGAAGGGTTGGAGGTTGATTGTGACTGAATGGTCGACATGGCATCAATCAGCCATTTGGGGCCATGACCGTAGCCAATGCGCCAGCCAGTCATGCAATAGGCTTTGGACACACCGTTGACGGTCAGTATCCGATCGCTGAGTTCTGGAGCAATTTGGGCCATGGTCACAAACTCAGTGTCATCGAAAACCAGCTTCTCATACATGTCATCAGACATCACCAAAACATCGGGATAGTCTTTCAGCACATCCGCCAGTGCGCGCAACTCAGATCCTGTGTAGACCGCGCCCGTTGGGTTACTCGGTGAATTCAAAATAAGCCACCGGGTTTTGGGGGTGAGTGCCGCACGCAAGCCCTGCGGCGTGAGCTTAAAGCCGTCAGACTCGGGACATTCGATGGGGATGCTCACGCCACCGGCTAGCTGCACCATGTCGGGGTAGCTCACCCAGTAGGGTGCTGGCACCAGCACCTCGTCACCGTCGTTCAAAGTCGCCAGCAAGGCGTTAAATAGAACCTGTTTGCCGCCGGTGCCTACAATCACGGTGGCAGCGCTTGCTGGCAGACCATGGTCGCGCTTAAGCTTGTCGGCGATTGCTTGACGCAAGTTTGGCGTGCCAGTGACGGCGGTATAGCGTGTCAGTCCCTGTTCAATTGCTTTGATGCCCGCTTCGCGGATATGTGCGGGGGTGTCCATGTCAGGTTCGCCCTGAGCCAGCGCAATGACGTCCAAGCCAGACTCTTTCATGGCGCGCGCGGCGTCGGCGATGGCGATGGTGGGTGAAGGCTTGATGCGCGAAATGCGCTTAGAAAGAAGTTTGTTCATGGTGGGACTCGTTGGGTTGCAGTTGATTGGGCGGTGGGTGGTTGGACGGAAGGTGGCTGGGGTTTGGTCGCTGATTGCTTTGACAACGCATGACTTCTACATCTCATCCCTTGGTCATTAGATCATTGTGTCGGCGGTCATTTTGTCCGGCGGTCATTTTGTCTGGGAACCCCAGTTTGGACAAGGGCTAAGAATCTGTCAAAAATAGGACTCAGGTCATCGTTGGGTTCAAGTGCCGCCAGGATGGGTTCCACATCCTTTCCCTCAGCGGCAAACCAGTCGCGGTTTTTGTGCAGAAAATCGCATATCTGGTTTTGATCCATTTCAGGGTGTGGTTGTATGCCCCAAACCGGGCCATGGCGCCAGCGCCACAGGTGGTTGGCGCAGACATCATTGTCGGCCAGCACGATGATATCGGGGTGGTCAGCGCGCACCTCATCACCATGCCACATGAAGGTTCGCATGATGGGCGCAAAGTCCTGTGTCAAAGGATCGGTTCTACCAACCGGAGTCAATCGTAGTTCGCCGTATCCCGTTTCACGGTCGGTTCGTTTAAACACCTGGTCTTTGTCAACCAAGGCCCAGGCCAGCACCTGCGCCCCAAAACACAGCCCCAGCATCGGCACTTGCTGTTGCGCCAAACCGCAAGGTGTGTCCGAGCGCATCAATCCAGGCGTGCCCATCGTAGGCACCGGCCACACTGGCGCTCACAAACACACCACGAGCGTTCTGTATGGTGGTCTGATCCGGCAACTCACCCTCAACCGTTTTATACGTGCGAATAGAAAGTCCAGATTTGGCCAAGGCATGATCAAAGCGGGTTGCTGCTTGCTCGCGGTCCCAGTTGTTCAGGTAGATGAAGTCAGTCATGGTCGTCATGGATGGTGGTTATTCATGGTGGTCATTCGCCGCTATCGGTTCGAAGTGCGGGCAATCCAACCCCGGTGGCATCAAACCCACCATCGGCTGCGAGCACTTGGCCTGTGATGTAACTTGCCTTGTTCGATGCCAGAAACACGATGGCGTGGGCAATTTCTGCTTCACTGCCATGGCGATTGAGCGCGATGGCGTTGTGATGGGCGGCAACAACTTGCGGGCTGTGTACGGCGATCGCGAGCTTGGTGCGCACCGGGCCCTGTGCCACGCAGTTTGCCCTGACATGATATCGACCGAGATCGGCTGCCTGTTGCTTGGCTGGGCGGATGACGGCTGCTGTGGAGGTGCCATAAGCCATGCGCAAGGTCGAGGCTCGCAAGCCCGAGATCGAGGCCATGGTAACGATCGCACCATGGGACCAAAGGCAGCTACGCTGGCGTTATTGATCAGCGCATCGGCCCGACCACCCCAGCTCAGTCCGTCCTTGGCCATTTGCTCGACCTGCTCTGGCACAGAAACATCGCACACCAATGCCTGGGCACCGACCAAACCTGCACTGGCTGTCATTAGCTCGGGCGCATCACGATCAACCACCGCCAAGGCCGGGTATTCAGGTTGAGTCATGGCGTCTCCGGGTGAGCGAATTGATTTGCTTACTAATTTAATCCGGAAGATGTCTTCTTAGGCGAGGTTGGCTGACAGTCCGGCTGACTTACCGCACTGAACTACCGGACTGAACTACCGGACTTAACTCTAAACACCGTCTGGTTGTCGTAGTAGTCTGGCGCCTCGTTGTCTGAGTCAGCGCCTGGCAGGCCAAACACGGGAAAAGGAAATAGTTGCGATGGCCGAATGAACTCATCAGCCTGCCAGCGTTTGGCAATCGCCTCATCGAGCCCGATAGGCGGATGATTCAGTTGTGATTGGCTTAACGCGGCCCAGGGTTGGTAAATCACTTTGGCAATCATGCCAGGGTAGGGGTTGGCGAGCTTTTCCAGGACAGCGTGACCGATAACCAGCAAATGATGTGTTTGCCACAAGTGGCGCTCGGTGACAAATGCGGTTTTCCAATCGTGATTGATTAAGTAACTGGCCAAACGAGGGTCAGGTCCGATCAACACCGCGCCGCTTTCATCAAATAAGGTGGCGGCATCGCTGGCAGGGCTTCTCTGTCCCACTGGCGGTTGTCGCAGGTGGACCGCGTTCAGCGCAGCCTTCGTTTTGGGGTAAGTGAGCCACATGCTGGCGTTGAAGATGTCGTGCCAGTGCCCGGGGCGCGTGGGTACCAGCCCTTGGTCATGGATCTGGGTCTCATAGTCGCGTTGACCACAAGGCGTTGTCTGTTCGATAAACTGAATCGGCAGGGCACGCGCATTTCGTAGGCCATCGACGTTCGCTGCATCATTGAGCGCCTCGAGATCCGGCATGTCATGAAACCGCGAAAGTGTGGTGTGCAGTCCATTCCAAAGCACAGGCGCCGTTTGGGTCATCACACGCCAGGATGTGTTTCGACTGACCATGGCAGTCTCTGATTCTGTGTGCGAGCAACTGTCAGAGACCTTGGCTTGAATGACGCAATCAGATGGATGCATGTGGCCTAGAGTTTGTCACCGGCGTTGGCAGTCTTGGCACTATTTGCATCGTTGTCAATATCAGCAGAGTCAAACACTGCGGATTTGCGGGAGCTGATGATGGCATGGCCTTTGGACTTGATTGTCTCAAATGCTTCGTGGTTTGAGAGGTGGGTGTCGACCTGACCGCTCAGGTGAGCGCGCTTGAGTTTGTCTGAGATCGGTCCTTTGACCTCGCATAGCGATAGACCGATCTCACGGGTTTTGAGGTCGCGCGCTAGGCTCTGCAGCCCATCCAAAGCGGTGCTGTCGATGTCTGACACGCTGGCCATGCTCAAGACCAGTTGACCGCCCGCGCTCAAAGCGTGCGATTGCTGGTCGATGAATTCACGCACCCTGTCCCAATTCGCAAAAAAGAGATTGGCATCGACCCGCAGAAACAGGGTGTTTTCCAGTGTCTCGACCTGGTGACGATGGACGTTGCGGAAATGTTCCGAGCCGGGTAATCTGCCGATCACGGCAATGTGCGGCCGTGACTGACGCCAGAGAACTGTGCCCACCGACAGCGCGATGCCCAGCATGATGCCGTGCTCAACGCCGAGCGTCAGTACCCCCAAAAACGTCACTAGCCAGCCGGCTGCATCAGCCCGGTCAAAGCGGATGCACTCGCGCAAGGTGCGCCAATCAAACAAGGCCCAGATGGCCACGATAATAAGTGCAGCCAGGCTAGCCAACGGCAAAGCGGCGAGGTATTGACCGGCACCCAGTAGCACCAGCACCATCAAGCCCGCAGAAAATACGCCTGCTAAAGGGGTGCGTGCGCCCGCATCCAGATTCACCACCGAGCGTGACAAGCCGCCTGTGACCGGAAACGCGCCAGAAAGGCCAGACAGAACGTTGGCAGCACCTAACCCACGCAGTTCCGCATCAGGGTCGGTGGGTACTTGCCGAATCCGACCGATGGCTCGAGCCATAGAGACGCTTTCAATAAAACCCACTACGCCAATCAAGAGCGCCGAAATGACCAGGCCACTGTAGGCCGAGGTCATGGGTGGCAAGGCCAGCATGGGTAGCCCCGCTGGCACTGAACCGACGGTCTTGGTGCTGCCATCAAAACCCGTGGCCACCAACACCAGTGTCACGATGCCAATCATCACCAAAGGACTCGCTTTGGTCAGAATCTCCAGTCCAAGTCCACGCATGCCCATTTGTTTAAACAGCCTGCCAGCAAAGCGACGGGCAAGTAATAACAGCACGAACGTCGACAAACCCACGGTCAGTGTTACCACATTGATGTCGCCTAGATTAGCGAGCAGCTGCTGCAGTTGGTCGATGGCCGTGCCACCGGTCACCGGGATGCCCGTCAGTGTCTTGATTTGACCGAGGATAATCAGAATGGCTGCGCCCGACACAAACCCGCTCATGACCGGATGACTTAACAAAGCGGCAATAAACCCAAACCGCAAAAACCCAAACACCATCAGAAACAGGCCAGAGGCAATGGCCAAGAACATGCCGCCGGCGACCCACTCGGGCGAGCCCGGCGTAAAAAACGGCAGCAAGGCATCGAAGGTCATGACCGAGGCGATTGCCACGGGACCCACGGCAAGTGCTGGGCTTCTGCCAAACAATGCATAGGCGATCAATGGCAGCACGCTGGCATATAGGCCCACATGCGCGGGCATCCCGGCTAAAAGCGCATAAGCCAGACTTTGCGGAATCAGCATCAAGGTAACCACCACCGCGGCTGACAGATCGCCCGTCAGCGTCTGGCTATTTAAGCGAACATCTTTCAACCACGGTAGCAAGGGTAAATTCATGCGGGGTTTGTATGGTGGTTTGTGCCTAGTTGCTCTTTTGTCCAATTGTTAAGCTTTCCCGGTCAGCTTTCCGGTCAATCCTCACGACCTTAGCTTTGTCCGCTAAACCATTGAGCGCCGTGCTTCATGTGCTTCATTAATTGATGACCGAGGTCGTATCACTTCATAAACAGTTTAATTATACGGCTGTGTGAGAGCAGGGTGAATGATCAAATACCGGGGGTCAGGCGAAGGAAGGTGGTGACACTGACTGACGGTAGTTTTATCCCTGCTCGACAAATCGGGGAAGCTCGTATGCGGTCACGGCCGGGGGCTCACCCACAAACTTTTTGATGTCCACCAGGCAGGTGTGGGCACTGCAACCGCCCGAGAGCGCTGAACTTGCAATGTCTAGCGTGAGCATATTTGGATTGCCGTGTTTGTCGTGGTCCAGTGTTTCCCAGTCGTTGGGGTCCAGCCATGAGCCGGTAGACAGGCGCACGGCGCCTTGGATAATGTCTGGGCAGATTCTGGCAGTGGCTAGACATTTGCCGCGGCCATTGAATACCCAGACGGCATCACCCGTCTCGATGTCGCGCGATTTAGCATCCTCAGGGTTGATGTCTATGGGCTCTCGGTCTTTGAGTTTGGTGCTTTGACTCAGTTTGCTGTGGTCTAGCTGGCTATGCAGCTTACCAGCAGGCTGGTCTGAGATCAGGTGTAAAGGGTAATCCTTGGTCAGCGCGCTACCGACCCACTCGGCGGGCTCCATCCAGGTGGGGTGCGGCGGGCAATCTGCATGTTGAAACCCGGCGATGCGCGAGCTGTAGATCTCAATTCGCCCAGACGGGGTGTTGAGTCGGTGTGCTTCAGGGTTCTCGCGGAAATCTTGCAGCATGTTGTTGTACTGGTCAGGCTGCCGCAAGTCGATGATGCCATCTTCTCTGAAGGTGTCGAAGTCCGGCAAGGTGATACCAGCCGCTTTGGCACGTGGGCGGCAGTCTTCGTACAGGTGGCGGATCCAGGCTTGGGCATCACGACCCTCAGTGAACGCTACTTCGCAGCCCAGTCGCTTGGCCAAGCCACGGAAAATATCGTAGTCGTCGCGGGCTTGTTCATGTGGTGGCAGTATTTGGCGCATCGCGATCATGTATCGGTCTCGGGTGGCAAAGCCGATGTCTTCACGCTCAAATGTCGTGGTCGCTGGCAAGATAATGTCGGCGAGTTTGGCGTTGGCGTTCCAGAACTGTTCGTTGACAATCACGTGGGGGACTTGCCGCCAGGCACGGATTAATCGTTTCAGGTCCTGGTGGTGATGAAACGGATTGCCGCCTGCCCAATAAATCAGCTCTATCTTGGGGTATGTGTGGGCTGTGCCGTTGTAGTGGAACGTTTGGCCAGGCTTTTCCAGCATATCGGTGATCCGGGCAACTGGAATGAACTCAGGAATCCGGGGCTGGCCTTGTGCCAGGGTGGGCCCCCCAAACTTGGGGTTGGCCATGCCCATCATGTTCATCGCCCCATAGCCCACGCCGAAACCGCCGCCTGGCAAACCGATTTGTCCCAGCATGGCTGCCAGGGTCACGATCATCCAGAACGGCTGTTCACCGTGGTGCGCGCGTTGCGCAGCCCAGCACACGTTGAGCATGGTGCGTGCACCCATCATGCGTTTGGCTAGCCCCTCGATCTGACTGGCGGGCACGCCGCAAATCTTGGCAGCCCATTCGGGTGTCTTGGCTTGACCGTCTGATTGGCCAGTGAGGTAGGCCTCGAACTTATCAAAGCCCGTGCAGTACTTCTCCAAGAAATCGCGATCGTGCCCATGGGCTGCATGCACGGCATGAGCCAAACCCAGCATGCAGGCCACATCGGTGTTGGGGCGAATCGGGATCCACTCAAACTCGCCACCCACATCAAGGTCAGCGCGGGTCGGACTGAGATTCACAAACTGAACGCCAGCTTTAGCCATGGCGTAGAGTCCGCCTTTGACTAAGTGCTCACTAGCACCACCCGGATTGACTTGCGCATTCTTGCGCGGCACGCCGCCAAAGGTCACAAAGAGCTCGGTGTGCTTGGTCATCACATCCCAACTCGTGTGCACAGCCATCAAATCATCCATGGGTGCCACGACGTGCGGCAGCACCACCCGTCCAGCTCCTAGGCTGTAGGAATCCATGTGGCGCACGTAGCCGCCGGCGGCATTTAAGAATCGATGCACCTGACTTTGCGCGTGATGAAACCGTCCCGCACTCGACCAGCCATACGAGCCGCCAAAGATGGCGCGGTTGCCGTGCTGCTCAATGGTCTGCGCAATGGCTTGGCTGGCCAGATCAAGCGCTTGATCCCAGTCGACTTCAACAAACGGATCGATTCCACGAAGTTCAGGTGCAGCGCCCAGCCCATGCTTCAGGATGCTTAGGCGCACGGCTGGCTTGGCTACGCGAAGCCGGGTGCTGGCTTCGAGCATGGTCAGCCCAATCTCAGAGGGATCCGGGTCGGCCTTGAACGTATCGAGCCAAGGCGCGCCATCGGCGTTGTGTTTGATCTCGTAGACGCCCCAGTGCGATGAGGTGTAGCTGGCCAACTTGCGTGTCTCCGATGTCAAGTTTCAGTGCCTGTGTGCGACGTACTCTTGCAGGTGTGTTTGCATTATCCGGGTTTGAAATGTCTGCTCAACTGTTTGTAGCATGGTGTACTGGTGAAATGGCCAAGGCTGTTGCGTGGGCAGATGCGCCACCAAGTCGCGAACCTATTTGCCCACGTTGGTATTGTTAAAGAACACCGCGAGGGATTTTCCGGGTGCGTTATCCACGGCACTTGCTGATCAGACGCCGCCATGTGGGTCTGAGGTAATCACAGTCACTCTTATGACAGCTGTCCGCTGTCAGTTGAGCAATGGATTGAAGTAGTTATAGAGACTTGTTCTGTATGGCTCGCGTTCCGAACAGCGCTGATAGCCCGAGCATTGCGCACTGCAGCATCGGTGGGATTGTTTCGGCACTGTCGTGCCGATGCGACAAACAAGGCCTTTTCGGCTATCTCGCATGGGTATTTTGCGTCAACTTAGATCGACCCTAAACGGGGTTTGGATAAGATCTAGTTTATGGAATGGATCATCGAACGTGTTGATGTCAGGGAAGAAGCGGTTTACCTCAGAAAACCGATGTTGGGTACTGCCCGCAAAATCTGCGTACCGGGTGCCTTTGATGCCTTCATTGAAGAAGGGCGATTGATGATCCGCGCCTCCACCGGCTTTGTCTGGGAGGTCGAGCCTGGCTCGGGGCGCCGCCGTCGCTGGGTGTCAGAGACACTGCAAGCGGCCTAAGCCGATTGGGCTTCAAGAGCGCGACGCGTCAGAGCCACTGGCACCGTACCAATGTTTGGTCGATGTTCGGCCGGTGTTTGGCCGGTGTTTGGCCGGTGTCTGCCACTTGCGATGGCGATGTGGTTATCCCCCTATTTATCTTTGCGGCTCAGTATGCTTTGTGCTTTCGTTGTTCGAGAGCAGCATGCGCATCATGAAGCAGACTTCAGTAGACAAGCAGTTAATCAAGTTCTTGTTGTTAGAAGGTGTGCATGACAGCGCAGAAGCATTAATTCGAGCGGCGGGTTATCACAACATAGAGCGTGAGAAAGGCTCGCTTGATGGGCTAGCCTTGATCGAACGCGTCAGAGACGTTCACTTTTTAGGGATTCGCTCGCGTACGCAATTAACCGCACCGGTGTTTGAAGCGGCTGCCAAGCTCAATGCGGTGGGTTGCTTTTGTATAGGTACCAATCAAGTGGATTTACAGGCGGCGCTTGAGCACGGTGTTGCGGTATTTAATGCGCCGTACTCCAACACGCGATCCGTTGCCGAGTTGGTGTTGGCGCAAGCCATTGTCTTGTTGCGCGGCATCCCCGCCAAGAACGCCGCTGCCCATCGTGGGCAGTGGTTAAAGTCCGCAGATAATTCGTATGAGTTACGCGGCAAAACACTCGGTATCGTCGGTTATGGATCGATTGGTTCGCAGTTGTCGGTGATGGCCGAGTCTTTGGGCATGCGAGTGATTTTTTATGATGTCGTGACCAAGCTGCCGCATGGCAATGCACGGCAAGTCATGACCTTGGGCGAGCTCTTGAGCGAGTCGCATGTGGTGACGCTGCATGTACCGGAAACGCCTGATACCCGTTGGATGATGGGCCCAGCGCAGTTTGCGCAAATGGGCGATCAAAGCGTGTTGATTAATGCCTCGCGCGGAACGGTTGTGGAAATTGACGCTTTGAAGCACGCACTAGACAGTGGTAGGTTGCTAGGAGCCGCCATTGATGTGTTTCCAGAGGAGCCAGCGAGCAATCAGCATGCCTTTGAAAGCCCATTGCGCGGCTTAGACAACGTGATCCTCACGCCCCATGTGGGCGGCTCGACCGTGGAAGCGCAGGAGAGCATTGGGCGTGAAGTCGCAGAAAAGCTCGTGAAGTACAGTGACAATGGCACGTCTGTGTCGGCGGTGAACTTTCCGGAGGTGGCATTGCCGGCTCACCCCGGCAAGCACCGCATCTTGCATATCCATCACAATGTGCCCGGGATGCTGTCGGCGATTAACCAGATTTTTTCGGACACGGGCGTCAATATCTCGGCACAGTATCTACAGACCCGGGGGTCTGTGGGCTACGTGGTGATGGACACCGACACGCTTGAGTCAAGCGAGGCACTCGCGCGCTTGCGCGAGGTGCCGGGCACGATCCGCACGCGGATTCTGTTTTGAGGTTGATTGAAGTAAAACAGATCATCTTGTGTTGACGGATCCATCATGGCATTTTCAACCTGGCTAGCCTTGTTTGCGGCATCTTGGGCCATTAGTGTGTCGCCTGGCGCGGGGGCAGTGGCTGCCATGAACGCGGGTCTAACCCATGGATTTAGGCGAGGCTACATCACCACCATCGGGCTGATATTGGGCATCATGACGCAGTTGGTCTTGGTTAGTGTCGGATTGGGGGCGCTGGTGGCTGGCTCTAGCCTGGCGTTTGAGGTGGTGAAGTGGTTCGGTGTGGCTTATCTCATTTGGTTGGGTGTCGCACAGTGGCGTGCGCCGCTTTCTCCCATGAAAACCGAATCGGTGCATGCGATGTCTGCTGTTCGTGAGTCTGTCAAACGCATGATCGTCAAGGGCTGGCTGATAAACGCGGCCAACCCCAAGGGCACGGTGTTTCTGTTGGCGGTGGTGCCGCAGTTTTTGAACCTGGCTGAGCCCTTGTGGCTGCAATACGTGATTATCGGCCTGACACTGGCCTTCACGGACTTGGTGGTCATGGCCGGTTACACCGCGCTGGCAGCGAGGATCTTGAAATACCTCAAGTCACCACGCCATGTTCAAATTTTGAACCGTTTTTTTGGTTCGCTGTTTGTGTTGGCAGGCATTTCGCTGTCTTTTTTCAAGCGAGCCGATTAGGCGACTTTCGTTGCAATGGCCCATCGCTAGTCTTTGGATTTGGATTGACCATATCAATTTCATGTCAAACTAGAATAGTCACGAATTTTGCGAGATGGACATGACAATTGACTGGGCTAATTTCACGCCATGGATGTCGCTAGCGGGTGGCTTACTCATCGGGCTGGCGACCTTGATGCTGATGTATTTCAAGGGCCGTATCGCTGGCATCAGTGGGGTGATTGGGTCACTTCTGCAGTTTGGCAGCACGCCGCCAGGACACTTTAGCTGGCGCATCGCGTTTGTGCTTGGCTTGGTGCTCTCTAGCGCCATTTACGGGCTATTTTTTGTAATGCCGGCGTCTGAAATCGACACGAGCTATGCGCTGATTGTGCTGGCAGGCTTGCTGGTGGGGTTTGGCACGCGCATGGGCTCCGGTTGCACCAGCGGCCATGCGGTGTGTGGCTTGGGGCGCTTGTCCGTGCGTTCAATTGCAGCGACTTTCAGTTTCATGGCCAGTGGCTTTGTGACTGCCTATCTCGTGTTTCACGTGCTGGGGGCTTAAAGCATGCAAACATTTCTGGTGTTTCTGTCTGGCTTGGTATTTGGGATTGGGCTCATCATTTCAGGCATGAGTAATCCTGCCAAGGTGATTAATTTTCTGGATATCGCGGGTAACTGGGATCCGAGCCTGGCCTTTGTGATGCTCGGGGCCATCCCGGTGGCATTTGTGGGGTTTCGCGTGATTGAAAAGCAAGGCCAAACCGCGTTTCATGAACCCTTGCATTTGCCCGGCACCAAGACGGTCAATCGCTCGCTGGTGGTGGGCGGTTTTGTGTTTGGTGCTGGCTGGGCGATTGCTGGTTTTTGTCCAGGGCCAGCGCTGGTGGCCCTGGGTGCAGGTTATGCCAAGGCGTTTGTTTTTGTGGCAGCGATGATTGGGGGCATGTTGCTACACGACCAAGTCTACAAACGCATGGTCAAGGATGAAAGTTAGGCTGAAAGTAGATCTAGTCCAAGAACGCGCTACCAGGGGATCGGTTCGCCCCTGTAGTCAATGAATTGAGCGCCTGGATCAACGGTTAGTCCGTCCATGGCGTCAAGCAGGCCAGCGGCCGATTGTTCCGGTGTGACAGTGTCGTGCCCCCGAGAAAACGGTGCAGACAGTGGTGAGGCAACGGTGCCCGGCTGCAAGGCCACTACGATGGTTTCGGGGCGTTTGCGTTGCAGTTCGATAGCCGCTGTTTGTAGCAGCATGTTCAGCGCCGCTTTGGCCGCGCGATAGCCATACCAGCCACCTTTATGATTGTCAGAAATACTGCCCACCCGGGCCGAGAGCTTGGCAAATATTGCGCGCTCTTTGGCAAGCAAAGGTGAGAAGTGCTTGATGATCAGTGCCGGGCCAATCGCATTGACTTCAAATGTGCGGGCAAGGCGCTTGGCATCCAATGCACCCATGTGTTTTTCTGGGCCATGGCCATCGATGGTGAGCGCCCCGGTGGCGTCCACCATTAGCGCGAACGGTCCATCGTTGGCCATTTGCTTGGCGGCCTCTTCAATGCCGGCCTCAGATTCCAACTCAAAGTGTGGGTGGGTAGCGCGCGACACCGTTGCCACGTGGGCACAGTTTGGGTCAGCCCGTAATTGGTTGGCTATTGCTGCTCCGATGGTGCCGTGTGCGCCAATGATCAGTGCCCGGTAGTCTTGGCCTAGCGATTGCATGTGTCACCTTGCTGTTGGATGCTGCTCGACTGGTTTGGCCTTGGTGTAACTAACCCCAAGGATGGCGCCAATGATAATGACGCCACCCACGATCGTACGCACACCGGGCACTTCAGCAAACAGTAGCCATGCTGCTGCAATGGCATAGACAGGCTCCAGTGCAATTACCAGACCCGCGACATTGACCCTAAGCTTCTTTAGACTGGAAACAAAGAGGGCATGTGACAGTCCCGTACAAAACACTCCCAAAACCGCCAGCCAGAACCAGCTGACTGCTGAGGCGGCGTCGAGCATCGGCAGAGCGAATGCCGCCATCACCAGCGCGACCACGACGTTCTGATTGCGTGCCACCCGGATGGGGTTGACCGTTGCCAGCAGTCGGCTGTTAAACACCGCCATGGCCGCAAATGAAAGCCCGGATATCAAGCCCATGATGAAACCGTAGGTCGCTTCATCGGCCAGCTCCAATGTGGGGGTGATCAGTGCCAGCCCCGCGGTGACCACAATGGTTCGAATCCAGTCTGAGCGACTGATGGCGATGCCTGAACCGCTAAAGACGCGAATGATGCACCACTCAATCAAGGTGATGAATGCGGCAAAGCTGCTAAACCCCAAGGTTGCTATGGCCACGCCACCGGTCTTGACCGAGACAAAAAATGTCACCCAGTGCACCGCCAGCAAAATGCCTGAGGCGAGGTATCGCCAAGTTAGACTGCGGGCCGTCGGGACTTCGTTGATCGTGTCTGTAGGTGGTGTACTTGGTGTGCCAGGTATGCGCGGTTTGTCTGGTGTGTGCAACCGATGGCTGCGCCAGATCAGAATCGGGGTCAGGGCTAAAACGGCAAACAGCGCTCGCCCAAAGGTAATCACGTTGCTGTCGGCATCAATGACCGTTCCCAGAATGCCGGTCATGCCAAACAGAAAAGCCGCAAAGTGAATACCGAAAATGTCGCGCTTCAAGTGGGATCTCTGTCTTTGGGGTCTTAGTCTGTTGCTGATGGCTGGCTAATCGATTGCCAATAAGGCAAATATCTTAACACCAGAGTTTATCGAGTGGTGTCTGCGCACTGTAACGATTTGCAACCTGGTGCTGCAACAGTTCGGCCCTGGCCCTGGCCCTGGCCCTGGCCCGTGCACAGGCCAATGGGTCATGCACTGGGTGTTGGGCCAAACCATAACGGGCCCGACTGGTGCCCAGTTCAATACAAACTGACTCAGACCGATGCTTGCGCCAAAGCTTGGACCAGAAGTACGCTGTCGGGTGACTGCGATGAAGTCTGGCCTCAAGTCTTTAAGCTTAAACAATGTTCGAGCGACCGGTATCATTACGTAATTCATTCATTTTGCATGTAACGTCCCATGTTTAATTGCCAAAGTCTAGGGTTCGGTTGGGATAGTGCTGTTGTGCCTCAGGCGGTGCCTACCCACGCTTTGGATCGTGTTTGTTTCCGGTTTCACAAAATGCTACCCGAGTTTGTTTGGGATGCTGGTGTGCTGGAGGGCAACCCGTTTACCTTCCCCGAAGTTAAAACGCTGCTAGACGGAGTGACCGTTGGTGGGCGCAAATTAGCTGACCAGGAGCAAATCCTGAATCTTGCCGAAAGTGCCAAGCGATTACTGGCTCTGGTTAAAGGTGGCGAGTTCACTTTGTCTAAAGGCGTGTTTACCGAGTTAAATCGGCTGGTTGCTCGCAATGAGGCGCTGGAGTGGGGTGTGTTTCGTGGCGAGGGCCTTGAAAAGAACTACACGCCCAATGTCGGCTTGGGTGAAGCGGGCTACCACACGCCGATAGCAACCACGCCAGGTGCACCGCAACTAAATAAGGTGTTCCTTGAAGGCGTAAGCAGTTTGGATGCTTGTGCACCATTCGAGCGAGCATTGGCATTTTTTCTATTCGGTGCTTTGCAGCAGTTCTTCTTTGATGGCAACAAGCGCACATCCCGCTTTATGATGAACGGTGTTTTGATGTCCAATGGCATCGATGCGATTAGCGTGCCAGCGGGCAAAGCGCAGGCTTTTAATGAGAAAATGGTGCGTTTTTATCAAACAAAAGTCGGCACCGAGATGATGGAGTTTTTAGTCTCGTGTCATCCAGACGCCGCCAGCTTTTAAGGTTCGCAGGTTTCAAAAAGCTGGCTTTGTCAGTTTTGGTTGTGCATCAGCATAAACAACCGCTAGCAATTTCCTACCCAACCCCCAACAAGACCTCACTCAATGCTTGTGGCGAGGTCACCATGGCATCATGACCAGCCTCGATTTCAACGTAGGTCCAGTCCTTGCGTGATTTGGCGTAATCGCGACTGCTGGTGGTGGGAGCGTAATGCGGTGTGACTGCGATGTAGGTAACGGGCAAGCCGTCGCCGGGCTCCTTGTTAAACGTCAACGCGTCCTCGTAGGTTGCGATCGGGTGTGGCGTGCATTTGGCCTTAAGCCATGCAGAGTCTGCCTCGTCAAACACCCCAAGCTTGTCTGGACCAGGGGCAGGAATTGTCAAGCCACCCGAGGTCTTTTGTGCCAAGTCACGACGGCTTTGAACAACCTCAGCGGGCAATAAAGAAAACACGCTTTTGCCGGACTCAGGAATTAAGGCATCGAGATAAACCAAGTGACGGATTCTTTCTGGCATTCGATCGGCTGCCGCCGTGATGGCGTTGCCCCCGAAACTGTGACCAACCAAAATCACGTCGTTTAAGTCTTCCCACAGCATCAAGTTCATGAGGTCTTGTGCAAACGTGTGAAGGTTGACTTCCGCATTTAGCAGATGGCTGCGCTCGCCCAGCCCGGTTTGCGTTGGCGTGTAGACCTCATGCCCGGCGGCTTTGAGCAGTGGCGTTAATTTCTTCCAGCACCAGGCGCCATGCCAGGCACCGTGCAGCAAAACAAAGGTTTTTGCGGGGCTTTGGGGGGACGTCATGAGCGATTCCAATCAGTTGGGGGCGGGTGCAGGGGGCGTTGGTCCGACTGGGCTGGGTGCGACTGGGCTGGGTGCAACAGGCGTGGGTCCAACCGATGTGGGGCCGACAGGCTTAGGACCGACAGGGGTAGGACTGACAGAAGAGGGGGCAGGGGTTGGGTCCAGTGGTGTGGGACCTAGTGGTGTGGGACCTAGTGGTGTGGGACCTAGTGGTGCAGGAGATGCTGGCGTGGGAACTACTGGTGTTGGCCCGAGGGAGGGAACGACAGTCGGTGTCTGCGGGCTTGGCACCAGTGGCGCGGGTGTGACTGTCGGTGACGTTGCGGACGTTTGTGAATAGACCAGGTCTCGCAGGGTCAGGCTGATTTGTGGCACGTACGAAATCAGCATCAGGCAGCCAATGATGGTGAGCACAAACGGCACCAGATGCTTGATCACACGGTCAAGTGAGACTTGCGCCACGGTGCAGGCAGCAAACAGATTCACCCCAAACGGAGGGGTGATCATGCCCAAGGCCAAGTTGACCACCATGATGATGCCAAAATGAATCGGATCTACGCCAAAGTAGATGGCCACCGGCGTCAGAATCGGGGCTAGTACGATGATGGCAGCCGATGTTTCAATGAACATGCCGATGACAAACAAGGCTGCGTTCACACCGATCAAGAACATCGCGGGCGAGCTCAGCATGGTGGTGAGCCACTGGCCAATCGCCTCTGGAATACCCGCACGCGTGATGATGAAAGCAAACAGACCCGCGTTGGCGATGATGAACATGATCACTGCGCTTGAGACGACCGATTTTTTTAAGCAGTCGATGATGTCACGCCAGCCCAGCTCCCGGTGTAGAAGCGTGCCCACCATCAAGGCATAAAACACCGCCACCACGGCGGCTTCCGTGGGGGTGAAGATGCCCCCATAAATGCCGCCAAGAATGATGACTGGCATCAAGAGCGCCCAGCCCGCCTTTAAGGTGGCTTTTGAGACGGACAAACGTCCATCGCCATCGTGTTTGCCCCAACCTTTGAAACGGCAGTACAGATGCACAAAGAGCATCAGCACGCCACCAATCAAAAGTCCTGGTCCAATGCCAGCAATAAAGAGTTCGCCAATCGAGACCTCAGCCGCAACCCCGAACAGAATCATGGGAATCGACGGAGGAATCACCACACCGAGCTCAGCCGAAGTGGCCTGCAGGGATGCAGCGTACGGACGGGGGTAGCCGTGCTTGACCAAGGCCGGTATCAGGATGGCGCCAATGGCAAACGTTGTGGCGACTGATGAACCTGACACGGCTGCAAATATCATGCACGTCAGCACCGTGGTCATGGGTAAGCCGCCTTGCACACCGCCCACCAGGCTCTTGGCGAAATCAACGAGGCGGGCAGAAATGCCGCCGCGCTCCATGAGGTTGCCAGCGAGGATAAAAAATGGAATGGCAGCCAATGGAAACTTGTCGATGGCGCTAAACATTTCCTTGGGCGCCATGATGAGCCGATTTGTGTCAAAGATCGCCAGCCCAAGCACTGCTGCGCCACCAATGGAGACCGCAATCGAGACACTTAGCGCAAAGCCAAGCAGCATGGTAACTAGTAAGGTAATTGGCATGCTCGTTTACCTCGCTTAATCGCCCGCAGCCATGGCGAGTGCTTCAGGTTTACTAGGGTCGAGGTGATGCGCCATGACAGCAATGATGGCCAAGGCTGCGCCCACGGGCACAGCGGCGTAGGCCCAGGCAATCGAGATATCGATGCTGGCAAAGGTCTGAAAACGCACGCGGTACGTCAGCAGCACACCGAAGTAGACGATCGTGCCGAGAAATGTTGCCGTGCTAAGCGTGACAAACCAGCGCACGGCCGTCTGCCAATGACCTTTGGTGGCGCGCAAGGCCAAGTCCACACAGACCAGCACCCCTTGGCGCAAGGCCACCACCACCCCCAACATCACGCACCAGATCAAGAGCCTGCGCATGACTTCTTCGGTCCAGGTCGACGGTTGCGAGAGCACAAACCGAGCAACCACCTGCCACAAGCCCAGACAACTGATGATGGCTAGCAACATTGATGCTACAGCCCAGGACAAGCCAGTGATGTAGCGATCTAGCGTCAGGATCAAACGACGCACCGTAAGTCTCCCAAACCACGAACCGACGCTGGCGCGATGTCCTTGGCCAACAAACACCGGTTGTTTTGAATATGAGTATGATGAATGCTTCTTATAGTATCCCGTTTGTCAGATGAAACAGTTGGTGCGACTAAAGGGTTTTTAAGCATGCAATCGGATTTCAAGTTCGTCTATCACCATCGGGTGCGGTGGGTTGAGTGCGACCCGCAGTGGATTGTTTTTAACGGCCATTACTTGACGTTTTTTGATGTGGCGGTAACGGAATATGCCCGTGCAGTGGGTTTGCCCAATGTGGTCACTCAGCAAAAGACAGGCAAAGAGTTTTTTGCGCGCAAATCAGTGGTCGAATATCACGCGCCTGCCAAATACGATGACGAGTTGCAAATCCATGTGCGGGTAGGCTACCTTGGCAACTCGAGCTTGCGGTTCGTGCTCGAGATCTACTGCAAAGAGGTCATGGTGACCAGCGGCGAGATGATCTACGTATGCGTTGACAGTAAAACCCGTAGCAGCACGCCTTTGCCGTGCGAGTGGAAACAGGCAGTGCTCGATTATGAGGTCAAGGAAGTGGAGCTAGCCAGCTAGTATCATCTGCAAACACCATTGGTATATATCATTACCCCGCTGTTGGGCAGAGCTCAATACCCACAACATATACTTTCCACTTAGCACTCATCACTCATCACTTAATACTCACTTTGACGGTGTCTGGCTTATGAAGCTGTTAATTACCGGTGCGGCTGGTTTCCTTGGGCGTGAACTGACTCGCGAATTGCTTGCCCGTTCGCATTTCAATGGCCAGGCGATCGAATCGCTGGTGCTCACTGACATGGTGGCTTCAAGTGACCCAGCCATTGTGCAAGATGCTCGCGTGCAATTGCACCAAGGGGATTTGCTTGAAAGCTTGCCTGAGCACTTTGAGGGTGTCTATGACGGCGTGTTCCACTTGGCCTCGGCCGTCTCAGCCGAATGTGAAGCGGACTTCTCCTTGGGTTTGCGCGCCAATTTGGCGACCACCCAAGCCTTGCTGGAGAAGTTGCGCACGCAACATTCGCAGACAGGCGTGGTCGCTAAACTGTTTTTTGCCAGTTCGGTTGCTGTGTTTGGGGGTGATGTCGGTGTGCCTCTACCTGAGGTCATTACTGACTCGACGTTGCCCGTGCCTCAATCAAGCTACGGCGTGCACAAGTTTGTGTGTGAGCAACTGATCGCTGACTACACCCGCAAGGGCTACATCGATGGACGGGTCGCTAGGCTGATGACGGTGTCTGTGCGGCCTGGCCGCCCCAATGGCGCTGCCTCGAGCTTTCTGTCCGGCATGATTCGTGAGCCACTTGCCGGTGAACCGGCAATCTGTCCGGTAGACCCCAGCACTCGCGTGGCACTGGCCTCGCCGCGCAATACCATCGCCGGTATTTTGCGTGTTGCTGAGGCGGCCAGAGATGAGCTCGCGGGCCGCACGGCGATTAACCTGCCGCCTTTGAGTTTGACAGTGGCTGATATGTTGGCTGCGCTGGAAGACATCGCAGGCCCGGACACGCGGGCATTGGTCAGTCTCGAACTTGATGCCACCATTGCCAAGGTGGTGGGTAGCTGGCCCGGTGCGTTTGAATCTAGCCGGGCTCAGGCACTGGGTTTGACGCCAGACCAGTCGTTTCACGACATCATTCATCAGTACATTGATTCGCTGGCCTAGGTTTGTGCCGGATGTGTGCTCGATATGTGCCTGACGGTTTGGGTTTTGTTGTAAATCTGCCGCTGTCACGCAAAGTTCATGGTGCTGCAACCTCGGTGTCAAACGCCGGGGGCAACATATCGTTCCATGAATGCGAAACCAAAGCAAACATCGTTGCAAACATCGCCGCTTGAGACGCCGCCACGGGTTCATGCCCATTACCGTGCCGTCTGGATCTCAGATGTCCACCTCGGTACCGCCGGCTGTCAGGCCGAGTTTCTGCTGGATTTTTTGCGTCACAACCAGTCTTGGGACTTGTATCTGGTTGGTGACATTATTGACGGCTGGCAGTTGCGCAAGCAGTGGTACTGGAAACAGTCGCACAACGATGTCGTGCAAAAAGTATTGCGCAAGTCGCGCAAGGGCACGCGTGTGACCTATGTGGCGGGCAACCACGACGAAGTGTTGCGCCAGTTTATTGGGCTGGCCTTTGGTGATATCCGGATAGTCAATGAAGCGACCCACCACATGCTAAACGGCAAGAAGCTGCTGGTTACGCATGGGGATTATTTTGATGGGGTGATCCAGCATGCCAAGTGGTTAGCGTACGTGGGCGATACGCTCTACACCTTGGTGCTGAAACTGAACAACAGTTTCAACCGCTGGCGGCATCGATTCGGCTTGTCGTACTGGTCACTGTCGCAATATCTAAAGCACAAGGTCAAAAACGCCGTTTCTTTCATCAATTCATTCGAAGAGGCTGTCACCAACGAAGCCAGGCAGCGTGGCTTTGATGGGGTGGTGTGCGGCCACATCCACAAAGCTGAGATGCGTGACATTGATGGCACCTTGTATTGCAACGATGGCGACTGGGTCGAGAGCCTAACCGCGCTGGTCGAAACCCATGAGGGTGAACTCAAACTCATTCATTGGCCCTATCGGGCCATGGCAGGAGAGAAAGTTGTTGAAGACGACCGAGAGCACCCAGGACATCGTGTCAACGATACCCAACACCAACCCGAGCACGCCATCGCTGCCCGAGTCTCCGGCTAAGGTCCATGCCATTCAGCGTTTGTTGATTGTCACGGATGCTTGGCAGCCACAGGTCAATGGCGTGGTTCGTACCCTAGGCAACACCCGCGCGCATTTGCAAGCCATGGGCGTTGAAGTCGAAATGCTCACGCCCTTGTCCTTTAAAACCTTGCCGTGTCCGAGCTACCCAGAGATACGGTTGTCACTGACGTCTAGCCGGCGCGTGCAGGCAATGATCGAGCAGTTCAATCCTGATGCGTTGCACATCGCAACAGAAGGTCCGCTTGGCTGGGCTGCTCGTCAAGCTGCACTGCGCCAAGGCTGGGCGTTCACCACGGCTTACCACACCCGCTTTCCGGAGTACGTTAAGGCACGAATCGGTGTACCGCTGAACTGGTCTTATGCGCTGTTTCGCAAGTTCCATGGACCTGCTTCGTCGGTGCTCGCACCCACGCCAGGCATCGTTGAGGACTTAAATGATCGAGGTTTCAAGAATGTCGTGCATTGGTCGCGCGGGGTGGCACACGATATCTTTTATCCGCGCATCGAACAAAAGCCACCCAACAAAGACAACCCAATATTCCTGTGCGTAGGTCGTCTTGCCATTGAAAAAAATGTCGAGGCATTTTTAAAGCTAGACTTGCCCGGGCAGAAATGGGTCGCAGGTGAAGGGCCCATGGCTGCAGAGTTAAAGCGCAAATATCCCAGTGCCCGATACATTGGCGTCATCGCCCAGGATGAATTGGCTAGGCTCTATAGCGAAGCGGATGTCTTTGTATTCCCGAGTGTGACCGACACCTTTGGTTTGGTGATGGTCGAGGCCATGGCTTGTGGATTGCCTGTGGCCGCATTTCCGGTGCCGGGCCCCATCGATGTGGTGGGCAATTCAGGCGCAGGGGTTTTGAGTGAGGACTTAAAGCAAGCGTGTCTGGGGTGCCTGGATATTGACCGATCGGCCGCTACCAGACGTGCCGCTGAGTTCACCTGGCCAATTGCAACACAGCAGTTTTATCAGGCGCTCACGCACATGCACGCGGGTGCATCTCGATAATGTAACGTTGCATTAACGCCTGCTTGCCGGCGGCATGCGGGCTCTGAGCGAGTCATAGATTGGTTCGCCGTTCATCAGGTCAGCAACCACGGTGGCTGTCACGCCCGCAATCACCATGGGGATGATCAGCGACACGGAACCACACATTTCGGTGATTAATAAAACCCCCGTAAAAGGGGCTCTGACCACCGCGGTGAAGAACGCTGACATGCCGACCAACGCAAACGCGGTGGGTGTCAAGCCCACGGCCTCGGGCAAGATGAAATTCGCCCCATGTGCAAACAGAGCGCCGGCTAAAGCCCCCACTAGCAGCAGTGGCGCAAAGAGTCCGCCCGGCGTGCCCATGGAGTAGGACAGTGGGCCCAGCACCCAGCGCGCCACAAACAGGATGACCAAGGCGCTCGGGCCAAATTGCCCCGCCAGCACCATATTGGCCTGGATTTCGCCACCTCCCATCCACTGCGGCTGCCAATAGGCCAGTAAACCCAAGCCCGCACCAATTAAGCCTGCTTTGGCAATCGGTGACACTGAAGGCGCGATCTTGCCAAAGGTATAAAGTCCAAACAGTACACTGTTGTTGTAAGCCACGCCGAGCGCACCCATGGCCGCCCCAAAAATCGCATAACCGATGTACTCAGTGGTGGTGGCTGGCAAAAACGCGCTGACATCGAAGTTCGTGTGGTTCCCGAAATACCCTCGGTAGACGGCCATCGCGGTGCCGACTGCCACCAGGGTCACCAGCATTCGTCTGGCGGTCACCCGTCTGGCCACTTCTTCGATCACAAACGCAGCACCTGCCAGTGGCGCATTAAAGGCCACCGATAGACCAGAGCCTGCGACGGCCGTATACAGCATGAAGCGGTCTTCACGGGCAAGCCTGAAAATCTTGCCAAACTGCGTGCCAATGACCGCAGCCATCTGAATGGTGGGGCCTTCGCGCCCCAGGGCTAATCCTGGCAGCATGACCAGTAGCCCGCCAATGAACTTGATGGGCAGCACCCGAAACGGTGCAGGCTGCGCCTCTTCGCGCATCACCGCTTCAACGTGCTGAACACCACTGCCGGCTGATGCCGGTGCCAAGGTCACTAGCCAGCGCGCCAAGGCAACGCAGACACCGACTAGCACCATGGCAGCGACCCAGCCCGGCATTCCCCAGATGCCGTATTCTTTCCAGTGCGCTAGCATCTCAGCAAACCCAGCACCACCGTGCACCAGCAACCAATGAAAGCTGCCGCCCACCAGACCCACGCCAACCCCGGCGATGGACGCAACCGCCAGCAGCTGGATCAGCCCCTGGTTGATGTGCGCAAAAGACTCATCGTCGGGGGTCTGATTGGCTGGCCGCTTGCTGTTATTTGGGCTGTTATTTGGGCTGTCAGGGCTAGTCATTGGCAGGGTCGCAGGGCGGTTTGTCTGGGTGGCGGCAAGTGGTGGCGGCAAGTGGTGGCGGCAAGTCACAATTTAACAATCGTAACGTGATTGATCACGATGGTTATGTTTACGGAAAGCAGCCGGCTGACCATCGGGCCTGAATGCAAGCTTTACCCGGGGGGGCTTCACTGGGGGTAACCGGGGGGTAACCGGGGGGTAATCAGGAGTGTCACTAGGGGTGTCACTAGTTACGGCTGGTCTTCGAGGTGCTAAGATCAGATCACCTAAATTTAACCATTTCACGACATCTAACCATGAACGAGACAATTCAGGCTCCTGATTATGTAAAGCATGAAGGCATCAAGCGCTGGGTGGCGCAGATCGCTGCCACGACCAAACCCAAAGAGATTGTGTGGTGTGACGGGTCACAATCGGAATACGATCGCCTGTGCGAGCAGATGGTTCAAGCCGGCACGCTCATTCGCCTAAACCCTGCCAAGCGCCCCAACTCCTTTTTGGCTCGTTCGTCTGCGGACGATGTGGCGCGTGTTGAAGACCGCACCTTTATTTGTACGGACAAGCAAGAAGAGGCTGGCCCGACCAACAACTGGATCGCGCCCAATGAAATGCGCCAGACGCTCGGTGAGCTCTTTGATGGTTGTATGCAAGGCCGCACCATGTATGTGGTGCCTTTTTCCATGGGACCTCTAGGTTCACCCATTGCCCAGATCGGCATTGAGATCTCGGATTCGCCTTATGTGGTGGTCAACATGCGGATGATGACCCGCATGGGCCGTGCGGTATACGACGTGTTGGGTTCGGATGGGGCGTTTGTGCCGTGCGTGCACACCGTGGGTGCGCCCTTGGCCAATGGTCAAGCCGATGTGGCCTGGCCGTGCAACTCGACCAAGTACATCGTGCATTTTCCGGCCACTCGCGAGATCTGGTCTTACGGTTCGGGCTATGGTGGAAACGCGTTGTTGGGTAAGAAATGCTTTGCGTTACGCATTGCCTCCACGATGGGACGTGCTGCCGCCAAAGAAGGCACGGGCTGGTTGGCAGAACACATGTTGATTCTTGGCGTGAAAGCCCCTTGGGGCAAGAAGTATCACGTGGCGGCGGCTTTCCCATCGGCTTGCGGTAAAACCAACTTCGCCATGCTGATTCCGCCGTCTGGCCTGTCGCAGCAAGGGTGGGAGATCACCACCATTGGTGATGACATTGCATGGATTAAGCCCGATGCTAATGGACGTCTGAGAGCCATCAACCCAGAGGCAGGTTATTTTGGTGTGGCACCCGGGACCAATGAACAGTCCAACTACAACTGCATGGCGTCCTTGAACGAGAACGTGATCTTTACCAACGTCGCCTTAACCGACGATGGCGATGTCTGGTGGGAGGGCATGACCAAAGTGCCGCCGGCCCACTGCATTGACTGGAAGGGCAATCACTGGACGCCTGAGAATGCCAAAGAAGGTGTCAAAGCCGCGCACCCGAATGCGCGCTTTACTGTCTCGGCCACGCAGAACCCGGTCTTGGACGAGGCCTGGGATGACCCGGCTGGCGTGGAAATCGATGCCTTTATTTTCGGGGGGCGCCGCTCGAGCACTGTACCTTTGGTGACCGAGGCGCGCAGCTGGCAAGAGGGTGTATACATGGCTGCCACCATGGGTTCAGAAACCACGGCAGCCGCGATGGGCCAGCAAGGCGTGGTGCGCCGCGATCCGTTCGCCATGTTGCCGTTTTGTGGCTACAACATGGCCGAGTACTTTGAGCACTGGTTGCAGTTGGGTCAACGCATGCAGGCCGAGGGTGCGAAGTTGCCAGCGATCTTTTGTGTGAACTGGTTTCGCACCGATGAAAATGGCCGCTTTGTGTGGCCAGGCTTTAGTGAGAACGCTCGGGTGCTGAAGTGGATGCTGGCGCGCATTGAGCGTGAGGCTGGCGGCGAAGAACACGTTTTGGGTGTCACGCCTCGCTACGAGGATATCGACTGGGAAGGGCTTAATTTCTCTGAACAGTTGTTTGCATCGATTACTTCGATTGACCCGAATGCCTGGCAAGCAGAGTTCAAACTTCATGACGAACTGTTTGACAGGCTCGCGCATGGTTTGCCTTCGCATTTGAAGCAGATTCGGGCGGATCTCGAAGCCAGACTGACCCAGCCGGTGTGAGGGATTGTCAAACTAGATTGGTCCTCAGGCCCATAACCGCCATGTTTAGCTTGTCATTTGTCCCTGTCCGTCGCAAGATGGGTGGGGGCAGTTTTTTTGTTGGCCAAGAAACCATGCCCAAGTGATTCCTCATTAACGACTCGGTAGCCCCACAGTAAACCTTGAAGGAACCTCATGAAGCTTGATGCCATTTCACACCGTGACCGCAACGCCAAGATCCTGGCGACCCTGGGGCCGGCGAGCACCGATCCCGAGGTGATCCGAGAACTGTTTGCGGCTGGCGTTGATGTGTTTCGATTCAATTTCAGCCACGGCAGCCACGAGGACCACCGTGCTCGCTACGATGCGGTGCGCGCAATTGAAAAAGAAATCGGTCGGCCGGTCGGGATATTGTTGGACTTGCAAGGGCCTAAATTAAGACTCGGCACGATTGAGGGCGGCAAGATCAAAGTGTCAGTGGGTCAGCAGATCACGCTTGACATGAGCCCTGAGCCTGGCAATGCCAGCCGCGTGCCGTTGTTGCACCCGGAGATTTTTGTGGCCGTCAAAGCCGGTGATCACCTCTTGATTGATGATGGCAAGGTGCGCTTGAAGGTGTTGGTCTGCGATGGCAAGCGTGCCAAGGTCGAAGTGCTCAACGATGGCGTCCTGTCTGATCGCAAGGGTGTCAACGTGCCGGGAGCGCTATTGCCGCTCTCGCCATTGACCGAAAAAGACCGCAAGGATTTGGAATTTGGTTTGTCCTTGGGTGTTGACTGGGTGGCTTTGTCATTTGTGCAGCGACCAGATGACATTGAAGAACTCAAAGGCATTGTCAATGGCCGGGCTTGGGTCATGGCCAAGCTGGAAAAGCCTGCAGCGATTGAGTCCTTGGAGGAGATCGTGCGGATTTCAGATGGGATTATGGTCGCGCGCGGTGACTTGGGTGTGGAATGCGCGCCTGAAGATGTGCCAGTGCTACAGAAGCGCATTATCCGTACCTGCCGAGAGTTGGGTAAGCCCGTGGTGGTGGCCACGCAAATGCTGGAGTCCATGATTACCTCGCCCGTGCCGACCCGTGCGGAAGTCAGTGACGTGGCCGGTGCTATCTACGACGGTGTGGATGCCGTGATGTTGTCAGCTGAGTCAGCCGCAGGCCAGTACCCGATTGAAGCGGTGTCGATGATGAACCGGATTCTGTGTGCGACTGAATCCGATCCTCTGCAAAAGGGCACCATGCAGGCGGTGCAGGCTTATCGGGACACGACCGCGTCAGATGCGATTTCGGCGGCCATCCGAACCGTGGCTGAGACCTTGCCTGTTGCGGCCACCGTTGCCTACACTTCGTCGGGGTCGAGTGCCTTGCGCGTGGCGCATGAGCGCCCTAAAACCCCGATTCTGAGCATGACGCCTAACCTTGAAGTGGCCAGGCGTTTGACCTTGGTCTGGGGGGTGCACTCGACCCAAGCCATCGACATCAAGAGCATTGATGAGGTAGCAGAACACGCCATTCGCGAGGTCAAGCGCCATGGGTTTGGCGCGCCGGGGTTGGCGGTATTGATTGCTGCGGGCACACCCTTTGGGGTCTCGGGCACCACCAATGTGCTGCGCATTGCCTGGCTTGAGTAGTGCCAAGCCTAGTGCCAAGCCTAGCCCCAGGACTAAACCCTAGCCACTTGCCCCAGCACATTGGTGACGAGTTCTTCGAGTTGCGCCGGCGGCAGGGCACCTGAGACTCTACCGAGTTCCGCGCCACGGTGAAACACGGCCAGTGTGGGGATCGATCGGATGTTGAATTTGGTGCCCGCGGCCTGGTTGGCTTCGGTGTCGAGTTTCGCAAAAATAACTTTCTCACCGTGTTTCTTTGCTGCGGCTTCAAAGGTGGGTGCAAACATCCGGCAGGGTCCACACCAAGGAGCCCAGAAGTCTACTAGCACGGGCAGACTGGATTGTTTGAGCAAATCGTCAAGCCCCTGGCTGTCGACCGAGAGCACACCGGCCAGCAGTGACTCGCCACAAGCACCACAGTTTGGGTGGTCGCCCAAGCGTGCCTCGTCAACACGATTGAGTTTGTTGCAGTGAGGGCAGCGGATTTGCATGACAAGCTCCTGAAGGCTACGGATCGCGTTTAATAGCTATATTTTATAAAAAAGTATATTGAAAGGCAACTGTAAATCATTGCAATGAAAATCGTGGCACAAAAACATAGCAAATAAGCCAGCGTACGTGCCGCAAACATCTTAGGCTCAGTTATTGCATTGTCTCGGCGCTGCAAATACACCCGAAATCAGACTGGAAAAAGCAGTGATATTCAGTTAAATTGGATTAGTGATCCAATTTAACTGAGATTATGTTTGAACGAACACTAAGCCAAACAGTGCTCGCTGTATCCCGAATGTTTCCGGTGGTGATGGTGACTGGGCCCCGGCAGGTTGGCAAATCGACCTTGCTGCATGCGTGTGCTAGCGACGAGCCAATCCCCAGGCGTTATGTCACGCTTGACGATTTGAACGCCCGGGATCTTGCCGTGAACGATCCAGCGCTATTTTTGCAGCAGTGGCCAGCACCGGTCATCATTGACGAGATTCAGTATGCGCCAGGACTGTTGTCAGCCATTAAAGTGGAGGTGGATCGTCACAAACGACCTGGTATGTATTGGTTAACGGGGTCCCAGAAGTTTGCGCTCATGAAGGGGATAACTGAGAGCCTCGCAGGCAGGGTAGCTTTGCTTGATTTGCTGGGGCTATCGCAAGCAGAGATCGATGGGTTTGGCCGAGTTTCTAAGCCATTCGTTCCTGCAGCTGACGTTCATAAGTCTGTTATTCCCAAGCCAGACGTTTCCAATGCAATACCGGGCAGTAACGCGTCTGGCGAGCACCCCTTCCAAAAAGTTCAACCTACACCGCGCGAAGCCACACTGCAACGCGTGTATCAGCAAATCTGGCTGGGTTCATTTCCGCATCTGATCCAAATCGGAAGTCAAGCACGCGATGCGTTCTATCGGTCGTACGTCCAGACTTATATTGAGCGTGATGTTCAGGATGTATTGAGGGTGACTGATCACATCGCTTTCAATCGTTTTTTGGGTATTGTGGCCGCTTACACGGGGCAGTTACTAAATTACGCCAACCTGGCCAGGGATCTGGGCGTTGACAACAAAACGATTAAGAATTGGCTGTCGGTTCTGGAGACCTCGGGATTGATCTATTTGTTGCCGCCTTATTTCAATCACCTAAATAAACGGATCGTTAAGGCCCCCAAGCTATATTTCCTCGATACAGGATTGGCGGCTTACCTGACTCGCTGGCCAGGCTCTGAGTCATTGCAGTCAGGCAATCTGTCTGGCGCTATATTCGAGACTTGGGTGGTCAGCGAAATCCTGAAGTCATATTGGCACAATGGCAAAGAAGCACCGCTTTATTTCTATCGCGACACCGACGGTCGGGAGATTGACTTGCTTATTGAGTCAGGTGACACCCTGTATCCGGTTGAGATCAAGCGTACCGCCACGCCAACGCGTCAAGCATACAAGCAGTTTCATGTCATCGAAGGTCTTGGTAAACGCCAAGGGCATGGTGCAGTCGTCTGCCTGATTGAGGAGCCATTAAAGCTCACGGAGTCTGTGACGGCGTTACCGGCTGCGTCATTGTGCGAAGGTTAGGTGATAGTATCCAATGCCATTTTTTATTAGGCGCCCGGACTTCAGGCGAGCGGCTCTGTCTCTAGACAATTGTGATGGATTACGGCTAACTTGTCGGTATCCTAGCGCGGGCGTACAGTTGAGCCATTGATTAAACGCAGCTTTGGTATTGTTTGTTTTGAGTGAGCTTGGGCTCACCTATACGTGTGCACGCTAATCGTTGCAGGGATCGGATTATGAACCGTGATCGAGCGCTTTCTTTATTGCAGCACAGCAAGGCCGAACTGACTCAGCGGTTTGGTGTGACGCAACTCGGGTTATTTGGCTCAACTGCGCGCGACTTGGCTCGTGCTGGCAGTGATGTGGATATTTTGGTGGCGTTTGATGGGCCTGCAACGTCTAAACGTTATTTTGGAGTGCAATTTTTTCTTGAAGATCTGCTGGGTTGTCCAGTCGATTTGGTAACCGATAAGGCGCTAAGGGCAGAGCTTCGTCCTTTTATACAAAAAGAGTTGTTGAATGTTTGAACAATCCAAACGGGAGTGGCGGTTTTATCTGGATGATATGTTGGAGTTTTGCTTCAAGGTCTTGTCTTACACCAGCGATGTCGATAAGGATCGGTTTGTGGCTAATGATCTTCTGTACGATGCGACGCTTCGTAATCTAGAGTTGATCGGCGAGGCAGCTACACACATTCCCGATGAAATCCGAGATGAACACCCGGAAATTCCATGGCGTATGGTTATTGCAACCCGAAATAGACTAATTCACGGATATTTGGGAATCGATGATGACACGGTTTGGAGCATCGTATCTGACGATGTTCCAGCTCCGCATCGAATGCTAACGGCATTAAAAAATCAGCTGCAAGTCGATTGAATGCCTAACCAAGCCGACCCCCTCCATCATCGCGCGTTCATCGCATTGCTCGTGGTCATCACGCTCGCGTTTTTTTGGCTGCTCGTGCCATTTGCCGCGGCGGTTTTCTGGGCCGTGGTGATTGCGATTCTCTTTCATCCCCTACAAAAACGTTTGGCTCAGCGCATGCCCAAACGGCGCAATCTCGCCGCATTTATCTCATTGCTGGCAGTGATTGTGATGGTGCTGTTGCCCGTGTCTCTATTGATGAGATCACTGATATCTGAAACCATTCAGGTTTATCAGGCCGTTCAAAACGGCGGTTTCTCCGCAGGCGATTGGATTGAGTTGTCGTACAACGCCATTCCTGAGTCAGTGCGTCCTTGGTTGGCACGTCTGGGCTTTGAGGATCTGGAAGCGATTAAGAACTATGTTTCGCGCGCGGCCACGCAGGCCATTCGCGTCGTTGGCAATCAGGCCTTAAGCCTTGGGCAAAACACTTTCATGTTTGTGCTCGATCTGGCCATCATGCTGTATCTGTTGTTCTTTTTGTTGCGCGATGGTGGCAAGCTCGCCGAGATGGTGCGCAGGGCGCTGCCCTTGGCCCAACATCAACGTGACCGTTTTATTGACAAGCTTGCCATGGTGGTGCGTGCCACCATTAAGGGCAACGTGGCAGTGGCAGTAAGCCAGGGCGCGCTAGGTGGCCTGATTTTCTGGGTGCTCGACATCCCGTCTGCCACGCTTTGGGGCACCGTGATGGCGGTATTGTCTTTGCTGCCGGCGGTGGGTGCAGGTTTGGTCTGGGGGCCGGTGGCGATTTACTTTGCCCTAACAGGTGATATCACCCAAGCCATCATTTTGGGGCTCTACGGTGTGTTGGTTATTGGTCTGGTCGACAATGTATTGCGTCCGGTGCTGGTGGGCAAAGACACTCGCATGCCGGATTACTTGGTGCTGATCTCAACGCTCAGCGGATTAACGCTATTTGGTGTCAGCGGTTTTATTGCCGGCCCCTTGATTGCGGCGCTGTTTTTGGTGGCCTGGGATCTTTTCATGATGAGGCTAGACACCGGCGTCAGTGTTCCAAAGGCTCCATCAGAGTAATCGCTGCCTCGAGCGTGTCTTGGGTGTTGCAGATGAACACCACGATGTCGTTCGGATTCATGACTTCAAGAATGTCGAGCATGTCATCGAGCAACACTTGGTGGGTGTTCTCTTGATCGGCTGCGGGCGCTGACAGGGCACCCACATGCACCGGCAGCCCGCGCTCAAAGACTGAGCGCGGCACCAGATAAGACAAAGCATTGGGGTCGGGCGGGCCCACCACCAACACCACGGACAGCACCAGCGGGTTTTGTTGTGTTTGGGGCTGCACCTGATCGTCTGGCCCAGTGGCATCGGTCAGGGTTTGTCTGAGCTCAAACTCTTTGAGCGTTTCGGTGTCAGTCACCCAGGTGGCGGTCAATCCTTCAATCATGGCAAGTCCCGTCGTCCAATTCTCTTGTTCAGTTTTCTTGTTCAGTTTTCTTGTCCTACTTCGCCTCTCGGATCTCGCCCAGCACCGGCATCAGCTCGTCTAGTAGCTTGGCGAGCTCGGCCGTCATGAGAGTGAAGTCGCTCTCAAACTTCTCAGCCTGGTTCTGCACAATGGCGTCGTTTGAGCGCTCTTCTAGCACTTCTAGGGGGGCGACGCGCTTGAGATCACCGGTGTCCGTGAGCATCAAACTGACCCGATCTTGCCAAGTGAGCGCCAAGCGCGTGCACTGGTAGCCGTCTTGGACATGGCTCTGAATGGTCTCGTTGGGTAGGTCATGGCGCACGTAGCGAATTGAAGCGGCTTGTTCACCGGTTGCTTGCCATTGGCTGTCATCATCTATCGTGAATCCGGAAGGGGCCTCGCCTGATAGCAACCACTCGGTCATGAGTGCCGTTGGGCTGTGTTCAAGCTTTAAAGGCTCAACCGGGTAGGGGTGCAGGCTGCGGCCAAGCGCTGAGAGTATTTCATCTGACTGCGCGGCCGCTGCTGCATCGATCACCAACCAATGGTTGCTGGGGTCAATCCAGAGGCGAATGTCACGCGCGATGCTAAAGGCTCGTGGCAAGAGTTGGTCTGTGACTGCGTCTTTGAGGTCACGCAATTGCTTGCGACCAGGCGCATAGCCTTGCTCGGCCTCTAATACTCGCGCGCGTTCTTTAACCGTCTGGTTAATCACAGAAGAAGGCAGGAGTTTTTTCTCGATCCTAAAAGCAAGCAGGTACTGGCCTTGGACCTCGAGCGCCAAGCGATCGTCGTCATCTCGCGGTGGTACCCAGCCTGTGGCGGTGGCTGCGATGTCTTCGGCTGGCTTGAAGGCATCGGCTTTGAGTGCTGCCTCGAGGTCTTGCGTGTGCTTGGACCAATGGTCGGTCAAGCGAAACACTTTGAGATTCTTAAACCACATAGACTTCCTGTTGTGAGTGACTGTTAGAGCAAGTTTTGTGTGTAGGCTGCGGGCTGGCTGCGACTGCAAGCCACGATCGACTGTAAGCCACGATCGACCTTGATCGTTTGAGGCTAATGGGGATATCCAAACCGCGCCATTCAAAAACCGCGCCATGCAAACCAAACCCGCAGTGTAGCCCGTGCAGGTTTCTCCGTTGGCAGGCCGGGGTGATTTTGCCCTTGATGGGGTCACTGGCCTAGGGTCACTGGCCTAGGGTCACTGGCTTAGGGGCAGCTCGGTGCCTTGGCCATGCCTTCAAAGCAGGTGTGTACGACCAGATCGATGATGTCGTTGTCACTAAATGCGCCACCACCCTTTAAGAAATCCGCCACTGGGTCGCAGGAGCGCGCGTAGATGGTGTAGAGAATGACTTCGCCGGGCAAGGCGGGAGAAAGGTCACCGGTTTCTTGCGCTTGGCCAATCCACTCGCCCAGGATCTCGGTCAGTTCTTCGAGTCGCTGCACATAGGCCTGGTGGGCGAGCAGTGCCTGTTGAATGCTTGAGCGTGTTGAGGGCAGTGATGGCATGGTGCCCGACAAATGAATGCGCACAGCCCAGCGCACCACGGATTTCAACTTCTCCAGCGGGCTCAAGTGTTCGGGTAGGCCGCGGGCCATGGCGATGGCGTCTTCAATGAAACGCGTCATGGAGGCGGCGGCTAAGGCTTCTTTGGACTCGAAATGTTTGTAGAGGCTGGCTTTGGCGATACCGACTTCGGCCGCGACCTCGTCCATGGTCATCAGGTCATAGCCTTTTTGCGCGAGTAGGCGGTTGACGGTATCAAGAATCGCGTCTTCGCGGAATTTGTGCTGCTGCTCTTTGAAAGAGGGCTTTTTGTCGGCAGTTTTGTCGAGGGTTTTAGGTGAGGAGGCCACTGCTTGCGTCATAAGTTCTAAGAAAAAGAGGTTGCCCTAGGGAATAACCGGGTACGCAAGGGTATTGCGCAGTTTCAATAAATAGTATCTAATCGGTTCAGAAAGTTACTAATCAGTATTTTTATTAAACCCATTGGTTCAAATTCTAGTCTCGATTGTCAATTTCAGTGTCTTTTCTGGTCATTCATGCGTGGTGTTTATCTCGTTAGCGCAAAGAATCGTTCACTTTAAAGACTGTGTTACTCGATTTATGACTCTCAAGTTTTTTTATAACTTTTCAGTAGCGATCATTATGCCCGTATCTGCCGCGTTTGACGATGCCCCAAAAATTGCCCCCCTGCCATTGGCCGTAACGCAGCGCTTTGCGGGCAATTGGCATGTGCATGGCCAAGGGCTCTTTACTTGGAGCGTGTTCCGGGTTTACCGGGCAGCTTTACACGTCACGGGCGATGGCTTTGCGACCGATCAGGTGTATGCGCTAGACCTGAACTACCTGCGCAACGTGAGTGCTGAGCAAATTGCCCAGACCTCCGTTCAGGAGATTCAGCGCATCGTGGGCGTTGAGGCCGACACCGCCGATCGGTGGGGTGAGTTGATGTTGGATATTTTGCCGGATGTCAAACTCGGTGATCGCCTGATTGGTGTGTTTGAGCCGGGAGTCGGCGTGTCCTTCTTTAGCCGCGAGGCGGCGTTAGGTTCGATTCAGGACCCGGGCTTTGTAGACGCCTTTGCGGCGGTCTGGCTCGATGAGCAGACCCGTGCACCGGCGTTGCGCACCAAATTGCTTGGCCTGGAGCAAGCCTAATGGACAGCGCCCGCATCCCGCCAGCCGGTTCGCGCATTGCCGTGGTTGGCTCTGGCATTGCCGGGCTGGCTAGCGCCTGGTTATTGGCCGAGCGCTATCACGTGACTTTGTTTGAAGCAGGCTCGTACTTCGGCGGTCACTCCAACACCGTGGACGTGACACTGGAAGGCATGACCTCACCGGTGGATACAGGCTTTTTAGTGCACAACGACCTGACTTACCCGAATTTGATTGCCTTGTTTGAATTGCTTGGCGTGCCAGTTCACCAAAGTGACATGTCGTTTGGCGTATCCATTGATGAGCCCGACATCGAATGGGCAGGTACCAATTTGGGCACGGTGTTTGCGCAGAAATCCAATTTGTGGCGCCCAGCCTTTCTGGGCATGCTGCGCGACATCATGCGCTTTAACAAGTCAGCCGAAGCCTATTTGCGTGAGGTCGAATCTGCACCGCTCACACTCGGCGAACTGCTGGCGCGCCATGGCTATGGCAAGCCCATGCAGGATTGGTATCTGCTGCCCATGGCCGCTGCCATTTGGTCGTCGTCGGTCAAGGATATTCTGGGGTTTCCCGCCCAGACGTTTTTTAAGTTTTGTCTGAACCACCGTCTGCTGCAGATCCAAGGCCGCCCACAGTGGCGCACGGTGCTTGGCGGCTCACGCGAGTATGTCAAAGCCATGATCCCTAAAATTCAGGCCACGCACCTGAACTGTCCGGTTCATGCGATCAAGCGGGAGTGCGTTAATGGCGAGACCACACTTGGCAGTGATTCGGTCCAGATACATAGTGCTGCCGGGGTTCAAAGTTTCGATGGTGTGGTCATGGCCTGTCATGCACCCACGAGTTGTGCCATTTTGGATTTGCAGGATGACGAGCGCGCGGTTCTTGGTGGCATTCGATATCAGCCCAATACAGCCGTCTTACACACCGATGCCAAGCTCTTACCCCGCCGTCAGACAGTTTGGTCGGCATGGAATTACCTCTCTGAGGGTGGCAGTCCAGCGACATCCGGTGTGGCCAAACCAGTGGCGGTGAGTTATCTGCTGAACAAACTCCAGCCCTTGCCGTTTAAGAAGCCGGTGGTGGTGACTTTGAACAGTTTCAAGGTGCCAGATCCTCAAGCCGTCATTGCGCATTTCGATTATGACCATCCGGTGATGAACACTAACTTGATCAATGCCCAACGCCAGTTGCCATCGATTCAGGGCCAGCGTCGTACATGGTTTTGCGGCGCCTGGTGTGGCTACGGATTTCATGAGGACGGCTTGCGCTCGGCCATCGCGGTGGCCAATGACTTTGGTGTGCCAATTCCTTGGGGGCGTGACCTCTATGGCAACTGATCCCATGGTCTCTGAGATCTCTGCTCAGATCTCTGCCCAGATCTCTGCTCAAGTGCCTGATGGTGCGGTGATGCAGTTCTGCCCGGCCAAAGTCTGGCACATACGTTTGCGGCCCTTCAAACACCCGTTGAATTATGACGTGTTCTGTTTGCGTTTGAGAATGGATCAGCCGCATGCCTTGGCCACGCAAACCAGTTGGCTCTTTGGGTTTAACCAGCGCCGGTTGGTCAGTTTTATGAACGCAGACCACGGTTACCGCGACGGTGGCGATTTGAATGTGTGGCTCTCGGACACGCTGGCTGCTGTCGGTGCGGCTCACCCGGGTGGCGCGGTGTGGTTACAGACCTTTCCCAGAATGTTGGGCTATGTGTTTAACCCAGTGAGCTTCTGGTATTTGCACGACGCACAGGGCCAAGTCAAGGTGATTGTGGCTGAGGTTAACAATACCTTTGGCCAGCATCACCAGTACGTGCTGACGGCCCCAGACGGCCAACCGATTCAAAGTAGCCAGGTTCTTGCCTGCCAAAAGGTGTTTCATGTCTCGCCATTTTGTCCGGTCACTGGACGTTACCAGTTTGAGCGGGTAATCAATGCGCGGCAGGATGGACGAGGCGATCAAAGCATGGGCCTAAACGTAATTGATCGCATGACCATTGACTACTTTGATGATACATCGATGGATGAACCCATCATTCGCACGGGCATTGCAGTCAAGCCTGAGGCTTTCTCCACTGCCCGATTGCTCAAAGCGTTTTTGCGCATGCCGCTCATGACCTTTGCCGTAATGGCACGCATTCATTGGCACGCCTTTAAGCTGTGGCGCGGCGGTGCCAAGTTTCACAAACTTCCCGACTTACCCACTGAAGCAGTGACTTCCAATCAGGGACCTTCACGATGAACGCCAACGAATACGTCATTGACCGTCAAACCATCCGCGAACTGCCGTGGGCGGCCAGGGCATTTGTGTCTATGCTGGCGAAACTAAAAATCGGTTCGCTCACGCTGGTTGATCCGCAAGGCCGCTCGATGCTGTTTGGTAAGCAGGGTGAGTGGCCACATGCGCAACTCACCGTGCATGACTGGTCTTGTGCGTCTGCGATCCTGCGCCAGGGCGACGTTGGGTTTGCTGAGAGTTATCGGCGACAGTGGGTTGATTGCCCGGATTTGTTGAATTTGTTTCGATTTGCTTTGCGCAACGAAGATGCCGTCAATTCAGTGCACGGGACATGGTGGGCCTTGCTGGTGAAACGACTGGCTCACTGGGTTTTGCGCGACAACAATCGCAAGGGCAGTCGTCGCAACATCCTGGCCCACTATGACTTGGGCAATGATTTCTACCGCCTGTGGCTAGACCCCTCGATGAGTTACTCGGCTGCGATCTTCAAAGACGGCGCCGATGGTGACCTCGCAGAGGCACAGCACACCAAATATGACCGCATGCTCGATGCCATTGATGCCAAACCGGGCCAGCATATTTTGGAGATTGGTTGTGGCTGGGGTGGTTTGGCTGAACGCGCGGCTCAGCGCGGCTTGAAAGTCACGGGCATTACCTTGTCCGATGAGCAGTTGGCTTGGGCACGCGCGCGCATGCAGCGTGAAGGGCTGGCTGATTTGGTTGATCTGTCGATTTGTGACTACCGTGACGTGCAAGGGCAGTACGACCACATTGTTTCGATTGAGATGTTCGAGGCCGTGGGCTTGCGTCACTGGTCAGGGTTTTTCAATATGGTTAAGAGAAGCCTGAAGCCCGGTGGCAAGGTCGCGATTCAGACGATCGACATTGCCAACGAGCGGTTTGACGCCTACGTCAGCGGTACCGACTTTATTCAGCAGTACATCTTTCCGGGTGGCATGTTGCCTAGTCCATCGCGATTTAAGAAACTCGCTGGTCAAGCGAATCTGCAAATCAAAGACGAGTTCAGTTTCGGTTTGGATTATGCCGAGACATTGAACCGATGGCTGCAGCAGTTTGAGGCCAAGCTGTCTGATATTCGGGCGCTTGGGTTTGATGAATCATTCGTTCGGATCTGGCGCATGTACCTGGCGTACTGCGAGGCAGGTTTCCGGGAACAACGCACGGGTGTCAGGCAATGGTTACTCACACACGCATCATGAGGCACGCCACGAGCAAGATGGCAAGTTTTTTGTCGGTCGGGTCGTTGGCGCTGGCCGGTCTTTTGTGGGCACCGACGGCGATCGCGGAGAAGCCATTGGATAGGCCCGCGGACAAAGCCGCGGACAAAGCCGCGGACAATGCTGCCTGGGCGGTGTTTTTGCCTAAGGCCGGTGAGGTTGGCAGCGGACAATTCCGTTGGTGGGGGTTTTTGGTGTACGACGCCACACTGTGGTCACCACTTGGCCAGTACCAGCCTGGTGGTCCGTTTGCGTTAACCCTGCGCTATGCGCGTACCGTTTCCAAAGAGGATATTGTCAAGGCATCGATTGATCAGATGCGTGAGCTTGGGTTCGCGGTTGACCGAAACCCCGAGTGGACACAAAAGCTGGATCAGGCCATGGAGTCGGTCAAGGCTGGCGACACGTTAACGGGCGTCTATACGCCAGGTCAGGGGGCAGTGTTCTTCTACAACGACCAACTGACGGGTCAAATTGATGAGCGCTTGGCCAAAGCATTTTTTGCGATTTGGCTTGACCCAAAGACAAAGCAGCCTGCCTTGCGTCAAGCGCTGCTAGGTCAAGAGGCGATTCGCGCGCCAGAGGTTACGCAGTGACACGCCAATGGCCATTGGCTGCCTACAGCGCCTTGGCTTTGCCCTTGGCCATGGCGATGCTGCCGATCTACATGATGGCACCCAAGTTCTACAGTGACAGCTTGGGCGTCAGTCTGACAGCGCTTGGGGTCACGCTCTTTGCGGTGCGCTTAATTGACACGGCGCAGGATCCCTTGATTGGCCGTCTGGTGGATTGGCTAGCCAAATTCAGCCGTGGTTGGGCGGTGCTGATGGTTGCAGCGGCCGTGGTGCTTGCCATTGGGTTTGCGCTCTTGTTTATGCCTTCGTTGATGGGGCCTGAGATAGGGCTTCAGCAAGGGCAAGTGCAGTTGTTGCTATGGCTGTCGATTAGCCTCGTACTGGTCTATACCGCCCACAGTTGCTTGAATGTTTGTTACTTGGCTTGGGGTGCAAGGCTGACTGATGATCAAGCGGGCAGGGCGCGGGTGACGGGATGGCGTGAGGCCAGTGGTGTCATTGGTGTGGTGCTCGCCTCGGTGTTGCCGGTGGTGTGGGTGGCGCAGCTCGGTGAAAACCAAGCCTATGTTCGCTTGTCGCTCGTGTTTGCCGTGGTGTTGGCGATCGGCTTGATGGTGACTTTGCTGGGTTCGCCCAAACCGATCCTCGCTTTGTCGGACAAGCGTTCGACTTGGCGCGAGGCATTAAAGAACCCCGGTATCCGCAGGCTCTACTGGTTTTATTTGTTTAACGCGACCTCGGCTGCGATCCCGGCGACCCTGATTTTGTTCTTTGTCGATGATGTGTTGCAGGCCACAGGCCAAGCCGGGCTGTTTCTGGGTGTCTACTTTTTGGCGGGCTTGGTGACCTTGCCTTTGTGGGTGCGCTACTCAGACAAAGTGGGCAAGGTCAAGGCCTGGGGCTTGGGTGCGGTGATGGCGAGCATGGCTTTAGTCGCAGCCGCGCTCTTGGGTGCGGGTGACGTCTGGCTGTACGTGTTGGTGTGTGCTGTCAGTGGCGCGGCACTCGGCGCTGATTTGGCCCTGCCGCCTGCCATGCTAGCTGATGCCATTGAACCGGCGGAACGCGCGAACACCGGGCTCTACTTCGGCTTCTGGGCCTTGATTGCGAAGTTCTCCTTGGCCTTGGCGGCGGGGGCCGCACTGCCCTTGCTTGGTACCTTGGGCTATGTGCCAGGAGAACCCGCGACTGCCGGTGTGTTGTCGGTTTTGTACGCGGTGCTACCAGTGGCTTTCAAACTCATGGCGGCGTGGGTCATTTGGCCTGCGGGTGCCAAACTCAATCAGCTGGAGTCCTTGTCATGAAACTCAAAGTAATGTTTGCCGCAATGAGTGCGGCGTTGTTGACCGCATGCGGCAGCGTGGATGTTTCAACCTACGCTGACCAGAAGCCAGTGCTCGATTTATCCACCTTCTTCAGTGGCGAGATGGATGCCTGGGGGATATTTCAAAAGCGTAACGGTGAGCTGGTCAGACGCTTTCATGTGGAGATTGTGGGCACATGGGACGGTCCGAATCGGGGTGTGCTGGATGAGCGCTTTACTTATGCCGATGGCGAGAAGCAGCGCCGTGTCTGGACCTTGACCAAGCAGCCCGATGGCACCTGGCATGGCACGGCTGATGATGTGGTGGGCGTGGCAATTGGCAAGGTGGCGGGTAACGCTTTGCATTGGAAGTACACGCTGCAGCTGCCGGTGGACGGCAAGGTCTATGACGTGAAGTTCGATGACTGGATGTGGCTCATGGATGAGAACACCATGATGAACCGCTCAACGATGTCCAAGTTTGGGTTTGACCTGGGTGAAGTCTCACTGTTTTTTAAAAAGCGTCAGGTGGGCGATCAAGTTGATTCAGCCACCAGCAAAGCGCAAGGATCATGATGCAGCAGTCTTTATTTGGATCTATGTTTAAGCCCTTGAACCCGCCCGTCAAAGACTGGACCGATCGTCGGGTGTGGATCGTGGGGGCATCGAGTGGTATCGGTGCTGCATTGGCTAGTGCGCTACTTGATGCCGGTGCCCGGGTGGCGGTGTCAGCCAGACGGGCAGATAGACTGACCGAGTTGATCAGCAAGCACCCCAAGGGTGGCAACGCCATGGTTGTGCCTTTTGACGTGACCGACACGCAAGCCTGGCCGCAAGCAGTCGAAGAAGTGTTTGCTGGTTTCGGCGGCTTGGACTTGGTGGTGCTCGGTGCGGCCCGCTATGATCCGCAGCACTCGTGGAACCTGAACATGGATGAGGTTCGGGCAAGCTACGAGTTAAACGTCATCAGCATGTACGAGGCGGTTAGACACGTCACGCCGCGTTTATTGGCGCAACGCAGTGGTTCGATTGCAGTGGTTGGCAGTATTTCGGGTTACACGGGGTTGCCGCGCGCAATTGTCTATGGTGCGACCAAATCGGCCTTGCAGAATTTTACAGAGACGCTGTATTTTGAGTTGGCACCCAAAGGGCTAGGCGTGTATTTGATTAGTCCGGGCTTTGTGCAAACGCCGATGACTGCCAACAACGACTTTGAGATGCCGGGCTTGATGACGCCGCCCGAGGCCGCGCAAGCGATCATCGATGGCATGGCCAAAGGCTGGTTTGAGATTCGGTTTCCTAGGGGATTCGCCAATGGCTTGCGTTGGGTCAGTCGCCTGCCATACCGCTGGCGCTTCCCTTTGTTGCATCGGGCAACCAAGCAGTGATCCAGTGTTCCAGTAGCCCGAATCAAGCCAACGCATGACCTAAGTGCGCCATTTCAAGCAACCATTCAGAGTCACCGCCATCATGACAAGTCCGTTGCCCAAGATTACGGCCTGGTTCGAGTCGCTCACACCACAGACACTCGATGCGATTGGTGAGGTCTATGCCGGCAATGCGCACTTCAAAGACCCGTTTAACGATGTCGTGGGCATCGATCAGATTCAGGCAATATACGCTCATATGTTTGAGAACCTGACAAACCCAAGGTTTGAGATCACGCAGGTTATTGAGCAGGCCGAGCAGTGGGGCCAAACTTCAGGCCAAACGTTGGATCAAACTTCAGGCCAAAGTTCATTCCATGCGTTTGTGGCCTGGCAGTTTAAGTTTGAGTGGCGCGGTCAGTCATTCGATATCCCAGGCGGTACGCGCTTTGCGATTAACGACCAGGGGTTAGTGACAGACCACGTGGACTACTGGGATGTGGCTGCGGGTCTTTATGAGCGCTTGCCGCTCATTGGGGCCGTGCTGAAACGATTGCGCAAGCGCATGGCGGCGGTTTGAGCGGACGATGTGTGCTGAGCATTTACTTAGTAGTTGGCATTACCTGAGTTTTTGCTCTACCGCAAAGCTAAGTAGGTCAGCATGTCAGGTCAGCATGTCAGTTGCGCAAAAAAAAGAGACCCAGACGTTTATCAGGGTCTCGAAAGCCGGTAGGGCGCAGCAGTCCCATCCGGCGGGGGATCAATCAACAATAACAGCCCTTCGCTGTCAGCCGTCAGCCATCAGCGCTACATCAACATTAGGGACATAGCCAATACAGAACAATTTTGTAACACAGCCTTCTGTATTCCGAAAGACAAGTAAATATTAGTAGAGTTTACTGACTTTATCCTGACAAAAGCCGACCTGATGTTTGTCCGTTTTGGGTGAGAGTGGCGTGCGCGCAGCGATCTTCACTGGTTTGGACCGCAGCACCTAGGCGCTAGCACTTGATGGGGGCTGCCCAGCCTAACTTAACGTGCCCGTTGGAATGTGACGGTGAAGCGAGTACCGGGAGGGCGGGCAAAGAGCCGCGCATTATCAACAATAATTTTGGCTTGATGCTTTTGCGCGATTTCTTTGACAATCGCCAAACCCAGACCACTGCCGTGGGTCTGTGTGCCAAGCACGCGGTAAAAGCGATCGAATATCCGCTCGCGTTCGTCGGCCGAGATGCCGGGCCCATTATCTTGAACGCTCAACGATACCTCGGTGTCGGTCAGTTTCACGCTAACAGTCACTTGCCCCGAGTAAGGTGCATAACGAAGCGCATTGTCAATCAGGTTGTTTAGCGCCTCAGACAGCAGCAACGATTGGCCACGGATCATGGCGGGCTCATCGGTTTCTTCAAATCCTAAGTCAACACCGCGTGCCATTGCCTGCTCGACCCATTCTTCAGTGACTTGGCGCGCGAGCTTATTCAAGTCCAAGGGCACCAATTGCACTAGATCAGGGTTTTCTGCGGTGGCCATCAAGAGCAACTGATTGATTAAGCGCGTGGCGCGCGCTGTGCCAGCGACAATCTTGTGCAGGTTCTCTACCGTTTCTGGGTTGGAGGCCGATTTGAGGGCGAGCTCGGCCTGCAAGCGCAAGCCAGATAATGGGGTCTTCAGTTGGTGTGCTGCGTCGGCCACAAAGCGGCGTTGCGCTTCAATATTGCCTGATAGCCTGCTCAACAGGTCGTTCATGGCGGTCACAAGCGGCGTGATCTCGGCGGGTGTGGCGTATTCATCGATGGCCGAGAGGTCGTCTGGCCGGCGCGCTCTTAAACGGCGTTGCAACGCATTGATGGGTGCTACACCGCGAGAGAGCCCAAACCAAACCAAAAGCACCGCAATCGGCAAGACCAGAAACTGCGGGATGATGACGCCTTTGATGATGGCGTTGGCCAGTTCCACGCGTGGCTCGCGGCCTTCGGCCACGACCAGCAACACCAAGTCATCGGTTGGATAGCGCTGGTTGTAGGCCCATTGATAAGCCAGGCGCACGTCAAAGCCATTGATCGTCTGGTCCATGTAGGCTACTCGACCTGGCCGGATATCTTCATAGTTCAGTTTGGGGGTGGGCAGGGCTGCATCGCCGCCAATGACCGGTCCATCTAATTGGCCAGCGCCCGTGTACAGCACGACTTGGGCTTTCCAGAATACGCCTTCGCTGTCGTGTGTGCGCAGCGCCACCTTGGTCAGTGGGTTCAAGGGCAGGATGGGCTGGCCAGTATCGCCATTGGGCCACTGAATTTGTTCTGATAACACGGCAAGCGCGCTTCGAAGGCCTCGATCATAAGGCGTGTTGGCGATGTCTTGTGCCACTACATAGGTGATGGCCACGCTCATGGGCCACAGTAAAAACAAGGGCGCGAGCATCCAGTCCAGAATCTCGCCCAAGAGGCTGCGGCGATACAGCGCATTGGCATCTGGCTTGGTAAACGAGGGCGCAGTGCTTGTGCTGCCAGCGGTTGTGTTGTTTACGCTTATGACGCTCGCGCTCGCGTTGCTCGCGCTTGTGCCGTTAACGGTTGTACCGGGTGGCATCAGTGCCTGTCCATCCTAGGGGCTTTGTCAGCCGTTGCCATTGCCGTGATTGACTTCATTGGGGTCGCGCTGCAAACAGTAGCCTAGGCCGCGCACGGTGGCGATGCGAACGCCACTGGGCTCGAGCTTTTTACGCAGGCGGTGAATATAGACCTCAATGGCGTTTGAGCTGACTTCCTCACCCCATTGGCAGAGATGGTCAACGATCTGGCTTTTGTTGACCATGCGGCCGGCGCGCGTGAGCAGAATTTCCAGCAGGCTGACTTCACGCGCCGAGAGTTCGAGCGGCCTGTCATCGACCGTGGCCACGCGTCCTGTTTGATCAAACACCAGCCGCCCATGCTTTAAAAGCGTACTGCCACCACCCGCACCACGCCGGGTCAGCGCACGCACGCGGGCCTCTAGTTCAGACAAGGCGAAGGGCTTGGCCATATAGTCATCGGCACCCAAGTCCAGCCCCTTGACGCGCTGGTCAACGGAGTCGGCCGCGGTCAGAATCAGCACGGGCAAGCGAGAGTTCTGCGCGCGCAGGCTTTGCAGCACCTCTAGCCCACTCATGCGTGGCAGGCCGATGTCCAAGATCAGCAGATCAAACTCTTGCGAGCGCAGCACCGTGTTGGTGGCCAAGCCGTCGCTCACGGCATCCACAGCGTAGCCGCTTTGACGCAAGGATTGGGTAAGTGCATCAGCCAACAGGCTGTCATCTTCGGCGATCAGTATTCTCATCGTTGTCGTATTCTTTCTCAGATCAGACCAAACCATTCTGGCACAGCTGTTGCGAATTGCATACAGGAACATCCCCGAATTTCAGGTGTTTTGGTGGGTTTGGGCCTAATTTTTGGTGTGAGCGATGTGATTACGATTGTCATACTGGTTATTTGTACAGTACTATCGAGTGTGATAATGCTTGCCATGTCTGGTCAAGCACCGTTGCAAGACCATCAAACAGACACTGCCACCTTTTTAAAGCAAGGAACAACATGGACGACAAACTAAGCAAGCAAGCAGCTTCTGACAAAGCCAAGGCCTTGGCTGCCGCTCTCGCGCAAATCGAGAAGCAGTTTGGCAAGGGATCGGTCATGCGCTACGGCGACAACGAGGTCGAGCATGACATTCGGGTCGTCTCTACGGGATCCTTGGGCTTGGACATCGCCCTGGGTGTTGGTGGCTTGCCGCGCGGACGTGTGGTTGAAATCTATGGTCCAGAATCCTCAGGTAAAACCACGCTCACCTTGCAAGTGATCGCCGAAATGCAAAAAATCGGTGGCACCTGTGCATTTATCGACGCCGAGCATGCGCTTGACGTTCAATATGCCTCGCACGTGGGCGTGAACTTGACCGACCTTTTGATCTCTCAGCCAGACACGGGTGAGCAAGCCCTGGAGATCGCAGATGCGCTTGTGCGCTCGGGATCGGTGGATTTGATCGTGATCGACTCGGTGGCAGCGTTGGTGCCCAAGGCTGAAATTGAAGGCGAGATGGGTGATTCTCTGCCGGGCTTACAGGCGCGTTTAATGAGCCAGGCCCTCAGAAAACTGACCGCCACCATCAAGCGCACCAACTGCATGGTGATCTTCATTCACCAGATCCGCATGAAGATCGGCGTGATGTTTGGTAATCCGGAAACCACCACGGGCGGTAACGCCTTGAAGTTTTACGCCTCCGTGCGTCTCGATATTCGGCGCATTGGTTCAATTAAAAAGGGCGATGAGGTGGTGGGCAATGAAACCCGTGTGAAAGTCGTCAAGAACAAAGTCGCACCGCCCTTTAAGCAGGCAGAGTTTGACATCATGTACGGCACTGGCGTTTCACGCGAGGGTGAGATCATTGACCTGGGTGTGGCAGCCAATATCGTGGACAAGTCAGGTTCTTGGTTCAGTTACAACGGCAATCGCATTGGTCAGGGTAAAGATAATGTGCGCGAGTATCTGAAAGAGCATGGCGAGATGGCGGTCGAAATTGAAAACAGAGTGCGCGAGCACTTTGGGGTTAAGCCACGCGAGGGCACGGGGCCTTCTGCTGAAATCAAAGTCAGCAAGGCAGCCGATAAAGCTTATAAAGCTGACAAAGCCGATAAAGCTGACAAAGCCGTCGACCCATTCGACTCGGATGCTGCACATGAGTAAGACTGCCGAGTTTGAGCTCTTGCCCGCGGCAGGGCTCAAGGCGCGTGCCGTGCGCTGGTTGGCGGCACGCGAGTACACGCGCATGGAGCTTGCGCGCAAACTTAAGCCCTACTCAGACACTCCCGAAGACATTGAGTCCGTGCTGGATGATCTTGAGCGTGAAGGCTGGCAGTCCGACGTACGTTTTGTCCAGTCGTTTCAGAGCGGAAAATCCCACAAGCAAGGCAGTGCATTGATTGCTCAAGCCTTGCGCCAAAAGGGTGTTGATGCTGATCTCATCGCCGATGCCTTGGATCAGCTAAAGGGTACGGAGTTTGACCGGGCACGTGCTGTCTGGGAGAAGAAGTTCGGCAAGGTGGGTGTCTACCAGGATCCCAAAGAGAAAGCCCGGCAAGTGAGGTTCTTGGCCAGCCGCGGGTTTGGGGGTGATGTCATCCGACGCGTGGTGGGTGGTGAGGTGGGCGGTGAGCTGGGGGAGGATTGAGCAAGGGGCGATTTGACGCGCCTTCTTGTGATGATCAAACCAGCGAGTTTTTGGTTTGGCTTGGTTGTGTGATTGAGGCGCCAATGGTGCTAGAGGTTTTTAGGAAGGCGTCAAATCCTGTTTTGCTTAACCAAAGAAGACAACGTCTTTCGAACCCGAAAAATAACCTCAAAGTAACCCGAATACTCAGTCTATAACATAGATATATACAAAATATCGGTGTATTGTTAATATCTATATTATGCCAAAGACTGCTAAAGCCCTGTTGCAACTACCGCCCTCGACGACGGCCGCCATTGAAAAGCTCGGTGCCGATCTTGCTGTGGCGCGTTTGCGTCGTAAAGAGTCTCTCAAATCGTGGGCCAAACGAATGGGTGTTTCCGTGCCGACCTTGCAGCGGCTTGAAGGCGGTGACCCTGGTGTTGGCATTGGCATAGTGGCTACGGCGTTGTGGCTCATCAGTCGTGATGTGGAGCTGGCGCAACTGGCTGCGCCCGAACACGACCGCGGCGCGATTGAACGCGATGTAAAGAAAGCGATTGCATTGGGTCAAGCTCGGGCACAAGCGTCTGCCGAGTCGCGTCTGAGAACGAGAAGGAAAGAATGAATGCGTCTGGATACGCTCCACTTGTGGTTTTTGCGTGACCCGAGCCATCCTCGCTGCGTTGGTGATGCTTGCGGCAAAGAAGTTCTCCTTGCGAATCAACTGTTCGAAAGCCAACAGAGAGTAGCCGCCGGTGCATGCCATAATCGCGTGGTTGATAGACGGTTATCTTGAGCAAAGACTTGTCAAAGCGACTCATGCCAGTTACGCACTACACAAAGTTACCGATCGGCATTCAGACCTTCTCGGAAATACGGGATGGTGGTTATTACTATGTCGACAAGACACCTGCGATTCAACGTTTGGCTACGCAGAATAAGTACTACTTTCTCTCTCGTCCGAGGCGGTTCGGTAAGAGTCTGCTGCTCGATACCTTGCATTGCTTATTTGAAAGTCGTCAAAGCCTGTTTGAAGGTCTCTATATTTATGACAGGTGGGACTGGCGGACAAAGCACCCAGTCATTCGGTTGAGTTTTGGTAGTGGGGTTCTGCGAAACCGGGAAGAGCTTGATGTCCGGATTCGCCAACAGCTTTCAATGGCGCGCCGACACCTTGGCTTAACTTGCGGTCGCCAATCCGATATCGCTGGCGAGTTTTTTGAGTTAATCGAAGACGCGCATACCCAACACGGGCAGACTGCGGTTGTGTTGATCGATGAGTACGATAAACCGATCCTAGACAACATTCTGGATGCTGATCGAGCCAGAGAGCTGCGTGAGGGTCTAAAAAATCTCTATAGCGTACTCAAAGATGCTGACCCACATTTGAGATTGGTGTTTCTTACTGGGGTATCGAAATTCAGCAAAGTGAGTCTCTTTTCAGGACTGAATAATCTTCGAGATATTTCGCTTTTGCCTGAGTACGCAACCATTTGTGGTTACACCGATAACGACATCGACACCGTGTTCGCGCCGCAGTTGACTGGCTTGGATCGTGACGCGATCCGCGATTGGTTTAACGGCTACCGCTGGGGTGGGCAAGAGGTGACCTCGGTATACAACCCGTTCGATGTGTTGTTGCTGTTTCAGAATCGTCAGTTCGGTAACTACTGGTTTGAAACTGCCACACCGACTTTTTTAGTCGATCTCTTAAAGAGACGCGGTATTTTTACCCCCTCACTCGATGAGTGGCAGACCGATGACACCTTGCTCAGTCAATTCGATGTGGATAACATCAGCACGGATGCGCTACTGTTTCAGACTGGCTATCTGACAATCAAGAAAGTCGAGGAGCCCATCATAGGATTTCGACAATACACGCTGGGTTTTCCGAACAGAGAGGTAGAGTCAGGCCTAAACAAAGCGCTTCTTCCAGCGCTCGGTCTTGGCGATGCCCCGAAGAACCAGCGTGCTTTGCTTGATACTTTATTGAGTCACGATTTGACTGGTTTGCAGACGCATTTGAAATCGCTCTTTGCATCGCTGCCTTACGATTGGTACCGTAGCAATTCGATCGCGCAATATGAAGGTCATTACGCCAGTGTGTTTTATAGTCATTTTGCTGCGTTGGGCCTTAACATCACTGTCGAGGATGCCAGTCACCGCGGTCGTGTGAATATGGTTGTCGATTTCAACGATCACATCTATTTGTTTGAATTCAAGGTGGTGGAGCAACTGCCCGAAGGTAAGGCACTCGCTCAAATCGTTGAGAAAGGCTACGCCGATAAATATCGCGCCAGTGGAAAGTTTATTCATTTGATTGGCGTTGAGTTTTCCAGCGAACGGCGCCAGATTGTGGGGTTCGATGTGCAGTCTTTGGGGCCTTCCTAGCGTAAGGTTCACTAAAACCACTAGCCAATCAAAGTTGTTCGGCAGGATGTGCTGTGATGTCTGTTTCTAGTATGTTTTGCAGATTGCTCTCAAGATGTGAACTCGTGATTGTCTTAAGTCCTTACCGGTTTCACCTTTTGGTTGCATCATGTGGTTGCATCTAATGAGTGCGTCAGACCTGTGTCAGCGGGCAGCGCTGCTGACGCGTTATACTCACGGACTTAGCCATATCAGTTGATGCCATGCCTTTACCGCCACCTGATTGCTCAAGAAAGCCATTGCACAATCGCATCATCCGCGCGCACTCGTATGAGCGTGATGATGGGCTTTGGGATATCGAGGCGGAATTGATTGACAGCAAGTGTTACGACTACACCAAACGCTCTGGCGCCGTGCAGCATGCCGGGCAGCCGTATCACCACATGCACTTGCGCGTGACGATCGACAGTGATTTGTTTATTCAAAAGGCGCAAGCGGCATACGATGCTGCACCCTACGGTGAGAACTGCACTTGTATTGCGCCGGACTATGGTGAACTAGTGGGCATGAACCTATTGAAGAGTTTCAGGAGTCAAGTGCGTGAGCGCTTTGCCCGTGTAGCAGGCTGTACCCACTTAAACGAATTGGCAGGGCTGTTGCCCACCGTGGCCATGCAAAGCATGGCATCCAAGCGTCGCAAGGCGCAAGGGGCCGCGACTCACACACCCAAAAAACCGTTTCAGCTTGAAGGCTGCCATGCTTTGCGCTTGGATGGCCCGGTGGTGCAGGAGTTTTATGCGCAGTGGTTTGAAAGCAAGGGCAAGGCAGCAGCGCAGTGAAGGCAAACGGTCATGATTAAGTGGTACTGATGCAGTGTGGGTAGCAGCAGTATGGAGAGCAGTAGTAGGGAGAGCAGCAGTATGGAGAGCAGCAGTATGGAGAGCAGGACAGGGGGCGTGAGCCCGCCAAGATTTTTAGCGTAGTTTTTTGATTCATTGACTAACTGACAGACACAGGTTTCACATGAAAATTCACGAATATCAAGGCAAGGAACTGTTACGCAAATTTGGTGTGACCGTTCCACACGGCATCCCGGCGTACACCGTCGATGAGGCAGTTATTGCCGCAGAAAAACTCGGTGGTCCGGTTTGGGTTGTGAAGGCCCAGATTCACGCGGGTGGCCGCGGCAAGGGCGGCGGTGTGAAGCTGGCCAAGTCGATTGATGAAGTGCGCAAGCTCGCCAATGAAATCCTGGGCATGCAGTTGATTACGCATCAGACCGGTGCTGATGGCCAGAAGGTCAAGCGTTTGCTAGTGGAAGAGGGCGCTGACATTAAGAAGGAGTACTACGTGGGTATCGTGACCGATCGCGCCACGCAGCGCGTCTGTGTCATGGCATCAAGCGAAGGCGGCATGGATGTCGAAGAAGTCGCCGCTAAAACCCCTGAGAAGATTCTCAAAGTCTTTGTTGACCCCGCCAAAGGTTTCACCCAAGAAGAGGCTGAAGAGTTGGCTTTGGGTATTGGCGTGCCACAAGGTTCTGTGCCCAAGGCCGCGACCGAGTTTCAGAAGCTCTACAAAGCCTACTGGGATACTGATGCATCCCTTGCTGAAATCAATCCGCTGATTTTGACGGGTTCGGGCGACATTGTTGCACTGGACGCTAAATTCAATTTTGATAGCAACGCCCTGTTCCGCCACCCCGAGATTGTGGAGTACCGTGATCTGGATGAAGAAGATCCCGCCGAAATCGAGGCGAGCAAGTTTGATCTGGCCTACATCCAGCTCGATGGCAACATTGGCTGCTTGGTCAATGGTGCAGGCTTGGCCATGGCCACGATGGACACCATTAAGCTCTTTGGTGGAGAGCCTGCCAACTTCCTGGACGTGGGCGGCGGTGCCACGGCTGAGAAAGTGACAGAAGCTTTTAAGATCATGCTCAAAAACAAGGACGTGAAAGCCATTTTGGTCAACATCTTCGGTGGCATCATGCGTTGTGATGTGATTGCCGAGGGCGTGATTGCTGCTTGCAAGGCCGTGAACTTGAGCGTGCCGCTGGTGGTGCGCATGAAGGGCACCAACGAAGAGCTTGGCAAGAAGATGCTGGCTGAATCGGGTCTGCCGATCATCAGTGCTGACACCATGGCTGAAGCCGCGACCAAAGTGGTTGCTGCCGTTAAGTAAACCAGCTACACGAACCAGCAAAAAGGTTACCAAAGGATTTCACATGTCGATTCTGATCAATAAAGACACCAAAGTTATTACACAAGGCATCACCGGCAAGACCGGTCAGTTCCACACCCGCATGTGCCGCGAGTACGCCAACGGCAAAGCAGCATTTGTGGCGGGCGTGAACCCCAAGAAAGCAGGCGAAGACTTCGAAGGCATTCCAATCTATGCCAACGTGAGTGACGCTAAAAGAGCCACCGGTGCCACGGTCTCGGTTATTTATGTGCCACCCGCAGGCGCAGCCGCTGCCATCCTTGAGGCAGTCGATGCCAAGCTCGATCTGGTCATCTGTATCACGGAAGGCATTCCTGTGCGTGACATGCTCGAAGTCAAGAGCAAGATGGCACAAGCCAACAGCAAGACCCTGCTTTTGGGGCCGAACTGCCCAGGTTTGATCACCCCAGATGAGATCAAGATTGGCATCATGCCCGGCCACATTCACCGCAAGGGCCGTATCGGCATCGTTAGCCGCTCTGGCACCTTGACCTATGAAGCCGTGGCACAAGTCACGGAACTCGGTCTGGGTCAGTCGAGTGCCGTTGGTATTGGTGGAGATCCCATCAATGGTCTAAAGCACATCGACATTCTGCAGATGTTTAACGACGATCCTGAGACGGATGCTGTCATCATGATTGGTGAGATCGGTGGACCGGATGAGGTCAATGCAGCACGTTGGGCCAGAGACAACATGAAAAAGCCCGTGGTTGGGTTCATTGCGGGTGTCACGGCGCCTGCTGGCAAGCGCATGGGTCACGCTGGCGCACTGATTTCTGGTGGCGAAGACACCGCCGATGCAAAGTTGGAAATTATGGAAGCGTGCGGAATCAAGACCACGCGCAACCCGTCTGAGATGGGGCAGTTGCTAAAGTCGGTGCTATAACTCGGTACTCTAACTCGGTACTCTAACTCGGTACTGTAACTCGGTACTGTAACTATCCAGTGTTCTACCGCAAGAGAAGCTGGTCGTCTTTTCACGCAACAGCAAAAGCGGTCAGCGTCTAAAGTTAAAGCCAAGAGGCCCGAGTGTCACCACTCGGGCCTCTTGGTTTCTTCATGAAGATCCGGTTTGTTGGTCTGATGTTTCTCTGGGCAGCGTTTAGCAGCTGTGTTAACGAGAGCTTGTTGGGCGCAATAAACTCAAGGCTGATGCCCAACAAGTTTTGTAAGGTCATTCTCAGTTCCTTTCACGAAAATTTTCGGTTTCGAGAGCACGTCTTTTAAAAATGTTTGATCAAGGGCCGCTCGGAATTCATCGTGTGTAAAGACCTTTGGGTTTATTTCCCGCCCAAGCTGGGTCTGCAAGGGCCAAATGGATTTGACGGCCTCTTCGAAGGTAATGTCACCGATCAGCATCAAATCAATGTCACTACTTGTGGTTTCGGTGTGTTTGGCCACTGAGCCAAATACAAAGCCAACATGGATTTTTGTGGCTAGGCTTTCAAAACTTTGCGCCAGTACATCAGAAATGCCGGAGGTTTTTTAAGATGCCGACAAGTTCGGGGAAGATTGGGCAAGCCGTGTTCTCCTGAAATATCTGCCGATCACCCTGTTTGTGATGAAGCAATAGGCCAGCATCGGCTAGTTTGTTCGACTCTTTGATGACAGCACTTGGTGCGAGTTTTATTCTGCGCGCTTTCCGTTTGGTTCTGTCGTAAATGTGGTGTCGTAAATGTGCTGTCGTAAATGTGCTGTCGTAAATGTCTGCCACATCAATAACGCGTCAGTTTTCGATGACTCAGCCCACGATCGGCGCAAACAGTGACAGGATTTCGTCTTCGCTCATCTCCATCGCACCAGTAGCCTCGGGATCAAATACCGAATCCATCAAGGCCTGCTTGCGAGCCTGCATCTCGGCAATCCGGGTCTCTACTGTGCCCTCGGCAATCAAGCGGTGCACAAACACCGGCTTGTCCTGGCCAATCCGATGAGCGCGGTCCATAGCCTGGCGTTCAATGGCTGGGTTCCACCACGGGTCGTACAGTATGACGGTGTCGGCAGCCGTGAGATTGAGTCCCACGCCACCGGCTTTCAGACTGATCAGAAAAATCTTGGCCTTCCCAGTCTGAAACGTCTCGACCAATTCTCCACGCTTCTGTGATTGTCCGGTTAGCATCAAATAGTCCCAGCCCTGGGCTTTGATGTCGGACTCAATTAGTCGCAGCATCTCCACAAACTGCGAGAAAACCAATACCCGCCTGCCTTCAGCAGTGAGCGACTCCAGCATTTCCATCAAACGGCTGCGCTTGGCACTCGCGGTAATCGATGCCGCGCTGGCTAGCTTGACCAATTGTGGGTCACAACATGCCTGGCGCAGTTTCAACAGGGCATCGAGCACAGTGATTTTGCTGCTGGAAAGGCCTTTCTTGCTCAGCGCCTCGCGCACCCGCTCGTGCATGGTGGCGCGCACCGTCTCGTACAGCGCACGTTGTGGGCCAGTCAGCTCGACCGTCTCGACAATTTCTGTGCGTGGTGGCAAGTCGGTCACCACCTGATCTTTCGTGCGCCGCAGAACAAACGGTGCGATGCGCTTAGACAGCACCATCTGACGGGTGAAGTTGCGTTCTTTCTCAATGGGCTTGCGAAACGTCTCACCAAACGACTTGCGGTTGCCTAGCAACCCGGGAATCAGCCAGTCAAAAATGCACCATAGTTCTTCGAGATTGTTCTCCATTGGCGTGCCGGTCAGCGCCAGACGCTGTCTGGCTGAAACTTCGCGTATCAACTTGGCAGCCTGTGAGGTGGGGTTCTTCACATTCTGAGCTTCATCCAATATCACCGTGTCGTACTGTTGGTCAAATAAAGCCTCGTGATCCCGATGTAGCAGTGGATAGGTGGTGATCACCAGGTCCTGGCGGCTGATCGAATCAAAGTGTTGCTTGCGATCCGGTCCATGCAAGGCCAGCACTTTCATGTCCGGCACGAAGCGAGCCGCCTCACGCTGCCAGTTGCTCACCAATGACGTTGGCACCACCAAGAGACAGGGTAGGTGCTGTGTGGGGGCAGAGGTGGGCGACGCAGCAGCTGCCGTGGCATCCGGTGCGGTCACTGCAATCCTCGCCGCAATACTTGCGGCGGCAGACTGTTTGACGGCTGCGGCTTTAGTGGTTTTAGCTGCTTTAGTAGTTTTAGCTGCTTTGGTGGTTTTTTCGGTCTTCACAGCCTTTGCTGTTTTGCCCTTGGCTGCATCGTTGGCTGCATCGTTGGCTGTGTTGTTGTCCTTACTTGGCACGGCACTTGATTCACAACCCGCTTGTTCGAGTGCCTGTTTGTGTTTCCTGGCTGCCAAAAACGCCAACGTCTGCACGGTTTTACCAAGACCCATGTCATCAGCCAGAATGCCGCCAAATCCGGTGTCAGATAGCGCCAGCATCCAAGCCATGCCGGTTTTTTGATAGGGTCGCAGGTCACCCTTGAAGGTATCGGGAATCTTCGGTAGGCTAGCCTCGCTAGCTCCATCCACTCCATCGGCTTCATCAATGCCCTGACCAATCTGCGCGAGTGAACGCAAGCGTTTGCCAAGCTCAATGAGGCGCTCGCCACCGTCAAACGCAATGCCACAACCAGCCAGCGCTTCGGCTAAGTCATGAACAGTGCCGGCTTGTGCCGCATGCATTTGCTTGTTTAAGTCGCGGATGACGCGCAGAGCCGGTATCAGTGGCGCAAGCGGCAGTCTCGCGTAGCTGCCGTCTTTGAGCCTTGCCACAAACTGCGTGTATTCAATTCCCTCTTGCAGCTTGTGGTCATCCTCCAGAATATCTTCAGGGATAGACTCAACGAGATTGGCGAGCACCGGCAAAAGATCAAACTCCTGGCCATCGACCTCAAAGTTCAGGCCGAGTGAGAACCAGCCGTTCTCTTGTTCCTTAATGCCACCGTGGACCTGACCCTCACCCTCATGCAGTAAGCAGGGCCACGCGGGGTCGATCTTGATGATCCAGCCTTCGGCTTTGAGTTCTGGCAGCACATCTGCCATGAAATCTAGCAGATCATGGCCACCACCTTCAAAGGTCATGGGGTTCAGACCGTCAAACGGCCAGAACATCAGATCGTATTCTTTGCCGCTCGCCATGTCGACGTCGTCTTCGAAGAACGCTGCCGGACGGAACAAGTGATCCTCGGCACGATCGAGCAGTTTGCGAAAAATCATGCCTTCCAGTGCGGCATTGCGCTCAATGACCTGCAAATTGCCACCTTCGACGTAGCGCGTAATGGTATCTGGTGCGTCGGCCGCCACGCGATGGCCATCGTAGTTAAACGACAGGCGCAGCACAGGCGCAATTTCGTGGCGCTGAAAGGGGCGGTTAAATGGACGGTGATAGGCGATATAGCCATCGCGGTCGGTACGTTCGCGTGCCTTGATAACACCGAGCGTGAGCACAGGCACGGGCTCTATGTCGGTTATCCGCATTTGGGCGACCGGTCGGGGGCGCGGTATGTCGATGTTGGCGCGCGACAGGGCAGCTAACACCTGCTCGGTCTGGGTGGCTGGAACCGGTGGTGCAGTGGCCAGCCATTTAACCTTCAGCGCAGGCACCTTGGTTTCTAGCAGCCCGCAACGGCCAGTTTCAGTATTTAAGTACCAGGGTGGTACCAGGGCTAGGGGTTTGACCCACAGTACTTTGCCCTCGGTGCTGTTGTTGTCGCTGTTCTCGTCATTGTTGTAGTTGGTTTCATTCTTGTCACTGCGATGGTCATTCACCCTCACCATCAGCTGCTGTGTGTCACCGAAGTCACGCCAGGCGATCTCTCCGGCGAAGGGTTCACCTTCGTATAGCGCCAGCCCGTCCTCATGGCCCCAATGGGCTCGGCCAGATCTGAGGATGAGCCGAAACAGCATTTGTCCTTCGTCATCATCGGAGATGACCGATTGACTAAAGTACCCGTCGCGTGTCGACACGGTTAGCAGCCTAAAAATCCTAAGGTCTATGGGCAGGACAAATCGTGGCGGGCTGCGATGGATGGCATTCCGAAAATCATAGTGCTGTGCACCGCCACGCGAGAGGCTGCCTTCTTTGCGAACCGATACCTTCATCGGCACGATGGTGACTGAACTGCTGTCTTGATCGACCACGTACCGAATGCGGTCTTTGACGTTGGGCGCATAGGCGTTGGGGTTAATCGGATTTGGGCTGTCTTCTAGTCGCTTGGCATAGTGGCGCTGGTAATCAGTTAGCCAAACGCCTAGATCAGGGCTCAGTGGAGCTTCGACGGATTGTGCCGTGTCAGCCTCGAACTCCGGGTGTGACCAGCTCGTGCGGGTTGTGCCAGAGAATTCATCTCGCAAAGCCCCGGCGGCTTGGGCCACATACATGGCGGCTGCGACATGCTTGCACTGAAACGCCAATGGGCATGAGCAGAATCCAGTCATTGCGGTCAACACGCGAGCATGCGACCAGGTCAGCGCAGCCTCCACCCTGTATAGTTGGGTGCCTTGTACGTGGGCGGTTAATATTTGTCGGTTAGATGAGAGTTTCCAGGACTTGACTCTGCCTTCATTTGCATAGGCTCGACCCCGGGCCAGCGACGTCGAGTCGATTTCTCGGTGAAGGATGGTGTCGATCGGTGATTGCATGGGACGGGGTCTGGTTCAGAGGTAAAACAATGCGAATCGAGCAAATCAAGCAAGTGATAAAACACGTCATGAGGCGAGCAACATGGCCTGCATACCTGTCTATCAGTTACTGGTCATGGTACCCGCAAGAGTATAGGTGAAAAACGCAGGTGAAAAACGCAGGTGAAAAACGCAGGTGAACAACGCAGGTGAGAAACGCAGGTGAAAAACGCAAGGCAGGGCTGCAGGAGACTGCTGCTTTCGTATTGCGGGTTGGCCAGTTGAGTTTTCGTGGGTGGCTCCACGTACGGATTTACAGTAACCTTGGAGCCCGATGAACGGAATTCTCTGCAGAATCCGAGTCAGCTCGATACGTCGGTTGTTTTGCAGGCGGCAGCGAGTCACGTTTGGTATCAAAGTTCCAGTGAAGTTCCATCGCCAGAAAGCTGAGAGATTCTTTGCCCTGTTGACGAAAGCGGCTTCGGATGATCAGTTCAGGGTTCGTCGCAAAACATTGAGGCCTCTGATGCAGCTTGAGTGTTTATGGCTGCGATGGCTCTGGAAATACATTCTGATCGTTCGCCGGTAGGTCTGTGGCACTGTTGCACCTTCTCCCACCTGGCTGCACTTATTTCGGCCCAACATTGCCGCCACCATAACCAGCAGATGGTTTACGATGGGGGACACAGTTACTGTGCGCTTAGTCACGCTAAGCCACGGCGAGTCACGCTAAGCTACGGCTAGTCACCAGGAACCACCACCCGAATTTATTGTAGGTACCGCATGAACAACATCGAACTCCTGCAAAACATCAGTTTGATTTTGATCATTCACATTATCCTGATTGACCTGCTGTTAAGCGCAGACAATGCCGTGGTGATTGCCTTGGCATGTCGCCATCTTGACCCCGCTCGCAGACGGCAGGGCATTGCCTGGGGCACCTTGGTTGCCATCGTTGTGCGCATTGTATTGATCGCGGTGGCGCTTAGCCTTCTGTCGATTCCAGGTTTAAAAATCGTTGGCGGCCTATTACTCTCCTGGGTGGCCATGCGCCTGCTACAGAACCCAACTCCTGACCGCACCCGCTCGGTGACTGGTGCTGGGGGCGGCGCTGCGGTTGGCCTGGCCGCCGGCACATCCCTCTTTGCAGCCATTAAAACAATCGTGGTGGCTGATTTTGTGATGAGCTTGGATAACGTGCTCGCCATCTCGGGTGCGGTTCATGTGGGTGACGTGATCGTAACGATTGACCAGCAATTGACCTTGGTGGTGATTGGCTTACTCATTAGCGTACCTATCATTGTTTTTGGTAGTAGCCTTCTTGTAAAGCTCCTTGATCGATTTCCGGTGCTGGTGATGGCAGGCGTGGGCCTTTTGGGCTGGATCGCCGGTGGCATGATGGTGACCGACATTCTTGTCTTGAATCAATTTGGCGAAGTATCTTCCCTTGCTAAACTGGTAGCTCAAATTATTGGTGTAGTGGTAGTAATCACTATTGGGCGGTATTGGGCAGGCAAAAAGCTGAGTCGCTAGAACACTGCTGCCTTAGATCAACGAAACTTGCGCGTTCATGAGTTTTGGGCGGTTCGGATTAGATCGGATTTTGGGGGCGGTGATAATGATCAATGCCTCATCGTCCATGACCCGTGCCCATCAAGATTGATCTGCAAGCACTAACTTAAAAGGCTAAAAGGAACTTTTCCATCATGTCAGAAAAACCTTCCAAACAAGAACTCACCATTTTGCAGTGGTTGGCTGTCGCAGCCATCGCCGGCATTGTGTTAACTGTTATCCTAAACTACCTGCGCTAGTGCTCGTTTTGATGCTGGTGCTGTCATTGCATAGGTCTGAATGAGTGGGTCCGTCTCACTGATTTTTACTCTGTCGATTTGGCCCAGTGAGCCTCAGTAGATTTGAATGGTCAACCGGACAAAGCAGTTCTCCCCATTGAGCTTAATCATTTGCTCAGGCATCAGATCGACACGAGTTTCTTACGCAAAATAGCAAAACAACACCACACAAGAACACGACACAAGAACACGACACATCGCCATGGCCTTATCCATCCCCGATCGACTGGTTATTGCTACCCGAGCAAGCCGACTGGCCCTGTGGCAGGCGCAGCACGTAAAGGCGTTACTGCAAGCCCAGTACCCCAACACAGAAGTGAGTCTGCTTAAGCTCAGCACCCGAGGTGACGAGATCCTTGATCGAAGCCTACAAAAGGTAGGCGGCAAGGGACTATTCATCAAGGAACTAGAAAATGCCCTTCTCGATGGCAGGGCAGATCTGGCTGTGCATTCGCTCAAGGACGTACCAGTTGATATGCCACCAGTGTTTGAGCTGGCTGCGATTTTGCCAAGAGCAGAGAGTAGAGATGCCTGGGTGTCTTCAAAATACGCAAGCTTGACTGAATTACCCCATGGTGCCACCATTGGCACCAGTAGCCTCAGACGCGAGTGTCAATTGAAAGCCCAGCGCCCTGACATACAAGTCAAACCGCTCAGGGGTAATCTCGATACGAGACTCAAGAAACTCGACGATGGTGAGTTTGACGCCATCATTCTAGCGGCGGTGGGTTTGCAGCGATTAGATCTCGCTGACCGTATCCGTACCATTATCCCGCTGGAGCAATCTTTGCCTGCAGCAGGGCAAGGTGCTTTGGGCATCGAGGTGCTCAAATCGCGCCCGGGGATTAGCCGACTCTTGCAACCATTGGTATGTGCCCAAAGCACCGCCATTGCCCAAGCTGAAAGAACCGTATCGCGTGCCCTGGGTGGTTCTTGCTCAACACCGATCGCCGCACACGCTCAATTGATTAACGGTCAACTGACGGTTTATGCCTTGGTGGCTACCCCAGATGGGCAGACGATTCTGAGAGCCAATGCCAGAGGCCCGATGGCTGACCCAGATGCCCCAGAAATCCTCGGTGTCAAGGTGGCCCAGGATTTGCTGGACCAGGGGGCTGACAAGTTGCTGGCGCAGCTTGAGTATTGATACGACATCATGGCTGCAGCGCACCCAATGAACGGTAAAGTAGGGGGTGGGGGTGCAACTGATGGTACAGCCCATGGCTCGACTACAGGCGCGGCTGAGACGGTACCTGAGACAGCACCTGAAACTGCCACTGGAATTGAAACCGCAAGTGGCACACTCAAGCAGCCTGTACAGGGCCGTGTAAAGCACCGTGTAAAGCGTGTTGTGCTCACCCGACCTGCTGATCGGCAGGCAGCGCTCGCTAACCGCCTGCGGCATTTAGGCTGTGAGGTGTTGGAGCTACCGGCACTGACCGTTTCCCCTATTTGCCCAGTGCGGCAGTCTGCAAACGATGCTGGGGTTGCTGATTGGCAGCCATCCAAGTTTGACGTACTCGTATTTGTCAGCCGGGGTGCCTGGCAGTACTACCATCGTTTCTATCTCGATACCTCGGGTGTTGATTTCTTGCGCGCTACTCGGCTTGACGGCGATCAGGTTAGTTCTAATCAGCATGGGTCCACCCAGCCGCCCAGGCAAATACCCATCCTCGCGTGTGTCGGTGTTTCAACGGCTAAACAGATCGCCGATGATCTCGATTTGTATCTAGCAGCCCCATTAAGAGCCCCATTAAGAGCCCCATTACCAACGATCACCTACCCAAAAGATGGCTTGTCTTCTGACTCTGAGGGGCTGTGGGCACTTCTAAAACCCCAACTCTCCCCTAACGCTAAAACCCTGATCGTGCGAGGCCAAACCGGCCGTGACTGGCTGGCAGATGTGCTGACGCGGCATGGCATGTCGGTGAGCTGTTTATCTGTCTATCGGCGTGAACCTGCCGCGTGGTCAGAAGAGCAGCTCACCACACTTAAAGCATGGGCTAGAGATGCAGCAGGGGATGTTCACGCCGGCGTGGGCACGTGGCTTATCACCAGCGCTGAAGGGCTCGCTGCCATTGAGCAGCAATATGATTTTTATGGTTTCACCGGTATGCCGGGCTTTGCCCCTGAACGGGTTATCGTAGTCCATGAGCGTCTCGTGGCACCAGTGCGCCGCTGGCTCGCGCATTGGCAAACACCTATCCAAACGCCAGCTGATCACGGTCAAGCCGGTGCCCAATCGCCGGTGCTTGCGGTCGCGCCCGATGACGAGGCGATTGCAGTGGGGATTTTGAGGGTGGAGTAGGCTAAGCTAAACCGCTCAGTGGTCATGTATGCTGAATTCACATGCAATGATGCTTCTAGTGTCTATCGAACTGTCTTTATGTATTTTTGCTTATCGTCAGTTAAAAACTGCGATCAATCAACCTTACGCCGATAAAGAGTCGTGGCGGGTAGCCTTAGACGTTACGCTCGATTGAGGTTCGTTGTAATCGGTTGGCTAGTCGATTGATACAACATGGGCTTTTACGCAGTCACGGACTACAATTAGTCTCATGAGCCAAGACCAGTCACCGACCAACGAAACAACCGAGTCTTCTGTTGAGTCTGTCAAAGCAGCAGATCCGAAGGCACAGGCCGTCGTGAGCAAAGATCTGGCCCGCACCAGCGGATCCGATCAACTGAGTATTCACCAACCACTCGATGCGCTGCGAAGTTCCAGTACGCCCAGTACGCCAAGTACGCCCAGTACGCCCAGTACGCCAAGCAATTTAACAACCGTCACTCAGACCGATCCCCCGAAGCAATCAGGCGCCATGAATAACAAAAGCGATAGCAACAGCAACCCCAGAAATGAAACCAAACCAAGCAGCCCGGCCGCAGCTGCCAAAACGAGTTCGATTGCACCCACCCGCAAGAAGGCCAACGGGGTCTGGACAGCGCTGATACTGGGCTTGGCGCTGATTGCGGTAGCCCTAGGCCTGGGCTTGCGGTGGCAGCAAAAGCGTTTTGAAGTAGTGACCCGAGAAATTGCCACTCGACTGCAGCAGTCCGACACACAAACCGCGCAAGCGAGTCAAAGAGCTAGCCAAGCCCTAAGCATTGCCACCGCGCAGCGTGAGTTGGTGGATCAACTGAGCCGGGAACTATCGGTCACCACCAATGAACTTAAAACCCTGCAACAAGCTTGGGAAGCGGCCAACGAGGGTTTGGATCAAACTCTGCTGCTCAATGACCTCAAGCGTCTGATCACCATGGCTAACCAAGAACTGGTGCTGTTTGGCAACGTGAATAGCGCTGTCTCCATCCTATCCTCAGTGGATTCGATGCTCCGGACCCAGAGCGCACCGGCGCTTCAGAATCTCCAGCGAGCTGTGATCACCGATCTGGCGCGTCTGCGTTCTTTACCTCAAGTGGATGTGGCAAGTCTCTCAGCCAGGCTTGATAGCCTGATCCAACTGACTGGCAAGGCACCGTTATTGAGCTTGGCTGGTGTGACTGCCTCGTCAATCCAGAAATCCGCACCGGTCGCAGCAGGGACAAGTCAGAAGCCGTCGGCCGCACAAGCGCCTGCGCTAGCTCAGCAAGCTGAGCAGTCCTCGCGGTCAACTTGGCCTGACTGGTTGTCCTGGGATCGCGCCACTGGCAAGGTGAGCCAATGGACATCTGAAGCATCGTCGGTCTTGTTACGCGAGTTTGCTGATGTGATGAGTATTCGCAAAGCGGATGATCCACAAGCGTTGCTATTGTCGGAAGAACAAGCCATCCAACTCAAAGCCAATGTGCGTGCCATGCTACTGAGCGCCCAACTGGCACTCATGACTCGTCAAGCGGATATTTGGCGTTCTGAGCTGACTGAAGTGCAGTCGATTCTTAACACCCGGTATGACAATCAGGCACTCGACACCAAAGCGTCATTAAGCCTGCTTGATGAACTGCTCGATGCCCCAGTGGCAGCAGCGGTGCCGCCAATGACGGACACGCTAAGTGCGCTGGCATCGGCTGAACGCGCGCTGTCTATTCCTGCACATCGAAAGTCTCTAGCCACGGATGTCTCCGATGCGCAGTCGCAGACGGACACGCCAAGTGAATCGAGTGGTGAGAGCCAAACGCAAGCCCCGCCATCGCCTTCGTCACCACCATTGCCACCGAGCGAGCCTAGCGGGCAGGTATCAGGACAGATAGCAGGGCAGGGGAACTGAAGATGCGTACATGGTTCTGGACTGTTTTATTGGTGACGTTGGCGGTGGTGGTGGCCTTCGTGATTCATCGTTTCCCGGGCAACGTCTTGATTGTGGTGGACCAATGGCGGGTCCAGACGTCGCTCGCCTTTGCGATTTTGTTGATGATCGCGTCATTTGCAGGTCTGTACGCCTTAATACGGATAATGACCTGGTTGGCTCAAATGCCAGAACGTGTTGGCAACTGGCGTGATCAACGGCAAGAGAAGCGCGAGCAGACACAGCTTGAAGCTGGTTGGACCGCCTTGCTAGAAGGGCGCTATGGACATGCTGAAAAGATGCTGACGCTTTTATCGGGTAAATCGGCCGACAAACGGCGTCAGGTGCTGGCCATGTTGAGTGCGGCCAGAGCAGCACACGAAGTTGGTGAGTTCAAGCGTCAGGACGAGCTGCTTAGACAGGCACAGACAGCAGCCGCGAGGCAAGTCACCGATGTTGACCTAAACACTGCCGTGGCAGCTGCTGCCGCGGATTTGTGGTTGCAGCAGGGCAGAGCGTCAGAGGCGCTGGGTGCTTTACAAGTTGATCATGTACAGCCCATGCGACATTTGCACACCATGCGCTTGATGCTCAGGGTTTATCAGCAAACCCAAAACCACGCTAAAGTACTGCAGCTAGCCCGTGCACTAAGACGTAAAAACGCGATCTCACCAGGCGAGGCAGACAATTTGATTGAAGCAGCGGCTGCAGCATTGATTCGAGCCAGTGCCGGTTCGGACTCACGTATGGGTATCGATAGCGATTCCGACAAGTCAGCAATTGCAGACAACGCGGCTCAATCAGAGGGTCAACGGGCGGACTGGCAAGCCTGCTGGAAAGACCTGAAATCAGAAGAAAAGGTGCTGCCCGAGGTGGCCTTAGCAGCCGCTCAAGCGTTTCAGAATGTGGGCAGCTTCAAAGAGGCCACCAAAGTACTCGAAGCTGCATTGACGAGTCACGACAAGGCACATAAAGACTCAGCGGGAGGTCTTGCGCCCCTGAATCCGAAACTCTTGGCAGCCTACGCCCGGGCTGAGCCCGAACAGGTCACCCCGCGTCTGCAGAAAGCCGAGCAGTGGCTTGAAGCCCGTCAGTTAGAACACAAGGACAAGGCTCAGAGCTCACCCCAGAACGTGGATCTGCTGACTACGCTAGGTGCTTTGTGTCTAGCGGCCCAAATGTGGGGCCAAGCTCAGCGTTATCTGGAGCAAAGTGCCAAGCTCAGGAAAGATGCGAGGGTGCATGCGCTTTTGGGCAGTCTATTTGATCGTATCGGCCAACCCCAGCGTGCTGCCAAGCATTGGCGCTTAGCCACGGCGGTCAGCGCTGCGCTACCGACACTGGCGCAAGACGTGGTGTTGCCTGCGGCCAATACGGAGGCTGATCCTATCATTCCGCACAGCGAAGGCATCAATGTCTATGATACTGAGCCCTTAAATGAGGTTGCCTCGGCAGATGTGGGTGATACGTCACAAACAAGGGGCTACGACGAGCTCTTTGATAGCGCCCCTATACCGATGGGGCATTTTGAGTCGATTGATGAGCAGCTTGAGACGACTGCTGATAAAAAAGATAGGGTTTAACTTACCAAACCAAACCGAACCTTCAGTTTCAAACTCGGCTGTGGCGCATATATAGAAGAGGCGTCTTAGGGTTGAATCCTTTGGGACGCCTCTGTTTATTGACCCAGCCTCTAAGCTCAGGCCTTCTGATAGTTCGCGATGCCGTCCATGATTTCTTTGATGGCTTCGTCTTTGCCCGCCCAACCCAGTACTTTGACCCATTTGCCTTCTTCAAGGTCTTTGTAGTGTTCAAAGAAATGGGCGATGATTTTTAGTTGCGACGGATTCAGGTCTTCAGGCTTGTTGATATGGCTGTAGAGGGGCAGAATCTTGGTGGTTGGCACTGCCAGCACCTTGCCGTCTAGTCCGCCTTCATCTTCCATGTTCAAAATCCCGATTGGACGGCAAGGGATGACTGCACCGGCAACCACAGGGAAGGGTGTGAGTACCAGCACGTCAACTGGGTCACCATCGCCGGCAATGGTCTGGGGCACGTAACCGTAGTTGGTAGGGTAGTGCATGGCGGTACCGACAAACCGATCGACAAACAGCGCACCTGTTTCTTTGTCGACTTCGTATTTGATGGGGTCAGACGCCATCGGGATTTCGATGATGACGTTGACGATTTCGGGGGCCTTATCGCCGGGCTTGACGTTGTTCAGTGACATGTTGAATTACCGAAGGTTAGTAAATAAAAGAAAACATATCTTGATTTTAACGTTGCTTTGGTTACAGGGGTTGACAACAGTCAGATTACTTAAATCCCGCAGACTGGCTTTTGTGTGGTTGTCCGCCATGCATGGCCAGCATGGTAAAGAATACTAAGAAGAATGTTCCCCAATGCGGCAAAAGGTCATAGAAAATACCGGTGACCATGAAGTTCACCGTGACAACCAGGACAGCCAAGCTGGCTTGGTTGTCTCTTTGACGGATTTGCAAGCTTTTAATGATCACCGCTAGCATCAGCAATACTGCCGACAGAGTCCAAAGGATGCCCATTTTGCCCATGGCATCGAGATACATGTTGTGCACTTCGTTGCCAGGATAGTCGTAAGACATTAGCCGCTCTTTGTCGGTCTGTGACATGCCATTCCATTCCATAAAGAACGCTCGCATCTCATGGATCTGGTTGTTCGGTCCAGATCCAAACAAAAACGTCATGGGCGTGTTGTGAAGTTTGTGCAGGTCTTGCGCGAGCGAGGTTTTCCAGAGGCTCATCCGAACCCAGTTGCCCGCATCATACGTTTCCGGGTTGTTCGCATCGTCCGAGGTCTTGACGATGCTCATGACTCGGTCTTCAAGGTAGGCAACCGGTGTGGGCGCAAACTGTTTAACCGGAAAGTACAACGCGATTAGCAATACCGTCATGATTAAGAGCGTCTTGCGTTGGTAAAACAGCAAATAGATTAGCCCGCCCGCGAAAAAGCCAAGCCATGGCCCGCGTCCACCACTCATAATCATCATCCCAACGCTTGCCAGTAAGGTGATCGCGGTTAGCAGCCAAAGGATCAACGGCTGTTTGGCCTGAAACACACGAGGCAACAAAAAGCTTGCGAATAGCCCAGTCAGAACGCCCCATACGTCCACGAGCCAAGTCGCGCCTGCGATTCGTCCGCCGGCCCACTGCCAATCGATACTTTGCATGGTCAGTATGGCGGCCACCCAAAATCCGATGAATGCGCCGGCAAGTCCCGCTGTTCGGTTGCCTTGCGAATGAAAGGCTAAGTAGAGAACCGGTAAAAGCAAAATGTAAATTGACTTTCTGGCTATCCACCCAATCTCGCTGAGCGTGCCAGGATGCACTGCCGTGGCGACCAGACCGAGCACAAATAAACCGATACTGGCCAGTGTCAGGCGGCTTGAGAACAAAGACTTGCGGTAGCTCGAATCAAAGCAAACCCGTAAAACGGCGATGGCCACCAAAGCGCCGCTTGATGCGTAGATGACGGGCTTGGATACAAAGATGCCCAGACCGAGTGTAAAGATTAGAAGCGTTTCTAGCCTGGGGACGATCCAATTTGTTTTCATGGTGGCGCAATAAAACTATGGCGTTGGTGAGTTAGATCATCTATGTATGTGTGCGTAAATCCCGACCATTCATCACGACAATTCATCACGACAATTCATCACGACAATTCAACCGTTTACAGAATAGTGCTGGATTATAAGGTGCCCCGTTGCTTCGTGTTCACACCACTCCCTTATCCTTCCAAGCCTTCCTCGTGGCCTCATCCACCCCAAGCTCCCTCAAAATCTCATCCGTGTGCTGCCCCAGCTTCGGTGCTAGCCTATCGACTTGACCCGGTGTTTTAGAAAGCTTGGGCATAACCCCGGGCACCTCAATCGTTGATCCATCGGGCAGCGTCGTTTGCAGGATCATCTCGCGCGCTCGGTAGTGTGGATCACGCGAAATATCAGCCGCGTCGTAACTTCTGCCACTAGGTACATTGGCCTGATTTAGTCTCTCGAGCACTTCGTCTAGCGTTCTTTTTTGTGTCCACTCAGAAATGGCCTCATCGAGTTTGTTGGCATTCTTAGCTCGACCAACGTTGTCTTGAAGTTCTGGGTCCTTGGCCAAGTCTTCACGCTCAATGAGCGTCATTAATCGCTTAAAGATACTGTCACCATTGCCCGCAATCAGCGCGTATTTGCCATCTGAGGTAGGGTAGGCGTTCGTCGGTGCAATACCCGGCATGCTTGCGCCAGATGGTTGTCTAACTGCTTCAAATTTCGAGTGCTCAGGAATCAGGCTTTCCATCATGTTAAAGACCGACTCATAGAGCGCCACATCAATCTCTTGGCCCAGACCGTTTTGCATTTCGCGGTGACGCAAGGCCATCATGACACCAATTACCCCATGTAAGCCAGACAGCGTGTCACCAATTGATACACCCACCCGTACCGGTGGCCTGCCAGGTTCACCGGACAAGTACCTCAATCCACCCATGGCCTCACCAATCACCCCAAACCCCGGTCTATCTTTGTAAGGCCCCGTCTGGCCGTAGCCAGAGACCCTGAGCATAATTAACTTTGGGTTGATTGCGTGCAGGTCTTTGAACCCTAAGCCCCATTTCTCCATCGCACCCGGGCGAAAGTTTTCAATGAGAATGTCCGCTTCTTTCGCAAGCAGCCGCACCAGTTCCTGCCCTTGGACTTGCCTCAAGTCAATCGTGATCGAACGTTTGTTTCTGGCGTGTGCAGCCCACCACACCGATGTGCCATCGTGGATGTAACGCCACTTGCGTAGGGGATCGCCTTCTGGCGGCTCGACTTTGATGACATCGGCCCCAAACTCAGCCAGGATCTTGGATGCAAAGGGACCAGCGATTAACTGACCAAGCTCTAGCACCCTCAAACCATCGAGTGGCCTGATGCCAACGGCAGATACGGGCACCTGTGGCGTGGGGTAGGCGTTTGCTTTTGGGTGGGCTGGCTCTTCGCTTCGTTCTTGGACTTGATCGTTCTTGTTGTCAGACATATTCTGGCGGTGCTGATGTAAACAGGAACACTGATTGTATGTTCCCGCCACACGCGAGCGATCAGTGCCAACCCTGATGAACGATTGATGTGCACTCGTGTCTGAGCTTGCTGGTCGCCCTTTATGCCGTGCTTAAGTGCCGGCTGGCGCAACTACCTTCGGTGGATCCACCGGATCCACGTGCGCCATGAGATCCAACACCCGATGGCGGTGCATCACCGCCTCTCTGGCCGCCACGGCAATGTCATGGCCTTGTTCGACGGTGAGCGTGCGGTCGACCTCAATGTGGGCATCAACCATCACCATGTCGCCCATCTTGCGGGTGCGCACATCATGCACCCCTAAAACACCGGGGGTGGTGTTTAAGGTTCTGATGATCTCTTGTAGCTCTTGCTCATCGACCCCGCGGTCCATTAGATCGTTAAACGCCTCAGAGCCAAACTGCCAGCCCATCCGACCAATCATGAGCCCCACAATGAGTGCTGCAATCGGGTCCAGTATCTTGTAGCCCATCAAGTGTCCGAGAATGCCAATGGCCACCACCAGTGATGAGGCTGCATCCGACCTCGCATGCCAGGCATTGGCCACTAGCATGCTGGATTTCACCCGCTTGGCTGCCGATAGCATGTAGCGAAACAGACCCTCTTTGACAAAGAGCGTCAGAGTTGCAATCCCCAAGGCCACGGGTGCGACGTCTGGAATGCTCTCAGGATTCATGACCTTGTCAACAGATGCCCAAATCATGCCAGCACCCACCGACAACAGAATCCCTCCTAAAAACAGAGACGCTGCCGTTTCAAACCGTTGGTGACCATAAGGGTGATCATGATCGGCTTCTTTTTGACTGTGGTGATTCGCAATCAACACAACAAAGTCTGACAAGAGGTCAGACAAAGAATGAATGCCATCGGCAATCAAAGCCTGTGACTTGGCAAAGAACCCCACCACAATCTGCAGAATGCTTAAAAAAATATTGACCCAGACGCTGACCATGGTCGTGGACTTTGCCACCTTGGCTCGCTCAGCCGCTGTGTAAGGTGTGTCTTTGACATCCATTTCCGCCGGCTCCGGCGCGATGGATACCAGATGATCCTCGGCATGCGTGTGCTCATGCCCTGAGTGACCATGTTGTCTGTGATGCGCGTGACTGTGTGCTTTTCCCATGGGGGATATTGTTATCCAAATTTGTGACTTGCGCGTGGCAAGTTGTATTTTTTTAGCATTTTTAAGTGTTAAGCAGGCCAGCATGCAGTTCAAGCAAATGAAACCTAATGCGATTTAGCGAATCATTCGCATTCATTGAAAGCATTGCTGATCAGTGGCTCTGCGTTTCAGGCTTTGCACGTGCCGCACAAAACTGGATAGTGAATAGGTGTTTCAGAGCGTGGCACTCGCTAGCTTGACCCCAAACCAGATAAAGATGGCACCCACCGCAGCCGCACCCACGGCATTGAGCCTGGGATACTGTCGCATGCGACTAGCCAAATGCACGCCACCATGAACAAGGCCGGCCAGATAGGTGACGCTCAATACCTGCACGATGACGCCTAGCAGCAGAAACGTCAGAACAGGGTATTGATACCGAGGGTCTACGAACTGCACAAAAAATGAGATAAAAAAGAATATCGCCTTGGGATTCAGGAGACTAATTAGTAAGGCTCCACGAAACGGTGACTGATGCGATGGCTTGCTCCAATCTCGCCAAGACCTGATCCGTGAGGATTTTTTTTCTGTTGACGCCGCTTCGGCGATCTCAGGGGTAGGGCGCTCGCTGTCAATAGGTGAGTCAAGTTGCTTTGCTGGTTGCAGTGGGTGAAACCAAGCTTTGTAAGCATCGCGCATCAATCCAATTCCAATCCAGGCCAGATAGGTCGCACCGGCATACTTCAGTCCCGTAAAAAGTGTTGGGTTGGCATAGAGCACTGAGGCAGCGCCCGTGGAAGCCAACACCATAAGAATCGTGTCACCCACAAACACCCCAAAAGCAGCCCAGTAGCCTGCCCGTACCCCACGCATGCTCGCCGTCGTGAGCACAAAGACGGAATTGGGTCCAGGCAGTAACACGATAAAGATGGTGCCCAGTACAAAGGTGGTGAGGTCGGTGATGCCGTACACGGTGATGGTGTCAGTGATGGTTGTGGGGGAGGGAATCTTTTGCGATTGTGTAGGCTAGTGGGTGTTTTTCTGGGGGCAGTGATTTAACTGCGAACTTGCAAACCACGTTCATAGCTACCCCGATGGATTGTATGCGTAATTGCAGTTACGATAAGTCAGCAACCAGGTGTCTTGGCAGGGCCGTGAAGTCTTATGCTCTCGAGACATTGGATGTTGACGCAAGTACAGCGCTTGACGCATGATGCCGGTGGCGCAGCCAAGACCCAATCAAGTTGGATGTGAGGATGAGTGTAAAAATGAAAGCCGTGTTTATTGATGCGAGTGACATGCATGCCGCGGTGACTGAGCGCTTGCGTCAGGCCACTGACATTGAGGTGATTGTGAATCGCAATATCGACATTGCCCCGCAGGAGATACCTGCGGTCGTGGGTGATGCCGACATTGTCTGGATTGACCACACGGCGTTCCCCACCGATATTGCCAGCCAGTGCTCGAATTTGAGGCACGTGGTTTTTATGGGCACTGGCGCCCGTTCCTACATGAACCCGGAAGAACTGGCTGAAATCGGCATCCAAGTACACATCATCAAAGGCTATGGCGACACCGCGGTGGCCGAATGTGCATTTGGCTTGATGTGGGCCGCCGCAAAAGACTTCGCCTACATGGATAGAGGTGTGAGGGCAGGGGGTTGGCCAAGACGTGACGGCCTGCAACTGACGGGTAAGACCGCTGGTTTGATCGGTTTTGGTGGTATCGGTGCCGAAATGGCACGACTGTGTCTGGGTGCCGGCATGCGTGTGATTGCCTGGAACCGGTCCCCCAAGACACACCCGGGTGTTGAGTTCATGGCGCTTGATGATGTGCTTGCGCAAAGTGACGTGATTTCAGTGCACCTGTTGCTAAACGATGAGACCCGAAACCTCATTAACCATGACTGGATTCAGAAGATGAGTGATGGCGTGTTATTCATTAACACTGCCCGAGGTGCTGTCGTCGATGAAAACGCCATGATTGACGCCCTAAAATCAGGCAAGATTGGTCATGCCGGCCTAGACGTCTACACCACGGAGCCCATGCCTGCCGGACATCCCTTGTCCAAACTTGATAACGTCACCCTGTCAGCTCACTCGGCATTTCGTACACAAGAGGCCAGTGACAATCTGATTGAGGCCGCTTTGAATCACTGCCGAAGGATTGTGGGGAGTTGATTGGGGGTAGTCAGGGTAATGCGTTATGGTCACGACTAGATCTGACGGTTCCCCCGCTTGCGGTGCCCGTGCATCAGATCAACTGAAGCGGATCCCTGGTCATACAGGACGAGACTCTGAAATAACGACGTCGCGGAATTTGCCGGGTAACGCACCTGGCGTCAAAACATCGACTTCAACCCCGAGAAGATTGCGCAATTTGTAGCGAATGGCACCCAAATCAAAAAGCGTTGTATCGGCCGTTGTATCCACCAATAGGTCCAAATCGCTGTCATCGGTGTCTGCGCCATGAAGCACGGACCCAAACACCCGGGCATTGGAGGCTCGATGGCATAAGACGATCTTGCGGATCTCGTCTCGATGTGCCGCCAGGGCGGTTGATGGTTTCATAATTGACCCTTCTTAGTGAATCTGTATTTTACGTTTGCGATCTAGACTTGCCAACAGATCAGTTCCCCCGCAGCGACTCCCATAGTGTACGCAGTTCCACGCCAGTTATGGGCGCTGGATGCCCTCAGCGATTAAACACATCGTCTTTTGGGCGCTTTTTCTTGGGCGGCGATGCGGGTAATTATTGAGCAGCGTGCGGCGAATAATACGCCTAATCACCGCAAAATATGCGTTTAAAAATGATTTTGCGGCGAATAAGTGCTATAAATACCGTAATAATTGCGGAGATTAAATTGTACATTTGGCAGGCACCAGATTGGCCACGATGGCGCTATCGACTCGATGAGCTCGAACCCTTGCTCGATCAAGCAGCAAGATTGCAGGGGCGCCTGTATGGCAGGCTAGCAGACGTCGGTTTTGAGGTTCAAGCGCAAACATCTTTGTCTGCTTTGACTGAAGATGTGGTTAAAAGCAGTGCGATTGAGGGTGAAGTCTTGTCACCGGAGTCTGTTCGCTCGTCAATTGCGAGACGGTTGGGCCTTGAGCAGGCGGCCTTGGCGCCTGTAGACCGTCATGTAGACGGGATCGTACAGATGATGCTCGATGCCACATCTAGAGCCAACGAACCACTGACTGCTCAGCGGTTGTTTGGCTGGCACGCGGCATTGTTTCCCAACGGTTATTCGGGGCTAGTGCCAATCACGGTCGGTGACTGGCGATCTGACGCCTTGGGTCCCATGCAGGTGGTTTCAGGGCCAGTGGACGCAGGTGTGGTGGGTGCAATGATAGGGTCATCGCGTCGCCAAAAAGTTCATTACGAGGCGCCGCCCGCTAGCATTTTGTCGCGGCAAATGGACATATTTATGGATTGGGTAAATCAGCCCAATCCATCGCAGCCGGGCTTGATCCGGGCGGCCATTGGGCACCTGTGGTTTGTCACGCTACATCCGTTTGATGATGGCAATGGCAGGATCGGTCGCGCAATCGGCGATTTGTTATTGGCTCGTGCTGATCACAGCAATCAGCGGTTTTACAGTCTTTCGGCAGAAATTCAGGCGCAACGAAAGGCTTATTACGACATTCTGGAGGCCACACAGAAATCATCGATGGACATCACGCCTTGGCTGCTGTGGTTTTTAAGTCAGTTGGTCCAGGCGTTACAAACCGCACACGCGACTGTCGATAGTGCATTGGTTAAAACCAAATTCTGGCACTACTGGGCTGGTGTTAGTTTGAACCCTAGGCAAATCAAAATCCTGAATCGCTTGCTCGATGGTTTCGACGCGAGATTGACGACAAGCCGTTGGGGCTCGATGACCAAATGCTCTCCTGATACTGCACTGCGCGACATCACGCAGTTAATTGAACTCGGCATCCTGTGTAAGTCTGCTGGAGGCGGGCGCAGCACAAGTTATGAATTGACGCAGGCGCATCGGTAACCCCCTCATATTTTTGCTCAACTACTTCTCGTCTACTGCCTGCTAGCCCTCGCATTTGTGACAAATGCTTGAACAAATATGACATAAAATCAACTTGCTAGGCTTATAACTATCTCACCAAAGCATCTACCCGTATGCACAACCACACGACCAACCACCTCCCCAGCCGCCTCTCGTGCTAGTTTCATCGGCTCAGTTCTTGTTTCAGGCATTGCGCCACCCGCGTAAGGTGGGCGCTGTGCTGCCGTCTTCGAATCGCTTGGGCATTGCCATGGCGCGTGCACTCGAAGATTCCATGCGTGAAACTTCCGTGCGTGTATCTTCTGTGCGTGTATCTTCCATGCCTGAACCGACAGATGCTTTTTCTGCCGAATCTTCCAGTGGCGTGGGTCACATGACCAACGGCAACTCCAACGGCAACTTGGCAGCCTCTCTTGAGCCTCTTCAGGTCGTGGAGCTTGGCCCGGGCACGGGGCAAATCACCAAGCACCTGCAGTCGAACCTACCCGCCAATAACCTGACTTTGGTTGAGATCAACTGCAAGTTCAGTGAACTGCTCGCCAAGGCCTATCCCGAAGCGAAGGTATTTAATGGCTCGGCGGTGGAGTTTTTTAGCCAAACTGTCTCGCCCTGTGCGGTGGTCTCTTCGATTCCCATGCTCAACAACCCCGAAGCAGGGGCTATCCGGCAAGCGGTGGCTCAGGCGTATCAGGCTGGGCTCATTCAAAAACTCATCACCTATTCATACGGCAGTCACTCTCCGTTTGCGGGTTGTGGCTTTGCTACAGAAAGGCAAGTGCGCTTTGTGGCCTTCAATGTGCCGCCAGCCAGGATTTGGCAGTATGACTGATTGCGAGACATCATGCAGCCTGCATGGTGCGCTACCTGTCACTGATTTCGGCTACTATCGACTCGATGTTTCTCCTATGGATTTTTTACCATGCACGATATTTCATCGCTGCGGTTAGCCCATGATTGCACAGCTGACCCAGTTAGTGATTCAGCTGCCACCCAAATGTCTCGCCGCGCACGCAGTTTTGCGGGCTTGATTGGCACGTCACTGGGCGCTCTGTTTCTAACTGGTTGCATGGTGGGCCCAGACTTTAAGCAACCCGAGGTGTCGATCAAGGAGCAGTGGCGCCAGGAGACTGGCACACAGTTCTCTGCAGCCGTCAAAACGGTTCGCGACGCTCAGATCAATCCCGTGAGCTGGTGGACCCAGTTTGATGACCCAACGCTAGATAAGCTGTTGCAGGTCGCTGGCGCGCAGAACCTATCGCTGCAATCGGCTGCGGTGCGTATCTATCAGGCGCGTGCACAGTTGGGTGTGAGCGATGCAACCTTGTTGCCAACCGTTGTGGGCCAAGGCAGCATCAATGCAGGCAATAGCGCGACCACCCGCGAGGCGATGCTGCAAGCGAACTGGGAGCTTGACTTTTGGGGTAAGTACCGCCGCGGCATCGAAAGTACCTTTGCAGGGTATCAGGGGGCGATCGCAGCTTATTACTCAGCTGATGTGTCGTTGGCGGCCACCGTGGCCAGAACCTACATCAACATCCGTAACCTGCAAGAGCTGATCCGTGTGGCGCGCACCAACCTGGCCTTGCAGCGCGAGAGTTTACGCATTGCCGAGGCACGCTACAAAGCGGGGTCTACATCGCTTTTGGCGTTAAGCCAAGCGCAAACGCGGTTTCAGCAGACCAACGCCGAGATCCCAGGCTTGATCGCGCGCTTGAACAAGCAGCAAAACGCCATGAGCATGCTCTTGGGTGAGCGTCCGGGCTACTACGAAGCGAACTTTGGTGATGCCAAGAATCAGTTGCGCACACCTGAGGTTTTAAACGTGGGCATCCCCAAAGACCTGCTGCGTCGCCGACCGGACGTTGCTTTGGCGGAATACCAGGCAGCTTCGCAGTCGGCCTTGATTGGGGTGCGAGAGGCCGATCTATACCCGAGTTTTTCCCTGACGGGTATGTTTGGTTACCTGAACGCCTCAGTCTCGTATCAGGGCGGGCAGACGTTTAGGTTCGATGGTTCAACCGGCGGCGGTGGCGGCGGCTTTACCATCCCCTTGTTCTACCGTGGGGCGATCACAGACCAAGTTCGGGTGCAGGATGCGACTTTTCAGCAGGCCGTGCTTAACTACCAGAACGCGGTTCTAAACGCCCAAGCCGAAGTGGAAGACGCGCTGGTTCAGATCTCGACCTCTCAGAAAGCAGCGGCTGACTATGCGCTTGCCGTTCGCTCGGCGCAGCAAGCAGCCACATTGGCGCTAGACCTCTATGAGGGCGGGCAGTCTGACTACAACACCGTGATTGTGGCTCAGCAAATCCTTTTGCGTGTGCAAAGTGATCTGGTGCAGACCCGCACCAATGCGCTGTTGGGCTACGCCGATGCGTTTAAGGCGCTTGGTGGCGGTTGGAGCGGTGAGCTTAGAGTGCCGCCGTTACCCAATGAGATGGTCGCGCAAATGAGAGAGCGCACTGACTGGGGCAGTGCCCTGAACCAGCCCGAGACGCCATGGTTGATACAAGCCTTTAACCTCGATGCGGTTGGTCAGGCGATGGCAGAGGCTGCCGGCACCAGTGCCGCTGCGACCACCACTGCAACGACCAGTACCGCTGCTTCTGGAGCGAAACAATGAATTGGATCAATACCTTAAACATCTCTGGCGTGAAGGTCTCGCGCATTGGGATAGCCGCCATGGGTGCTGTGATTGCTCTGGGATTGGCTGGTTGCGAAAAGCCCAAGCCACCTGAGCTGCCTGCGGCCAAAGTCACTGTGTCGCAGCCGCTTAAGCAGACCGTGCAGGACTACGTGACCTTTGATGGCACGGCCGCGCCGCTCTTGTTTGTCAATCTCGAAGCCCGGGTGCCGGGATACCTGGAGCAGATTCTCTTTAAAGACGGTGCGCCCGTGAAAAAAGACGATCTGCTGTTTGTGATCGAGCAGGATCAGTACAAAGAAGAGGTGGCTCTGAATCAGGCTATTTACGATGAGGCAAAGATCGAGTTTGATCGCCAGAGCACCTTGCTCGCGCAAAAGGCCACCTCGCAAGCAGCCGTAGACAAAGCACGCTCGGAGCTACAGCAGGCACAGGCCAATCTGGCATTGGCAAAAATTAACCTGGGTTATACCGAGGTGCGTGCGCCATTTGACGGTGTGATGGGTCGCCACCTCATTGACGTTGGGAACTACCTCGGTTCAAACCCAGACGGCATCAAGCTTGCCGACATTCGCCAAATACAGCCTTTGTACATCTACTTCTCCATGAGTCAGACCGAGCTGCTTGCCTATATGCGCATGCAAGCCGGCACAGACCGAGTGGCCAAGGGTGTAGGCACGCTGCCGGTGTATGCCGCTTTGCAGGGTGACGACGGTTTCCCGCATGCGGGCGTACTTGACTATGCCGCCAGTGATCTAAATACCGACACCGGTACCTTGCAACTGCGTGGTGTATTCCAGAACAAAGACCGTTCGATCTTGCCAGGTGTGTATGCCAAGGTGTTGGTTTACTACGGTGACAAGCGCGATGGCCTCTTAGTGCCGTTTTCTGCGGTGCTGCGCGACCAGCAAGGGCCTTACGTGTTCGTGATTGATCAGGACAAGAAAGCTCAACGTGTGAACATCACCACCGGCCAGCAGTTCGGTGAGTTGATCGAAGTGAACAAGGGCCTGACCGGCACCGAGCAAGTGGTGATTAACGGCTTTGTGACCTTGAGCCCGGGCAATACGGTTGATGCCCAGCCCGGCAAAATCGAGCCTGCCAAGCTGCCTGGCGCGGGTGCCAAGTAGTTGGTGGACTGAGAACGAACGAGAGTGATTGTTGTTGACTGGGTGTTGGCTTAGCGTTGATTTTTTTTGGTTGAGTTTTGATCGAGTTTTGCCACGACCCCTGATTTTTGCATTGGAACCAGCCCATGCTATCGAAAGTATTCATTGAACGGCCGATTCTTAGTAATGTGATCGGCATCATCATCGTGCTGATTGGTGCGGTGTCGATATTTGGGCTGCCGGTGGCGCAGTATCCGCAGATGACACCACCCACAATTCAGGTGACCACCAACTGGCCAGGGGCAAACGCCAAACTGATTCAGCAGTTGGTGGGCAGCAACATTGAAACTCAGGTCAATGGCGTGGAAGGCATGCTGTACATGCAGTCCTTCTCAACCGACGCGGGTACTTACCAGCTGACGGTGACGTTTGCGGTGGGTACGGACCCCGACATGGCGCAGGTCAACGTGCAGAACCGGGTGGCGATCGCGCTACCCATGTTGCCCAAATCCGTTCAAGCGCAGGGGGTGACGACTAAGACCCAGTCGACGGCGATTTTGCAGTTTGTCACCGTGACTTCCAAGGACAATAGCCGCGACGCCTTGTTTTTGAGTAACTTCGCTAACCTTCAGATGCAGCAGCGTCTGGCTCGTGTTCCTGGGGTGGCGGCAGCCAACGTGTTTGGCGTGGGTAACTACAGCATGCGGGTGTGGTTAAACCCAGAGCAGATGCTCGCCAGAAACTTAACGCCTGCCGAGGTGATGGAGGCGATTAACAAACAGAACGTGCTCTTGTCAGCCGGCCAGATTGGCGCGCCGCCCGTGCCCGCCGGTCAGGCGTTTCAGTTCACGGTGAACGTGGCGAGCGCCATGGATACGCCAGAGCAGTTTGGCGAGATTGTGTTGAAAGAAGACAAGGGTGAGTTAACACGCTTGCGCGATGTGGCGCGCATCGAGATGGGTAGCCAGAACTACAACCAGTTTTTTGGGTTGGGTGACAGGCCTGCTGGTGGTATTGCCATTTATCAGTTGCCTGAAGCCAACGCCTTGCAGGTGTCTCAAGGGGTGCGCGATGAAATGGAAAAAATCGCTAAAACCTTTCCGCCTGATATTCAATGGGCCATCCCGTTTGACACCACGATGTTCGTGACAGCATCGATTGATCAGGTCTACAGCACGCTCTATGAAGCTGGTCTTTTGGTGCTGCTGGTCATCATGGCGTTTTTGCAGAACTGGCGTATCACGCTGGTGCCAGCCGTCACCATTCCCGTGACCATCATCGGCGCCTTTGCTGGTATGGCGGCGCTAGGGTTCTCAATCAACCTCTTGACGCTCTTTGCCATTGTGGTGGTGATCGGAATTGTGGTGGACGACTCGATCGTGGTGGTTGAAGGTGTCGCCAAAAAAGTCGAGGCTGGCATGAAGCCCAAGGATGCGGCCATTGCCGCCATGGGTGAGTTGATGGCACCGATCATCGGTATCACGCTGGTGCTCATGGCCGTGTTCTTGCCGGCATCGTTCATTTCAGGCATCACCGGTCAGATGTACCGCCAGTTCGCCTTGGTGATTGCAATCACTGCCTTGCTCTCGGGTATTGCGGCCATCAGTCTGAGCCCTGCGCAAGCAGGCGAGTTTATCAAGCCCCTGAAAAAAGGCGAAGCCCCCAAGCCCAAAAACCGCTTCGCCCGAGGGTTTGATCGTGGGTTTGAGGCCATTGCAGCGCGTTATGCCAAGCTCATGCACGCGCTCATGAACAATGGCGGCAAGACGGCGCTGGTGGGTCTTTTGATTATTGGTGCCACGATCTATGGCCTCACGCGCATCCCCACCGGTTTTATTCCGAATGAGGATCAGGGCTACTTGATTGCCACGGTCGAATTGCCTTCTGGCGCGTCGCTGCAGCGCACCCAGCAATCGATGGATGAGGTCAGAAAGGTGATTGAGAAGGTGCCCGGTGTGGATCAAGTCGTGACCATCGGTGGCATCAGTGTGCTGGATAACAGCAACACCGATCCGAGTGCGGGCGCGATGTACATTATTTTGAAGCCCTGGGATGAGCGCGGTAAGGTCAAGGGTGAGGATTTGCGTTCGATCTACGGGCGTATGTCCGCGGCCTTGCGCGAGGTGCAAAGCGCCAACGCACGCGTGGTGTTGCCACCAGCAATACCCGGTCTGGGCATGTCAGGTGGTTTTACGCTGCAGTTGCTTTTGACCGATGGGAGCAACAGTTTTGACAAGCTAGCGGATGCGACCAACCAGTTTGTGGCTCGGGTCAATCAGTTGCCCGAAGTGATGATGGCCTTCACCACATTTGACAACAACGCTCCCCAGCTTGAGTTGACGTTTAACCCGGCAGCTGCTGAAACTTTGGGTGTGAACATTGGTGATGCGTACGATGCGCTGCAGTCCTACTTCGGTTCGTCGTATGTGAACCAGTTTTTCAAGTTTGGTCAGACCTACCAAGTCTATGTGCAGGCAGACGGGCCATACCGCATCAACATCGACCAAATCCAAAAGCTCTACGTCAAGAGTCGTAACGGTGACATGGTACCCATGGGATCTTTTGCTGCGATTTCTGAGACTTCCGGCCCCACCATTGCATCGCAGTACAACCTATTCCCCACGGCGAGCGTCAACGGTGCAGCCAAACCAAGCGTGAGCTCTGGTCAGGTGCTGGCAGCCATCACGCAACTGGCCAACGACACCTTGCCGCAAGGGATTGGCTACGAGTGGACTGCGATGTCCTATCAGGAACAACTCGTGGGTAACACCCAGATATTGGTGTTTGCGCTGTCTATCTTGCTGGTCTACCTGGTGCTTGCTGGCCAATACGAGTCATGGGCTGCGCCCCTTGCAGTGCTAAGCGCGGTGCCACTGGCCATGTCGGGTATCGTCATTGCCCTGATGTCTACTGGGCTCGATAACAATATTTATGTGCAAATTGGTATGGTGCTCATGATTGCGCTCTCGGCCAAGAACGCGATTTTGATTGTGGAAGTGGCGCTTGAAGCCGTGCACAAAGGCATGAGCTATACCGAGGCCGCCTTACATGCATCACATGAGCGATTCCGCCCAATTGTGATGACCTCAATTGCATTCATCCTAGGCGTGGTTCCCTTGATCACGGCCTCGGGTGCCGGCGCAGCCTCGCAATTCTCCATTGGTATCACGGTCTTCAGTGGCATGATCGCCTCGACCACCTTGGCGGTGGCAATTGTGCCGATCTTTTTTGTGAAGATCATGACGTTCTTTGAAAAGCACAAGAAAGATGAAGATGGCGAGGATGCCGAGGGTGGTGAGTCACACGGTGGGGCAGGCGGTGGTGCAGGTGTGGCGGCTGCGGTTACGACTGCATCGGCAGCTGACAGACCAGCAGTCTCACCTGGGACGTGATGTTTTGGGTGACTGATCGCTCTGTTTAGTGCTGTAGTGCTGTAGTGCTGTAGTGTTTTAGTACTCTATTGCTCCAGTGCCACTGCCCCATCACTGATATAACTTCGGCCGCGCTTAGCGCGGCTAATTTTTTGCTTGTTGGCATCAGTTTCCGTAATTTTTGATTTCGAAATCCGTAAAAAATTGGGCTCTTTTGAAAAGCGAGTGGGTTAGCTAGCAAATGTGTTCACCTTGGAGAAGTCGAGTTTGCCAGCCAGCAAGAAGATCACAGCGCGTATGGTGGTGAACCTTCCGTAACCACGCGCCTTGCGCTTGGCGGCTTGAAACAGGCCAT
>CAMCOS010000008.1 GCA_945876565.1 Lautropia mirabilis | reverse complement strand
CTGGCCCATCGGGTCAACGCATAAACGCTAACGACTATCTCATCGCCAAAGCAATCAGGGGCGTTTCACGTCTCGCTACGCGCGACGCTCAACGCCCCTGATTAAAAACAAACAAAACTTAGAAACCGCCCGAATTCACCTCAAAGACTCAAATGCCGTCAAATAACCGCGGAAACTGAGTGGTGTTCACAGTTGGACAAAATCATGGCGATGTCTCATAAAGATTCGGCTAGCGCGACAGGTCATTGGCGAGGTCATAGCGCACCACTTGAAAGCCCAATGGGTTACGCCTGGCGACCGCTTCGGTGAGCGGCACGTTGATGTACTCGTATGCGATGGAGGCAATCAGGTGACGTTGTTGTCGTATCTGACCCGTGCCGACGTCTTTTTCTGTGGTGCTGAATCTGACGGTTGCCGAATCATTGGCACCAAGCGTGATGGAATGCACCTTGACGTCAATGGTGGCCAGATCGGTTAAGCGTGCAGTTGGTGCATCTGGTCCTTCAAAGCGTTTGCCATACTGAGTCTGGATTGCTGGGCTGCTGAGCAGGGCGCAGGTGTCAAACTGCTCTTGAATGGTTTGCCAGCTGTAGCCTTCGCAATTCAAGACATAACTGTTTAGAAAGTACTTGGCAATCCGGCTGCCATAGTCCTGCAGCGGTTCGCCCAAACGGCTGACGTGATCGATCGCGCCAGTGGCGTTGTCTACCCGCACCACATACATCTCGGGCGGTGCTTTCAAGGGTGTGAGCCCCGCGACCGCACCGACACCCGCAAGTGCCAATATGGCGGCACCGGTTGCACAGCGCCACGCCCAGCGTCGGCTGCGGATCAGTTCTCCCAAATAGTCACGTTCCAGCCCACGGGATCGTTCCAGGTGTTCAGCGAGTTCATCAGATTGAATGGGTTGTGCACTCATGGCTTAGCGTCCTTGGGTCAAGGGTTCAGTGGCGTTGACGGGCACGCGTGGTTCGTCAGGTGGCATGGGTGGCTGTGGTGCATGAAAGGCGCAGCCAGCTAAAAGCCAGCCTGCCATGAGGGATGCGATAAGAGACTTCATGGGTAAAAGTGTCCTTTGCGTACGAGCCTATTGGCTGTAAGCGTGAGAAGGGAACTGGGGGGAAGAAGGGCTGAAGCGAAAATTCGGCTATGTGGACGTATTTCGCTGCATATCAACTACAAAGTGAAATGACCTAACCACGGGCCTAAAGTCCGACAGTTGCTCAATACGAGCAGCGCGGATGTCCCATACCAAGCTCGTTATAGGCCTAGGGTACGCCCTTGGTGTGATGGTTCTCGGTGTCAGCTGCTGCTAGAACAAAAGCCACTGCATACATCAATGCGCCAGCGGGTCATCAGACAAACGAGATAAACGGTATTCAGCTTTTTCGCCTGTCTCCACCATCGTTATCTCGACAAGCCAGTCGCCACCCTCTAACTGGCGAAGGGCATGCCCTACCTCGTACTTCGGTCCGAAGTATCCAAAGCTCTTGATCTTGCCAACCGGAACCGTTGGCGGGTTGACGACAGCCTGCATAAAAACGCTCCTTCGATAAATCTGAGTTGGCTGAAACCAACCAACAAAACAAGAATATCTCGTTTGAATCCGGATTCTTGGATCAAGACGATGGAGACCTGACTAGCCACCCGGTGACTTGCCAGTCGACCTTCCTGGTCTAATCATGCTGCGAAGACGCAGGGCAGTAAATGCTCCACGGCTAGCGGCCCCGATACCAAACTGAGCCCCGAAACCAGACGAGAGGCCAGCAGCCATGCCTGGCAGCATGGTCATGATGACGATGCTGGCAATTGCCACGAGCACCTGACCTGCAAACAGAGCCATCAGGCTTACATTGCCGCCATCTAGCCATTGGGCCATCGCGCGCACAAACTGCAAGTTTAATTGCAGCAGCACGGCGAAGATCAGTCCAGCCAGGAGTGCGAGAAAGACAAAGTTCAAGGCTTGCGCCACCCAGCTATCAAACATCTTGCGAGTTGGCTCAAACAGCAAGAAGGCAATGAATAAGGGTCCAGTTGCCACAATCAGTGCCATGCCCACCTTGATCACGATGGTGATGACGGCGATGATGCCACCCACCACCGCGGAGCTGACGGTGACGCCAAATGTCAGTAACGTAATAATGATCTGGCGAGCATCAGGCACAAAGTCGAACCAACCTGAGTCACCGGCATTGCCCATGCTGCTGGTCGCCACTGACGTTTCCTGTTGCAGCCTGTCAACCTGTGCCGCAACCGTGGTTTCACCAATCACCACAGAAGTCAGGGCATCTGGTAACCCAAGCATGGTTTGAGCAATCTCACTTTGGTACAGACCGCCAGCCGTGGCAATCATGGCGATAATTGCCACGCCCACTGCTTTCTTAAAAAACTCGGTCACAGTTATGTTGCCTTGCCCGTGCATGATGGCAAACGCATACGCCATGAACTGCAAGGTGAGTCCAAGCGTAATGACTGGGGTTAGAGCACTGGTTAGCTCCGCAATCGGCTGATTGACTGCCGACTGCAGCACGGCTTCCGTTTGGGTCGTGATCCATTGGGCAATGCTTTCCGGGTCTTGGGGTGCAGAGACCTGGGTGCTGGAAAATCCGGTTGGCATGATGGCCTCTCTTATGGGTTCTGTCGGGTACCGAACCACCCGCCATATACCCGTTCGGCACGGGCATCGAGCAGGGCGCGTTCGGCTTGTAGTTGCTGCTGAGCTAGTTGAATACGGGTCTGGTCGGTCTGGATGTTGGCCTGCTCAATCGCGATACGCGCTTGCAGTTCAGCAATCTCTTTAGGATTGGTGGTTTCGTTAATCTTGGACTGCAGACCATCAATCACTTCTAAACGCTGTGTCATGGCGTTGTAGGCGCGTTCAGCCATGGCTTTGGCCGTGGCTTCAATGTTCAACTTTCGCTCAGCTAACACTTCCCGATCTTGAGGAAAGTTCACAGGCGCTTTGACGTCACGTACCACGTCGTTCACCGCACTAGACAAGTTGTTGTCCGGGTTTTCTAGTCGATTCAACAGGGACTGTGCATTAGCGGGTAGGGAACCGCGTAACTGATCTTTAACGCTGGGGTTTGCCAACACATACCCGAATCCCGATGACTGAGTCAGTGCAGCAAGTTGAGCTTTGGCCTGATCGAGTTGGCTTTTGGCGGTCTCAACCTGATTGATTAACTGGTTCAGTTGTTCAATCGAATTGATGTCGAGCGTGGGAATGCCACCCACCGCGTGAGCAGACAGCGGTGCATGGGCGGCCAGCACAAGGCTGATCGCCATCAGACGTTTATGAGACATGATGGATACTCCGTGAGGATGGTTGTCAGACGTAGTGAATAACTTAGGAAGACGTCGGTGATACCGATAGGGGAACGGGCAATCTCAATTCGACATTGCCTTCTAAAGTCGTTAAAGCCGATGGGCTTGATATCGATAGAATGGTATTAAGTCAGCATTTATTGCGCGCTGGCCATTGATTTCAGCAGTAATATCACGCCCATGGAACACGGCAAACTTGGTTTTTGATGCATCCGACTCGTATCGTGTTGCTTGGCTTTGTGGGTACCATATTGCTCGGCACATTATTGCTATTGTTGCCGCAAGCAAATGCCGCAGGTGAATCAGCTCCGTTACTGACCGCATTCTTTACGGCGGTTTCGGCTGTGTGCGTGACGGGTCTGGTGACTGTTGACACTGGCACTTACTGGAGCTTTTTTGGGCAACTAGTTATCTTGTTGCTGTTCCAGTTGGGTGGATTTGGCATCATGACAGCCGCTACGCTGCTGGGATTGATGGTTAACCGATCTTTGCGACTGAAGACTAGACTCATCGCTCAAACGGAGACGCACACCATTAGCGGTGGTGATTTGCGGGCCACCTTCAAAATTGTTTTGCTAACGACTTTGGTGATGGAAGCTATCGCTTCCGTGATGCTGGTAACGGTCTATTTGACTCGCTACGATGCTCCGCTAGGCGAGGCAATATGGCACGGTATTTTTCATGCCATTTCTGCATTTAACAATGCAGGTTTTGCCCTATACCCGGACGGACTCGCAAAGTACGGTGGTGATTTCCTGTTTCTTCTGCCAATCATGACGGCCATTATCATTGGTGGCCTCGGTTTCCCGGTGTTTCTGGATCTGCGAGACAAGTTCATACGCAGAAGATCTCTGTCACTACACTCAAAAATCACCATTACAGGCACAGTCTCCCTACTGTTACTGGGCACAGTATTCATTCTGCTCTTTGAATGGAACAATCCCAAAACCCTTGAGTCAGTCTCGATTGGTCAAAAGGTGTTGTCATCATTTTTTATGTCCGTGTCTGCTCGCACTGCGGGCTTTAATACACTTGATATTGGTGCGCTTGAGCATGAAACCTGGTCAATACATTACTTGCTGATGTTCATTGGCGGTGGCAGTGCTGGGACAGCTGGTGGCGTAAAAGTCGGCACATTTTTTATCTTGCTGTTACTAGTCTGGGCAGAAATCAAGGGTCGTCGTGATACTGAGGTATTCGGGAGACGGGTCAGAAACTCAGTCCAACGCGAGGCCGTTACTGTACTAGTGCTCGGCAGTGCTTGCGTAACCGTAGGCACTTTCATTTTGTTGGCAACGACCACCGTACCAACCGATCAGGTCATTTTTGAGGTGATTTCTGCCTTCGCAACGGTGGGGCTGTCAACCGGTATTACGGCTGATTTACCTCCAATTGCCCAAATCACTTTAACTATTCTAATGATTGTCGGTAGGGTAGGTACTATTACTGTGGCTGCTGCGCTTGCGACCGGTGCCATTTCAGCCCGTTACCGCTACCCTGAGGAGAGACCAATTGTCGGTTAACTTTCTTTTCACTGAACGCTTCGCATTCTCTGCCTTAGACAGTGTGCTTGTCATTGGGCTTGGACGTTTCGGTAGCTCTGTTGCGCAGTCCCTCATGGCGCTTGGCCATGAAGTGATGGGTATTGACGTAGACGAAGACAGGGTTCAAGACTGGTCACATCGATTGACACATGCCGTTCAAGCAGATTCTTCCAATGTGGACGTTATGCGCCAGCTTGGCGCCGCAGACTTCTCGCATGCCATTATTGGGATCGGCAATAACCTGTCAGCCAGCCTTCTGACGGTGATGGCTATGACTGAGTTGGGTATCAAAGATATTTGGGTCAAGGCTACAAACACCGCCCATGGGCAAATTGCAGAACGAATTGGTGCACATCACGTGGTTTACCCTGAAGCGGCGATGGGCGAGCGGGTCGCGCACTTGATTTCAGGCAAGATGATCGACTTCATCGAGTTTGACGACGGATTTGCAATTGCCAAGATTCAGGCGCCAGGGTTTTGTCACAACATGACACTCGATGAATCACGTATTCGCGAGCTACACCATCTCACCGTGGTTGGGGTTAAACGATTGAACGAAGACTTCACGTACGCCAAGCCAGAAACATTTATCAAGGCAGGTGACTTGCTCATAGTTTCAGGTCCCACCAAAGCTATTGAAAAGTTTGCTGCAAAAACCCATCAAGACAGAAAGCCCAAGCGGCAGTGATGCTAGATAACTCAGTCTTAGTTTAGGTCTACAGTGATAGTCTTCTCGTACTGAGCTTGCGTAATCCGAATAAAGCGGATGGTTGGGTGGTCAATATCAGTGAGGACGTCAGTGGCTGGGTCTAGCCGCAATTGCTTGCGCTGGTCAATCGTCAGAATGTCGGTTGAATTCAGCTTTGCCGGTTGCGCACTAATGTCGTAGTGACCAAAGTTTAGTCGTCCCACATTCACCAGGTATTCATTTCCATCGGGTTTGATGTGCAGCGACATCGGACGCTTGTCACTTTGTTGCAACCAGTAACCAGGAACCGGTAACCCCCGGTGCAATGATTGCTTGTTCGCAGCCCGCCATAAAGAGAGCGGCGATGGTGGCGAGAAGCGGAATGAAAATACGTTTGTACATGCTTGGTTCCCTCCTGGTTAGAACTCATGGCTGCAGTTATGGCTCGGGTCGTTTTGGCTAATCCCCAAATCAGGTCTTACGAGTGCGGGTGCCAGATCAATCCGAACGTTGATCAGTTCAGCTACCGCCTGGTAGTCCTTTGCATCCGGATTTCGGTCATCAACGGCATGCAGATGCAGGCTGTAGTAGGTCTCAACACCGTGCTCGAAATAGGCTCGGTCCTCTCTGGGCGTGACTGGGTAGAACCACAGTGACTGTTGATTCGGACTTAGATGGCTGCTTGAAGCCTCACTGATGCTGTAGTCTTGGCCATATCGCTGTAGATCGAGATCAGATAGCGGTGGGTATTCTCTTCTGGGGTTGATTCCTTTAAGGGCTCTTTCCCTGTTGCCCACTGACGGGCAATGGCTTTGGCGTCCATGCAGACTCCTTCATCGTGTTTGGTTGGTTACATTGCGTGCATGGATTCGGCTGGCCGGATCGGTAGCTGATCGTTTGCCGTCGGGGAAATTGACGATTGCCCTGATTGAACTACCTCGCTTCTCAAAAGATGCCATTGCTTTTCTCCGTCATGGGGAAAAGTATGGGGAACATCTTGGGGAAAAGACAGTGGTGTAGCCCGGGAAAAACCGGGGAAAAGCGTTTTGTCGTTCCCCAAAGGGAGCGGCTCAGAATCGGCTAAAAACCGTTATAAATCAATCGCTTGTCGATCAATTTTTAGCTAGACTCTGGTGCCCGGGGCCGGACACAAAAGCCGCATGAATAAAGGCTTTGCGTCAATTTGGGGAAAAAACTTTCTTCCCCATACAAAATTTCACTTCGGTGTTAGAAGGGCGCAACAGGGACAATCTGGCATTTCAGGTCGCATTCATCCGTTCTCGTTCAGCAGCACAAAATGCTGCACTAGCTTAACCATCAATTCCTTTTGATCGGGTTTGCTCTCTGCGACTAGAAGTGCTAATGCGACTAACGTATTGTCGTTGATCAGTTGATCCACCGGACGGGAAAGCAGGTGCTGATTCAGTCGCAGGTACCAGAGAAACAGGAACGATCCTGTTCGCTTATTACCATCAGCTAGTGGGTGATTCTTGATTACCAAGTACAGAAGGTGTGCAGCTCTGCTGGCTACATTGGGATAAAACAACTCATCGCCAAAGCCTTGCTCGATAGTGGCTATGCTAGAGGCTAGGCCGTTGCCGCGCAATTGACCGAACAGCTCTGTGGCTTCACCTTTTGCAATCAGTTCGGCTTTGAGTTGTGCGATGGCCACTAACACTTCGCTCAGGTTGAGTGAACGCATGCCCCATTGCGTGCCCGTTTGCCCGGTCAAGCTTTGTTCGTCATAACCTTGCAATAAGCTCCAGCTGCGGGCATAGTCGGCAATTACCCCAAGAACAGCCTCTCCCTCGGTGCTGACGAGTTGTTGGTTGGCTAAGGTCTGAGATAGCAAATCTAGAGCTTGTTTAAACTCGATTCCGCGCTCTTTCAATCGTCGCTGACTCAGCGAGTAGCCGTCTACAAGGTGCTGGCGCAGCACGTTCGTAGCCCACTGCCGAAAACGGGTTGCGTCGGTTGAATTTACACGGTAACCAACGGAAATAATGGCATCCAGATTGTAGTGTTTCAGTTGTCGTTTGACTGAGCGAGCGCCTTCCTGCCGAACTACCGAGAAATCCTCGGTAGTTGCTATTTCTTCTAATTCGTCACTGGCATAAACATTTTTTAAGTGCAAGCTAATGTTGTCAGCCGTCGTGCCAAACAACTCTGCCATTTGCGTTTGCGTGAGCCAGACAGTCTCACCCTCAAGCCGTACCTGTACTGCCTGATCGCAAGATTCGAAGATAATGATGCTATTCATGAGGTTGGCTTAAGAAATTCGAGCAGTCGAGATCAACAAGTCTGTGAACCAGTCAGCGGGCGACGCTTCTTGGACAATTGTAGAAGTGTAATGGCTGCTCGTACCCCCATATTCGGGTAGAGCCAATGCTCATCCCCCCTTAATGGGGTAGAGCCAATTAATGGCTTATAAACCGTGGTGCCCGGGGCCGGAATCGAACCGGCACGCCTTGCGGCGGGGGATTTTGAGTCCCCTGCGTCTACCAATTTCACCACCCGGGCACTTTCGATGAGGCTCATCTCATGTAGCCAATGATTATACGTGTAATTTGAAATTAGCGCCTGCGGGCTCTCAGCCCTTGAAATCGGGGCGCTAGCCCCAACCTACTGATGCGCGTGGGTGCTGTGCGAGGTCTGTCGTTGACTTTGCTGCGCACTAATCGGGCGAAATTTCACAGAAATAGAAGAGGAAACACCATGACCGAGGCAACCAAGTCCACAATTTCTGAAACCATGGGGTTTCAGGCAGAGGTTAAGCAATTGCTGCACCTCATGATTCATTCGCTCTACAGCAACAAAGAGATCTTTCTGCGCGAGTTGGTCTCAAATGCCTCTGATGCTTGCGACAAGTTGCGTTTTGAGGCATTGGACAATCCTGCTTTGTTTGAAACCGAGCCGAATCTTCGGATTCGCGTGGATTACGATAAGGACGCCAGAACAATCACTGTGTCGGACAACGGCATTGGCATGGCGCGTGAGGACGCGATCTCTAACCTGGGCACCATTGCGCGTTCGGGTACGAGAGAGTTCTTTTCGCGTTTGACAGGTGATAATCAAAAAGATGCCCAACTGATAGGTCAGTTTGGTGTGGGCTTTTATTCTTCCTTTATTGTGGCCGACAAGGTCACGGTGCGCAGCCGTCGTGCGGGTCTGGCAGCCAACGAAGCGATCGAATGGGTCTCCGATGGCCAGGGCGAGTTCTCGATTGCCGGCATTGAAAAAGCCGATCGAGGTACCGAGGTTGTGCTGCACCTGCGGGCAGACGAAGATGAACTTTTGAGTAACTGGAAGTTGCGAGAGATCTTGCGCCGTTATTCAGATCACATCAGCTTGCCAGTAGAAATGCCCAAAGAAGAGTGGGACGAGAAGGCTTCCGAGATTAAGCGCACCGGCCAATGGGAAGCAGTCAACCAAGCCAGCGCTCTCTGGACACGCAATAAGTCCGAGATTGCCGATGAGCAATACAAAGAGTTTTACAAGCATGTCAGCTACGACTTTGAGGATCCGCTGGCGTGGACCCACAATCGAGTTGAAGGCCGTAGTGAATACACGCAGTTACTGTTCATCCCCAAGCGTGCACCTTTTGATCTGTTGGATCGCAACGCCAAGCGTGGCGTAAAGCTCTATGTCAAGCGTGTATTCATTATGGATGATGCGGAACAGTTACTGCCGTCATACCTGCGCTTTGTGCGAGGAGTGATCGATTCGGCCGACCTGCCACTGAACGTCTCACGTGAAATCTTGCAAGAAAGCCGTGATGTGCGCACCATTCGTGAGGGTTCGGCCAAACGGATCTTGAGTTTGCTGGAAGATCTGGCAGACAACCGCAAAGAAGATTACGCCACCTTTTGGATGACCTTTGGTCAGGTGCTGAAGGAAGGAACTGGTGAAGACATCGCCAACCAAGATCGGGTGGCCAAGTTACTTCGGTTTGCCTCAACACACAGCGACAGTGATGTGCAGGATGTGTCTTTGGCTGACTATATTGGTCGGATGAAAGAGGGTCAGGACAAAATCTATTACGTCACGGCCGATAGCTACAACGCTGCCAAGAGCAGCCCGCACCTGGAGATTTTCCGCAAGAAAGGCATAGAAGTGTTGTTGTTGTGGGATCGGGTTGATGAGTGGATGCTGTCACACCTGCGTGAGTTTGAAGGCAAGGCACTCGTATCTGTTGCCAAGGGTGGGCTTGATCTCGAGGCGTTGGCCGACGAAGAAGAAAAGAAGAAGCAGACTGAAGTGGCTGATGCGTTTAAGTCACTGGTTGAGCGTTTGAACAAGTCGCTCAAAGATAAGGTCAAAGAGGTTCGTGTTACGTTGCGCTTGGTGGACTCACCCGCGTGTGTGGTGGTCGATGAAAATGAGATGAGTCCTCATTTACAACGACTGCTGCAGTTAGCGGGTCAGCAGGCGCCAAAGGTGTTGCCGATTCTGGAGATCAATCCGGATCACTCATTGATTAAGCGCATCGAGCAAGCGACCGATGAGCAATTTGATGATTGGGCGTCACTGTTGCTTGATCAAGCGTTGCTGGCTGATGGTTCGCAGCTCGCTGACCCGGTTGGGTTTGTCAAGCGCATGAATGAACTACTGCTAAAAGCATAAAGTGGGTCAGTCACTGGGTAACTGGCTTGTGAGCCAATTACCCAGTGATGCGTACCGGAGCCAATCAAAAGCAGGGCCGGGATCGGTTTTGCGGTGTGGTGCTATGTGGCAGTGACCCCTGACATGTTTAAGCGGGTAGTGTGCCTTGAGTTTGTTGGTTAGCTCGCCAAGTTTTTGATATTGATGATCGGTATAGGGCAGGTCATCGGTGCCCTCTAGTTCAATGCCAATCGAAAAGTCGTTGCAGGCATTGCGACCCTCAAAGGCAGAGACGCCCGCATGCCAGGCACGATCGTTGCACGAGACAAACTGCGTTAGTGTGCCATCACGTTCAATCAGAAAATGCGATGACACTTTCAGGCCTCTGATTTGGTCAAACCAGGGATGTGCGTCGAAATCGAGTTCATTCAGAAAGAGTCTGGCAGGGTGGTCTGTGCCGAACTGGCCGGGTGGCAAGCTAATGTTGTGGATGACCAGCAGGCTGACATCTGAGCTGTGGCTGGCAGATGGTCGCATATCGTGGTTTGGCGAGGTCCTGTGTTTGGTGCCAGGCAAATTGATCCAGCCGTTGAAATGGATGTCACCCATCTGACGGTCAGTGTTGTTTAGCGCCGGCTTTGGCGTGGTCGGTGCTACACCAAAACTGCTCATCTTGTTTCAGCGCGTCTGAGCGTGGCAGGTGGACGCCACAGTGGGCGCAGCGAACCATTTCCTCAGGTTTGCCCAAGGATTCAGGCTTGGCCTTTTTGGGTGCATCGGCGTTGGCTTGGCGCTTGGCCGCGTGATGGGCAAGCAGACGCGTGATAAATAAAACACCCACAATCACCACCACCCAAAACAGAATCTTGCCCATAGCTACCCTCGGTTCAGGAGTACTTCAATCACAAAACGACTGCCCGTGTAGGACAGAAGCACAAACAAAAACCCAGCGAGCGTGTATCGCAGTGCAATTCGACCGCGCCAGCCCCAGAGGTGGCGCCCGAGCAGCAGCATGCCGAAAGTCAGCCATGACAGGACGGTGAAGATGGTTTTGTGGTCAAACGGCAGCCAGTTGCCTGTCGTTGCCAAAGAGATCAGTCCGCCTGAAATGATGGCGAGAGTCAGTGCGCCGAATGCAATCCAGATAATGCGAAAGAGCAGCCGCTCTTGTGTCAATAGCGGCGGTTGGGCGTCAAGTACTCGACCAATGGCGCGCTTGAGTGCGCCGGCGTTAGCGACCACGCCTTGCGGGTGGTGCAGGTGGTGATCTAGCGCAGCCATTAACAGGCTTTGCAGGGCAGCAATCGTAATCAATCCATAGGCACCAAGTGCGAGCAACAAATGCCCACGCAGCGCTGTCTCGTCCGCGCTGGTAATCAGATGCGATCCAGGGAAGAAGGCGGTCAAAAGGCAGGTGATGCCCGCGGCTGGCAGAAGCAATAGCACCAGACCATCTATTTTGACGATCAGGCTTTCGAGCCAGAAGATAACCAATCCAAGCCAAATGGCGACCGATAGCGCCAAAAGCCAGCTCAAGTGGAGGTTTCCACCGGCCAGTATCAGTGCCTCAAGGCCCACGGCCTGGGATACCAGCGCCACGAGTACGACCCAGCGCGCGATGCGTTCTGGCTTCTCCATGGGCTTACCGGCCTGCAGCAAGCCCCATAGGACGGCTGACAAGCCTAAATAAACCATCGCAGCGATGGCGTGAAATACAATGCCAGTTGACATCCTCCTAGTTTAAGCGAAGACACCGAATGCTAGAGAATTTGAGCCAGCGCCTAGGGCGCGTCGTTAAAACCATCCGTGGCCAGGCACGGCTGACCGAGTCCAATACCCAGGAAATGATGCGGGAGGTGCGCTTGGCCTTGCTTGAGGCCGATGTGGCCTTACCGGTGGTCAAGGCCTTTGTGGAGCAGGTCAAGCAAAATGCGATGGGCCAGGAAGTGGTCGGCAGCCTCAGTCCTGGTCAGGCACTCGTTGGGGTCGTCAACCGTGAGCTGACTAACCTGATGGGTGGTGACTTGGGCGCAGAGGCCGGCGAGTTATCGCTAGCGATGCAACCACCCGCCGTGATCTTGATGGCGGGCCTGCAAGGAGCGGGCAAGACCACAACGACCGGCAAGCTGGCTCGTTGGCTAGCCCAAGGTAACCACGTTCACCAGGGACGCAAGACAGGCAAGAAAAAAGTTGCGGTTGTCAGTACCGACGTTTATCGGCCTGCTGCCATTGAGCAGCTAAAGACGGTGGCGCAACAGGTAGACGTGGAGTGGTTTGCCTCAGACGTTAACCAGAATCCGGCGGACATTGCACGCACAGCGCTAGACCTAGCCAAGCGTCAGCACATGGATGTGCTGATTGTGGATACGGCTGGCCGCTTGGGCATTGATGAAGCGATGATGCAGGAAATTCAAATGCTGCACCAGGTGCTTAACCCGGTGGAGACATTGTTTGTGGTTGATGCCATGCAGGGGCAGGATGCCATCAACACGGCCAAGGCGTTTGGCGAAGCCTTGCCATTAACAGGCGTGGTGCTAACGAAGCTCGATGGCGATGCCCGCGGTGGTGCGGCCTTGTCAGTGCGGCATGTCACGGGCAAACCGCTCAAATTTGTGGGTGTTTCAGAAAAGCTCGATGGCATTGAGCCTTTCTATCCTGACCGCATGGCACAGCGTGTGCTTGGCATGGGTGACATCGTTTCCTTGGTCGAGCAAGCTCAGCAAAACATTGACATGGACCAGGCTCAGAAGCTTGCGTCCAAGATGAAGTCAGGCGACAAGTTTGACCTCAACGATTTCAGGGAGCAGATTGCCCAAGTTAAAAAGATGGGTGACATGGGCAGTCTGCTTGAAAAACTGCCGGGTGAACTGGCGCAGGCTGCAGGTCAGCTGCAAGGCGGTCAGGCTGAAAAACAGTTGCGCCGCACAGAAGGCATTCTGAATTCGATGACGCCGCATGAGCGCGCCAAGCCAGAGTTGCTCAAAGCCTCACGCAAACGTCGCATTGCTGCGGGCGCTGGCGTGCCGGTTCAAGATGTCAATCGATTGCTCAAGCAATTCGAGCAAATGCAGGACATGATGAAAAAAATGAAAAAAGGTGGCATGGCCAAGATGATGCGTGCCATGGGTGGCATGAAAAACCTCGGCCGGTTTGGTGGCTTTGGGCGCTAGCGCTTTCTAAATACCAAATCCCAGACGCCGTGACCTAGCCTGAGCCCGCGGGCTTCAAATTTTGTCAGTGGCCGCCAGTCCGGTCGCGCAGAAAACCCTTCGCAGGTGTTTGCAATCGTGCTGTTTGCGTTCAACACTTGCAGCATCTGTTGGGCATAGTGTTCCCAATCAGTGGCGCAATGGATATATCCCCCCGGTTTCAGGCGGCTTGCCAATAAGTCAAGGAATGGCGGTTGGATAAGTCGCCGTTTGTGATGGCGCTTCTTGGGCCAAGGGTCGGGGAAGTAGATGTGTACCCCAGCCAGTGATTCGGTCGTAATCATGTCGCGCAACACCTCAACCACGTCGTGCTGGATGATCCGGATGTTGCTTATCCCCATGGTGTCAATCCGGTTGAGCAGCGCGCCGACCCCGGCATTAAAAACTTCAACACCCAGAAAATTATCATCGGGTCTTGATTGAGCGATCTGCGCTGTGGTCTCACCCATGCCAAACCCGATTTCCAGCACGGTTGGCGCGCGCTCACGCCCGAAGGCCTGAGCGAAGCTAAGTGGTTTGTTGTCAAACGGGATGACCCAAGTGGGTGCGAGTGTTTCAAGGGCCTGACGTTGGCCTTGGGTGATGTGACCTCGCCGGTGAACAAAACTGCGGATATGAGGTTGGGCACCGTCCATCATCAGCCCCCCCCAACAGCCACAACCACTTCAACCCGGTCGTCTTGGGCAAGCTCATGCGTGCCATGTTGGCTGCGAGGCACAATGTCGCCATTGACCTCGACGGCTACGCGTTTGTCGGCCAGCGCTAGTGTTCGCAATAGGTCCGCCACCGTGCTGCCGTCGGGCGTGACTTGGGGTTTGCCATTTATGGTAATGTTCATGGTGCATAGTTTAGCCGTTGGCTGATGAGTCGCGCCCGCTATAATACGTTAAGCTTGACCAGTCGAGCGGGTGTAGTTCAATGGTAGAACGGCGGCTTCCCAAGCCTCAAGCGTGGGTTCGATTCCCATCACCCGCTCCACGATGACTTTCCAGGGACTTCCAAGGAAATTCAGTCGGCACCTCCAACTGGTCAATTTTCGGTCGGCGTCAACATTCTGGGGCTGCGATGACATCAAGGCAGCCGTGGGCAGCCAAGAGCGCCTATGGTTGAGTCTCAGCCAGTGCCGCGTCCAACGCATCCGCTTGTGCGGTGAAATCACGTAGTCGGCGCCTCTGAAAGGTCCGCAGGTTGGCGAGCTTCCAGCGCAGTGCTGGAAGTTGCTCTGCATGCGTGCATTGCAGCAGTGACCACTGGGGTTGCGCGCGTGCCAGGCCACTCAGGAATTGACGGTGGGCCGCGCTTAGACGCCGTGGCAGTTCGTGCCTCAGCCGCCTGCGTGTTTTCAGCAAGTGCTCCAGCGGACATTCCAGCTCTGTCATCCCAACGAAGGCTCGCTCGTACTCGGCGGCGATGTCTTTGTCGTTGCCGAACAGCACTTCATGGGTGGGTCGGTTGTGTCCGGCCAGATAGACGACGAAGCACTCGACCATCGCGTCGGTCATCTCGCCGGTCTCAAACAGTCGCCAGACATCGAACAGGTCGCGCGGATGCTGCCGATCCAACGCCGCAACGAGCTTGCCAGCATAGAGTTCCGCGGTGTCCAGCGTTGGCACTGCAAACTCCACCCCGAACAGATCGCGGGGTCTGGCACTCAATGGCTGGCGGACGACCGGCAGCACGTTGCCCCGGAACACGACATTGACCTCAACCTTCACTTGGCTGATCTCGTTTTCGGCGACCAGTTTGGTGTCCCCCAGTTCCTTGCTGCGGATCAGGCGCGTCTGCACCCCCAGCAATGCCACCCGCTCGGCAATCGCAGCCAGTTCCTGGTTGATCGCCTGCAGCGCCTGCTCTCGGGACACCTGCCAAGGCAGATAGACCACATCGATGTCGACCGACAAACGAGGCATGTCCTGTACGAACAGGTTGATGGCCGTACCGCCCTTCATGGCAAAAATGTCGTTGGCGAACACCTCGGGAGCGATGTCCAGCAACAGACGAACTGTGTCTGCGTAGTGCTTATCCATAGGGTTTCAGACTAAGCAAGGTGCCGTCATCGAGGCGGCTCATCCAGCGCTTGTCGCTGCCCGTGCGTACCTGGTACTGTTGCAGCAGGTCATCGACATCCAGAACGCTGGTCTCGCGCGCCCAGGTCAGGAACAGGCGCACGGCCTTCACGCTAGTGCAGCAGGACAGCAACTGTCCCAACAACGCCTTGCGAGGCGAGCGCAGGCCATCAAACAGATGGCGCGCTTCCTCCAGGCTTTGCCCGGTGCCAGCCTCGTACAGCAGCTCCAGCGTGGCACGCTCAGGCACGGCCACGCGCAGCCCCTGCGTTTGTCCGGGCGGGGTGTGCAGGGTGGCTTCGGCCAAGTCGGGGGCGGACCAATCAAACAGCCGGGCATTCACATAGCGGGCCGGGAAACGCTCCGTGAACCAGGCGGGCAGCGCGAAACGGGCCTCGCCCCAGAGCACCAGGGTGTCGCGTACGCCCAGGTTGTGGCGCACCCCCTGCAGGGCCAGCGCGCTCTTGCCGCCGACATGTAGGCTGGCCACCCGCCGTTGCAGGAAAAGCAGCGCCCCGTTCACGTCAAAGGCATCGTTGGGGAAGGCATAGACCCCGTGTCCCAGGCGCACCAGCCACCCGCTCTCCACGTAGCGGGCTGCCAGTTGGGGGGAGACGCCAAAAGATTGGAGCACAGGCAGGTCGAACGGCGCTCCGCGGGGGAGCGTCGCTTGCAGACCCTTGATTACCTGATGCCTTGTAGTTCCACTCATGAGATAAATATACAACGCTATCTAATCATTGCGTAGGCCGAAGATAAGTTAGCGCTTGAAAAATAATATCATGGTTGAATATTTTTCATCCGTCTAATCAAGCGTAAGGGGAACGTCCTCGCCAGCGGAGGATGAGACTGGCTATGGCGAGGCTCCGACCTGCGGCACGTCTGGCTGTGCCAGTTGGATCAGCGGAGCGGTCTGTCGACCGGCTCGGCACAGCGTTCCGTGGCAGTCGCTGGCGTTACTCAGACCTTGGTGGGCAAGGACTCGTTGCCTGGTGTGCGGCGGCGGTACATGATGCGGTACTATGGCTGTAAGCCATGCGGGAAAATTATTTGTGAATCAATAGGTTGGTCTCAATCTTCTGATTCCTTCGCCCGCTCCAAATCAAAGTGATACAGGAAGAGATACATGGTCGGGGTAGAATGCCTGAAAGTATTGGCAGGGTTAATTCTACGGTCTGAGTTCTATTCCCATCACCCGCTCCAGTCTCAACGTAAGTCGCTGTTCAAAGTGACGGCTTACTTTACTTTCGGTTGTCATGCCTGACCAGAATCATCGCTCGGTCGCGCACATCGCGCATCAGTTGAACCAGTATTTTCGGGGCTTGATTCCTATTGTGCTGGCCATCATGGTGGCAGTGGCCGGCATCACATTGATTTATCCGATGGTCCACCGAGTCTGGGTCAGCGAGCACAAGGATCTCTTCGATCAGGCCTCGTCATGGCGTGAAATCATTGACACCATTGGCTTGATTGAGCTGCCGCGGGTCTTTATCGGCCTGTGTCTGTTGCTGATGTCCGTTGGCCTTGCCATGCGCGCGCGTCTGGCATGGGCTTTCAGTTTGACAGTCTTTGTGCCGGCTTTGCTCGTCACGCTTTACTCTGACTGGGGCATCGCAAGTGCCAAGATTATCTATGACTTGATAGTCGTGACATTGCTGATTCGGTACTGGTCGGTGTTTACTCAAACCAGTTTGACGGCAGGCTCCTTGTTTGCCGTAGCCAGTGTGCTGTCCTTGCTGTGGTATGGAATTCTAGGCTCGCTTTATCTTGGAAATGAATTCTCGCCACCAATCACGGACATACCAAACGCGATCTATTTTTCTGTGGTGGCCATGTCGACCGTTGGGTTTGGAGATATCGTTCCGGTTACACACGCAGCGCGGTTGTTTGTGGTCTCGATCATTTTGGGCGGGATCACCGTCTTTGCGACATCGTTGGGTGCGATTATTGGTCCGGTCGTCAGTGGTAAGTTACGTCAAATGTTGCGGTATAAAGCGAGGAAAGCCATGCGGAAGAATCACATCATCATTTGTGGCGTAACGCCTCTGGCGCTCAGTTTGTTTCGCAGCCTAACGGACAGACGTGAATTGGTCACCGTGATTGTGAAGCCTGGAATTACGCATGATTATCCAGATTCAGCGGATGTTGTTCACGGAGAGGCCGCGAATGCCGATGTGTTGATGGAAGCGGGGTTAGCGCAAGCACGCACCGTCATGGCATTGCGTGATGACGATGCCGATAATGCCTTTATTGTTCTTGCGGTGAAATCTTTCTCCGATTTGGATGCAAAAACTGTTGTCATGGTCAACGACAGTCAGAACCTGGAGAAAATCAGACGCGTTAATGCAGATATCGTTTTCTCGCCCCAGCTACTGAGTGCCGAGTTGTTGGCGCGTGCGTTGACGGGTGAAGCCATCGACAGCACGCTGATTGCAGAATTATTTTTTGCCAAGCCCATACCCGCCGAGACGCCTGCTGAAACCGAACCCCCCGCTGCAACTGCAACTCCAAACTAGGCTCTTGCCGGAATATGTCATTTCCCATTGTCAATATTGCCGCCTATCACTTCACCGATCTAACTGATCTGCCCGCCTGGCGTGAGCGGGTGTCTCATCAGACCAATGAGTTTGGTCTGAAGGGTACGGTTCTATTGGCCCATGAGGGCATCAATTTGTTTCTTGCGGGTACCGGTGAGGGCATAGAAAAGTTCCTGACTTGGCTGAAAAGCTGTGAGCCGTTTGCGGCGATTAAAGTCAAGTACAGTGAATCTCAGGACGTGCCGTTCAAACGCATGAAGGTCAAGATCAAAAACGAAATCATCCGGATGAACCACCCGGCGATTCACCCCGCAGAGGGTCGAGCGCCAGCAGTTGACCCCGCCACTGCGCGGCGCTGGATCGAGCAGGGCTGTGATGATGAGGGGCGCCCCGTGGTGATGCTGGATACGCGCAATGAGTTTGAGGTTCAGGCTGGAACCTTCAAGGATGCCATTAACTGGCATCTCGAGCGCTTTACCCAGTTTCCAGAGGCCGTTCAGGAGCACCTTGATGAGTTGGACGGTAAGACCATCATCAGCTTTTGCACAGGTGGGATTCGCTGTGAAAAAGCGGCGATTTACATGCGAGAAGTGGGCGTGAAGAACATCTACCAGCTCGACGGCGGGATCTTGCAGTACTTTGAAGATACCGATGGCTATGGCTTTGAGGGCAGTTGTTTCGTCTTTGACGAGCGTGAAACGCTAGATGTTCAATTGCAAGAAAAGCACCTGAGCCAGTGAGTTTGGGCCTTGGGCTCGGGCGCTTTTGAGGGACCGGTTAACGGATTTTCATGCCGGGCACTGAGCCGGTGGATGGTTCGATCACAAAAATGCCCGGATTGTCTTTCTCATCGGCATGACTAGCTGATAGCACCATGCCTTCCGACACACCGAACTTCATCTTGCGCGGCGCTAGGTTGGCTACCAAGACAACTAATTTCCCGGTTAAGTCTTCGGGCTTATAAGCCGATTTAATCCCCGAGAAGACTTGTCTTGCTTTGCCCTCGCCAACGTCAAGCATCAGCTTTAAGAGTTTGTGTGAGCCTTCAACCTCCTCGCACGACACAACTTTGGCCACGCGCAGATCGAGCTTGGCAAAATCTTCAATCGAGATCTCGGGGCCAATCTCTTGACCGCCTGGCAGCGGTTTTGGCTCTTCGATGTCCGGGAACAGGGCGTCAAGCATTTCTGGAGTGACTCGTTGCATCAGGTGTTTGAAGGGCGCGATATTTCTGGGTAACTCACCAGCATCGGCCCATACAAAGCTGCGGTCAAGACCAAATAGCTCAGTTGCGACTCGGTGGGTTAGCGCTGGCAGTATCGGGGTCAACAGTACCGATAGTGCTTTAAATCCAGCCAGGGCATTGGAGCAAATGTCTTGAAGTTCCTCTTTCTGAGCGTCTGAGGCGTCTGCTAGCCCCTTGGCAAGAACCCATGGCTGGGCGGCGTCAAAGGCCTGGTTGATGAGATCAGCCTGCGCCATGATCTCGCGAATGGCGCGGGCATATTCTCGCTTTTGCAGATATTCGCGGATTTCGTCAGCGGTTTCTGACCATTCCGTTCTTAGGACATGTTCGTCCCCCGCGTAACGCAACTCGCCGTTAAAGTGCCGGCTAATAAATGTGGCGGCTCGGCTGGCAATGTTGACGTACTTGCCAATGAGGTCACTGTTGACTCGGGCAATGAAATCCTCAGGGTTAAAGTCTATGTCTTCAACTTTACTGTTGAGCTTGGCGGCAATGTAATAGCGCAACCACTCAGCGTCCATGCCAAGCTCGAGATAGCGCAGTGGCGAGATGCCGGTGCCACGACTCTTGGACATTTTTTCACCGCTCACCGTAATGAAGCCATGCACGTTGAGTTGATCCGGCGTCTTTCGACCGGAGAACTGCAATGTGGCTGGCCAAAACAGTGCGTGGAAGTACACGATGTCCTTGCCGATGAAGTGAACCTGTTCGGTGTCACTTTGCGGGTCAATGATGGCGTCGTAGTCAAGCCCTGCTTTCTTGCAATACGCTTTTAAGGACGCCAAGTAGCCAACTGGGGCGTCGAGCCAAACGTAGAAATACTTGCCAGGCGCATCGGGAATCTCGATGCCAAAGTAGGGGGCATCACGAGAAATGTCCCAGTCGCCGAGTTTGGCGTCGGTTTGATCGTCACCGAGCCACTCACGGGTTTTGGCGAGCACCTCACTTTGCAGATGGGCGATACCGTGTTTATTTTCGCCGGTGGTCCAGTTTTTAAGAAACTCAACGCAGCGTGGATCTGACAGTTTGAAAAAGAAATGATCAGATGACTTCAAAACTGGTTTGGCACCGGTAATGGTGCTGTAGGGCTCAACCAATTCGGTGGGCGCATACACGGCCCCGCAAACCTCGCAGGCATCGCCATACTGATCTTTGGCGTGGCACTTGGGGCACTCGCCTTTGATGTAGCGGTCCGGCAGGAACATACCCTGAACCGGGTCATAGAACTGCTCGATGGTTTTGGTTTCGATCAGTCCCGCATCTCTGAGTTTGCGATAAATGTCCTGAGAGAGTTCGGTATTTTCCGGGGAGTCGGTCGAGTGCCAGTGGTCAAACTCGATGTGAAAACCTTCTAGATAGGCTGGCCGTTCGGCAGCGTATCTTGCGACAAGCTGTTGCGGTGAAAGGCCTTCTGACTGAGCCTTGAGCATGATCGGCGCACCGTGGGTGTCATCGGCGCAGACGAAGTGAACAGTGTGGCTCGCCATGCGCATGGTGCGCACCCAGATATCAGCCTGGATGTATTCCATGATGTGGCCAATGTGAAACGAGCCATTGGCATAGGGCAAAGCGGTGGTGACAAACAGCGTTCGTGACATGGCGGTTGCATCCGAATAACAAGTATCGGATTTTACCTGTGTCGCGGCAATTGCCTAGCGTTGACTTCAGCGAACGTCTCGTGCTTGAACGTCCGTGACGTTGTCGCGGGAATAATGCTGTTGTCCCTGGTTCCCTTTCGAGAAGATGGGTTTGCGTCGAGACTGGCGGTTCGTCCAGTACTCTTGCACCGAGAAACGTTGCCCACGCAGTTTGGCTGCCAGGAATAGAATCCCCACGGCAATGAGCGTGGAGAATGTAAAAATCAGCGCCATGCCCAAGCCTATTAGGGCAACCAGCGCAAAAGCGAGAACACGAATAAGGCGTTTAAATAAATCAATCATCAGTCTAGTATACGTTGTGTTTGTCAGCGCGCACCAACCCTTGTGACCCTTAAAACTTCAAAAAATTCCATGAAAGTTACCTCTGACGATATTCAGGCGCTTTTGGCCCGCACGATGGATCCTTGCACCAACAAACCTTACGGGGATCTGGTCAAAGGCATCGAGGTTGATTCAGCAGGTTCAATTGGCCTGACATTTCGGCCGGGCTATCCGGTCGGACGCAGTCGTGAATCGATGCTCGCCCCGTTAGTGGCGGCGCTTGATGCCATCGGTTTTGCGAACGCCAAAATCGATGTTCAACCCAAAATTCAAGCCCATGCGATCCGGGCCGGCGTGGACCGGGTCAAGGGCATTAAAAACATCATCGCCGTGGCGTCGGGTAAGGGTGGTGTTGGAAAAAGTACAACCGCTGTCAATCTCGCGTTGGCTCTGGCCGATGAAGGAGCGGCCGTTGGCCTGCTCGATGCAGACATTTATGGCCCAAGTGTGCCTTTACTGCTTGGCCTGGATGGCAAGCCAGAAAGCAAGGACAACAAGACCATGGAGCCCTTGGTTGGTCATGGCATCAAATCCAACTCCATTGGTTTTTTGGTTGATGCCGATACCCCGGCCATTTGGCGCGGCCCAATGGTAACTCAGGCGCTGGAGCAGCTATTGCGTCAGACCAACTGGGGTGATCTGGATTACTTGATTGTTGATATGCCGCCAGGCACGGGTGACATTGCTTTAACCCTGGCCCAAAAAGTGCCAGTCAGTGGTGCCGTGATTGTCAGTACCCCCCAAGATATCGCGCTTTTGGATGCCCGAAAGGGGGTGCGGATGTTCGAGAAAGTGAATGTGCCGGTTTTGGGCATTATTGAGAACATGTCCGTTCACGTTTGCTCGAATTGCGGTTACGTCGAGCACCTGTTTGGCGAGGGTGGTGCGCAGAGGATGGCCGATGAGTTCCAAGTGCCGTTTTTGGGTAAGTTGCCGCTGGCGCTTTCGATCCGTGAAAACGCGGATGCGGGTCAACCGACCGTGGTGGCGAGCCCCGATAGCACCGAGGCAGGTTTGTATCGCGAGATCGCCCACAAGTTGGCAGCCAGGCTCGCTAGTTTGCCCAAAGACATGGCCAGCAAATTTCCAACAGTGGTGGTGGAGCAACGCCGCGGCTGAATTGTTTCAGCAGCGCAAGGCTGGCGGCGTTAAACTCTAGGGTTTCACGCTGTTGGGGAAGCCCTGCGATGAGCATCAAAAGCGATCTGTGGATTCGGCGCGCTGCCGCCCAAGGGATGATTGAACCGTTCGAGCCCGGTCAGGTACGAGAAAATGCCGGTGGCCGTATCGTGAGCTATGGCACAAGCAGCTACGGCTACGACGTGCGCTGTGCCAGTGAGTTCAAGATCTTCACGAACATCAACTCAACGATTGTTGATCCTAAGGCGTTTGATGAGAAGTCGTTTGTAGACTTCGTGGGCGATATTTGCATCATCCCACCAAACTCATTTGCACTGGCTCGCACGGTTGAGTACTTTCGCATTCCACGCAGCGTACTCACGGTATGCTTGGGTAAGAGCACCTATGCGCGTTGCGGCATTATCGTGAATGTCACACCGCTGGAGCCAGAGTGGGAAGGCCATGTAACCCTGGAATTCTCAAATACCACGCCGTTGCCTGCGAAGATTTACGCGGGTGAGGGTTGTGCACAAATGCTGTTCTTTGAAAGCGATGAGGTCTGCGAGACGTCTTACAAAGATCGAGGCGGTAAGTACCAGGGCCAAAAGGGCGTGACCTTGCCGCGCACCTAGCAAGCAATTTTTAGCACTCAGGCAGTCAAGGGAGTTCCTCCATGAAGTTTCGTTTCCCGATTTACATCATTGATGAGGACTTCCGCTCGGAAAACGCCTCAGGCCTTGGCGTGCGAGCGCTAGCGGCCGCTATCGAGGCTGAAGGCATGGAGGTCATTGGCGTCACCAGTTACGGTGATCTGAGTTCATTTGCCCAGCAGCAAAGCCGAGCCAGCGCGTTTATTTTGTCCATTGATGACGAAGAGTTTGACATCAATGTGGCGGTGGACCACTCCAGTGCGATTCAGAACCTGCGCTCCTTCATCGGGGAGTTGCGGTTTCGCAATGCTGACATTCCAATCTATCTGTACGGCGAGACTCGCACGTCGGAGCATATCCCAAATGATATTTTGCGTGAGTTGCATGGCTTTATTCACATGTTTGAGGACACGCCCGAGTTTGTGGCGCGTCACATCATCCGGGAGGCCCGCAGCTACATCGACAGTTTGGCGCCACCTTTTTTCCGGGAGCTTGTGAAATATGCACAAGATGGCTCCTACTCGTGGCATTGCCCCGGGCATTCTGGTGGAGTTGCGTTTCTTAAAAGCCCAGTGGGGCAAATGTTCCACCAGTTTTTTGGTGAGAACATGCTGCGCGCCGATGTCTGCAATGCGGTCGATGAGCTGGGCCAGCTACTAGACCACACGGGCCCAATTGCTGAGTCGGAACTCAATGCTGCGCGTATCTTTCATGCCGACCACTGCTTTTTTGTGACCAATGGCACGTCGACCTCGAACAAAGTGGTCTGGCATGCCAACGTGGCAGCCGACGATATCGTGGTGGTTGACCGCAACTGCCACAAATCGATCTTGCACGCCATCACCATGACCGGGGCCATACCGGTGTTCTTGCGCCCAACCCGTAATCACCTGGGCATTATTGGTCCGATTCCGTTAAGTGAGTTCGAGCACGACAATATCGAGAGAAAAATCCAAGCCAATCCGTTCGCCTCACGAGCCCGCTCGAAGAAGGCGCGCATCATGACCTTGACGCAAAGCACCTATGACGGCGTGATTTACAACGTTGAAATGATCAAGGACAGGCTCGGTTCCACGATCGACACGCTGCATTTCGATGAGGCTTGGCTGCCGCATGCGCCGTTTCATGAGTTTTATCGGGATATGCATGCCATTGGCGCAAATCGCCCGCGTAGCGAACGCGCCATGGTGTATGCCACGCACTCAACGCACAAGCTGCTTGCTGGCATTTCCCAGGCTTCGCAGATTGTGGTGCAGGAGCCACAAACACGCAGGCTTGACCGAAACGTCTTTAACGAAGCCTATCTGATGCATACGTCGACCTCACCGCAGTACGCCATCATCGCCTCTTGCGATGTGGCTGCGGCCATGATGGAGCCACCGGGTGGCACTGCATTGGTTGAGGAGAGCATTCGGGAAGCCATGGACTTTCGACGGGCCATGCGCAAAGTTAAGGCCGAATACGGTGACTCGGATTGGTGGTTTAGCGTTTGGGGGCCCGATGACTTGCCAGCCAGTGGCATTGGTGAGCAATCAGACTGGGTGCTAAAGGCCAATGATCACTGGCATGGTTTTGGTGATTTGGCTGAAGGCTTCAACATGCTCGACCCGATTAAGGCGACCATTGTGACGCCCGGGCTTGATATGTCCGGTAGTTTTGGCGAGACTGGCATCCCGGCTGCCTTGGTCTCCAAGTATCTGACCGAGCACGGGGTTGTCGTAGAAAAAACCGGTCTCTACTCCTTTTTTATTCTCTTTACGATTGGCATTACCAAAGGCCGCTGGAACACGCTATTGACCGCTTTGCAGCAGTTCAAAGATGACTATGATCGTAACCAGCCGATGTGGCGTATCTTGCCGGAGTTCTGTCGTGATTATCGGCGTTATGAGCGCATGGGATTGCGCGATTTGTGTCAATTGATTCATTCGGCTTATCGTGAGTACGATGTGGCACGCTTGACCACCGAGATGTATCTGTCTGACATGGTGCCCGAGTTCAAACCTTCGGATGCGTTTGCTTACATGGCGCACGGTGACGTTGAGCGGGTATCGATTGATGAGCTCGAGGGGCGTGCCACCGGGGTTTTGTTAACCCCCTATCCACCCGGCATCCCCTTGCTGATTCCCGGTGAGCGGTTTAACAGGACCATTGTGCAGTACCTGCAGTTCGCACGTGATTTCAATGGCCGATTCCCTGGATTTGAGACCTACATTCATGGGTTGGCGCATGAGGAAGACGCCAGTGGCAACCAGCGCCTTTATGTTGACTGCATCAAGCAGAGCTAGTCAGGCGTGACGCAGCACGATGTGGTCGTGATCGGTGCTGGCGCTGCTGGCATGATGTGTGCTGCCACCGCTGGCTTGGCCGGGCGAGATGTCTTGTTGATTGATCACGCGACCAAGCTCGCTGAAAAAATTCGCATCTCGGGCGGTGGGCGCTGCAATTTCACCAATCTGAACGTGACGCCAGAGAACTTCATCTCGGCCAATCCCAAGTTTTGTCGAACCGCGCTTGCCGGCTACACACCACAAGACTTCATTCGGCTGGTGAATTCCCACGGCATCGCCTGGCATGAAAAACATCGTGGTCAGCTCTTTTGTGATGAAAGCAGTGAGCAGATTATTGTCATGCTCAGGCAGCAGTGTGACCATGCTCGGGTTCAATGGCGCATGCCTTGTTCAGTCGATACCATCAAAAAAGTCAACGGTGGCTTTGAGTTGCTGACTTCCTCGGGTGTCTTGCGATGCCAAGATCTGGTCATTGCCACAGGAGGCACTGCCGTGCCGCAGGTGGGGGCAACCGACTTTGGTCTGCGCTTGGCGCATCAGTTCGGTGTGCCGGTGATCGAGCCCCGACCGGCGCTCGTTCCCTTGCAGTTTGATCCCAATGTCTGGCAACCGTTTGCGAACTTGGCCGGTGTGGCGCTCGAGGTTGAGATATCGGTGGCTGGCGGGCCCAAGCAACGATTTCTGGAAGACATGCTCTTTACCCACCGCGGTTTGTCGGGGCCCGGCATCTTGCAGATTTCTAGCTACTGGCGAGCGGGTCAATCACTGTCGATCAATTTATTGCCGCAAGCTGGGTTTGTAGACAAACTGATTGCTTTGAAGTCTGGCGCTAGGCAGCAGGCAGTCACGATACTAGGGCAGTTTTGGCCAAAGCGGTTGGCTGAACAGTGGCTTGGGGATCAAGGGCAGCGCAAATTTGCCGAATGGTCAGACAAATCCATTCGCGCGTTGGCCGAGCACATTCAGAACTGGCAGCTCATGCCATCTGGCACAGCGGGGCTGCGCAAGGCCGAAGTGATGGCGGGCGGGATTGATACCAATGCGCTTGACCAGCGTACCTTGGGTGTTAAGGGCATCGACGGCTTGTACTTTCTAGGTGAGGCTGTGGATGTCACGGGTTGGCTCGGTGGCTACAACTTTCAGTGGGCTTGGGCCAGTGGGGTTGCTTGCGGTCGAGCTTTAGCGGCTGCCAATGCCAAGAGACACTGAAGATTGGCGTGTTTGCACCACCAGGCTGCAGACGTGTGTGGTGATTTAGTCTTCATTAACCAGATCCATAGCGGCTTTTTATTGTCCTTGGGCGGGTTTTCCGAGTAATCTACGCATGTTTGTGAATACCCCGTGTGGGAGAGAGTGTCTGCAAGACACCGCCGAAGGCGCAATTCGCCCAGAATCGCTCAGGCAAAACATACTGCGTGGGGTTGCGCCTCGTCGGCGACACAGCGCTCTGGAGAGACTTGCCGCTCGCTTGCGGCAGGCGCCGAAGGTGCACCTGGTTACTTGACCAGACAACTCTCAGGCAAAAGGACAGAGGGGCGGATCGTACGATGAGTTTGAAGTCACTGTTACGAACCGTGTCGAACTGCTACGCCCCAACATGTCACTGGAGTGCCTGAATGTCCGCTAGCTTGCATAGAACCCCCCTGTACGATGCCCATGTAACGGCCAACGCACGCCTAGTCGATTTTGGGGGCTGGGAAATGCCCTTGCACTATGGCTCACAAATCGAGGAGCATCACGCGGTTCGACAGTCCGCTGGCATGTTCGATGTATCCCATATGTGCAGCGTTGATATTTCAGGCCCACAGTCACACGAATTTTTGCGCTACTTATTGGCCAATGACGTCAACAAGCTCAAGCAAGCAGGGCGTGCTCTGTACAGCTGTATGCTGAACCCGCAGGGGGGCATCATTGATGACCTGATTGCCTACTATTTTGCTGATGACCAGTGGCGCTTGGTGGTCAATGCCGCCTGCGCTGAAGCAGATATCGCCTGGATGCGCCGAGTGGTCAGCGCCAAATCGTTTAATGTGACGATCACGCCGCGTAGCGATCTGGCCATGTTGGCGGTGCAAGGGCCCAACGCTATTCCTGTGCTAGGTGAGGTACGCGCTCAGTGGTCGGCAGCAATGTTTGAGGCCAAGCCTTTTTCTGCCGTTGTTTTTGGCGAAGCGGTGGTGGCGCGCACGGGCTACACCGGCGAAGACGGTGTGGAGATCATGTTGCCGGCTGTTGATGTGGTGGCGTTATGGAACGCTTTATCGGCTGCTGGCGTCAAGCCCTGTGGCCTTGGCGCGCGCGATACTTTGCGTCTGGAAGCTGGCATGAATCTGTATGGTCAGGACATGGATGCCCTGACCACGCCTGCCCAGGCTGGGTTGAGCTGGACGGTTGCCTTGGCAGATGGGCAACGGGATTTTGTGGGGCGCAAAGCGATTGGTGAGTTTGCGGCTACTGGCCAGATGCTGGGACTCAAGCTCCAGGAAAAAGGCGTCATGCGCGCGCGCATGGTGGTTAAAACGGCCCATGGCGATGGTGCAATCACCAGCGGCACCATGTCGCCGACCTTAGGCGTTTCTATTGCGATGGCCAGACTTCCCGACGGTGTATCGGTTGGCGAGGCTGTTGACGTACAAATCCGTGGAAAGTCAGTTCCAGCTAAGGTTTGCCAGCTACCTTTTGTGCGTCACGGCAAAGCCGTGGAATAAGAAATGTGTTTAATCAAGCAGTGTTTGCGGAGAATTGAATGAGCATTCCGAACGATCGTAAATATGTCTCCTCTCATGAGTGGATTCTTCCTCAAGGAGACCTTCTGCTAGTCGGCATTACTGACACGGCGCAGGATCAATTGGGTGACCTGGTGTTTGTCGGGGATGTCCGTGTGGGCGCCAAGCTCAAGGCCGGTGAAACGGCCGGTGTGGTGGAGTCAGTCAAAGCCGCCTCAGACATCTATGCGCCCATGGATGGCGAAGTGGTGGAATTTAACGGTTCTTTGAACGACGCGCCGGAAAGTATCAACGGTGACCCCTATGGCACCTGGATTTATAAATTCAAGCCAGTCAACATGACAGATATTGACGGGTTGCTTGACGCTGCCGCTTATCAGGCGGTTGTTGACGCGGGTTAAATCATGACATCACCGACGACCGATACAGCTGGCGCCTTCATCGCGCGCCATATTGGCCCTGGCCAAACTGACCGCCAGAAGATGCTCGCAACCATTGGTGTGGATAGCGTACAGACGCTTATGCGTACCGTGGTGCCAACCGACATCCACCTATCTGGTTTGCTGGATTTGCCGGCCCCAAAGGATGAGCCAGCTGTTTTGGCCGAACTCAAGCAAATTGCCAGCCAGAATCAGGTGATGCGCAGCTATATCGGGCAGGGCTACTACGGCACTCACACACCCAATGTTATCTTGCGCAATATTCTGGAGAACCCGGCTTGGTACACGGCTTACACGCCTTATCAGCCCGAAATTGCTCAGGGCAGGCTTCAAGCCATCCTGAATTTCCAGACCATGGTTGCCGATTTGACGGGTCTTGATATCGCCAATGCGTCACTGCTTGATGAGGGTACGGCAGCTGCTGAGGCCATGACGCTGGCGTGGCGGGTGACCCGACACAAGGACCGTCCATTTTTTGTGTCGATTAACTGCCATCCGCAAACCATTGAGGTGGTCAAGACGCGTGCCGAGGGTCTGGGTATTGAGTTGGTCATGGCCAATGAGGCCTCGGGCGTCCCGTCATGCTTCGGCGTGCTGCTGCAGTACCCGCACACGTTTGGGGATGTGGTCGACTACCGTGCACTGACCCAAGAGATTCATGCACAGGATGGTGTGGTGGTATGCGCCACTGATTTGTTGGCGCTCACTTTGCTAGAAGCGCCTGGCAACTGGGGGGCTGATATCGCCATCGGCTCGGCACAGCGATTTGGTGTGCCCATGGGATTTGGCGGTCCGCACGCTGCGTTTATGAGTTGCAAGGATGCGTTCAAGCGTCACATGCCGGGTCGTCTGGTGGGCGTATCGCGCGACGCCATGGGCAATCCAGCCTTGCGCCTGGCTTTGCAGACGCGCGAGCAGCACATCCGCCGTGAGAAGGCGACATCCAATATCTGTACGGCGCAGGTGTTGTTGGCGGTTATGGCTAGCATGTATGCGTTGTGGCATGGTCCCGCTGGCCTGAAGGCCATTGCGCGTCGTGTTCATCAGCACTGCGCTGCTGTGCGGGCCGGGCTTGAGCAACTGGGCCTGAACGTGGTCAACCAGGGGTTCTTTGACACGCTGCTTATTCAAACAGGCGATAAAACTGCAGCGGTGCATGCCGCCGCAGAAAAAGCGGGCATGAACTTTCGCCAGGTTAGCCAGCATGAGCTTGCGCTTTCACTGGATGAAACCGTTCGGGACGATGACGTCAGGGGGTTGTTGGCAGTGTTTGCTTCAGTGTTTGGCAAGCAGGCTCAAGCAGTCTGGCCTGAAGGTGACGAATTGCCAGGCATTTCCTGTTTGGTCGCTCGTCAAGGTGAGACTCTCACGCACGAGGTGTTCTCTAGCATTCAGTCTGAGACCGATATGCTGCGTTATCTGCGTCGGCTTAGCGATAAGGATCTGGCACTCGATCGCACCATGATACCGCTGGGTTCATGCACCATGAAGCTCAATGCCACGGTCGAAATGATTCCGGTCACCTGGCCTGAGTTTGCCAATATGCACCCATTGGCGCCTGCTAATCAGACCAAAGGGTATCAGGTCTTGATCGATCGTTTATCGGCGTACCTGTGTGAAATCACGGGTTATGACGCGGTCAGCTTGCAGCCTAACTCTGGTGCCCAGGGCGAGTACGCAGGTCTGCTGGCCATTCGTGCCTATCACCGTTCACGCGGCGACCACCACCGCAATGTATGTTTGATCCCCGAGTCTGCCCATGGCACCAACCCAGCCTCAGCCAACATGGTTGGCATGGATGTGGTGGTGGTTCGTGCTGACTCGCTGGGCAACGTCGACGTTGATCACCTGAAGCAATGTATTGCTGAGGCTGGCGATCGGGTTGCTGCCTTGATGGTGACTTATCCATCCACGCATGGTGTGTTCGAAGAGGCAATCACCGAGATTTGTGAGCTCGTGCATGCGGCGGGTGGCCAGGTTTACATGGATGGCGCCAACATGAACGCGATGGTTGGTGTTGCTCAGCCAGGCAAGTTTGGTTCAGACGTTTCCCACTTGAATCTGCACAAGACCTTTTGTATTCCTCACGGTGGTGGCGGACCGGGCGTGGGTCCTGTGGCTTGTCGTGCTCACCTGGCGCCGTTCTTGCCGGGCGTGGTGCAAACCAGCGGACGGTTACCGTCAGATGCCCCTGTGGGCCCGGTTAGTGCTGCCCCTTATGGCTCAGCCAGCATTCTGCCGATCTCGATGGCCTATATCCTGTTGATGGGGCCTGAGGGCTTGCGCGAGGCAACCGAGGTGGCGATTTTGAATGCCAATTATGTGGCGACTCGCCTGGCGCCCTATTACCCCATTCTCTACACAGGTAAGGGCGGGCGCATCGCGCATGAGTGCATTCTGGATCTGCGCCCAATCAAGGATGAGACAGGTATTTCAGCCGAAGACATCGCCAAGCGATTGATGGATTATGGTTTTCATGCCCCGACCATGTCATTTCCTGTGGCTGGCACCTTAATGGTTGAGCCGACTGAGTCTGAAGGACTGGCTGAACTTGACCGTTTTGTCGATGCCATGATTTCCATTCGCCATGAAATTGAGCAGGTTGCCAAAGGCCAACGCGATCCCAACGACAATGTGCTCAAGAATGCGCCGCATACAGCGCACATGTTGATGGCAGCGCACTGGCATCATGACTACAGCCGACAAGAAGCAGGGTTTCCTGTGGCAAGCTTGGTGCAAAGCAAATACTGGCCGCCGGTTGCCCGGGTTGATAATGCGTGGGGTGATCGCAATCTGGTGTGTGCATGCCCACCCGTTAGTGAATACGCGCAAGTCAATTAAGGCTTGCGGCGGTACTCAACGAAGTCGTAGCGAAGGTTATTATCTGGGGGTTGAGACTGGCGATCAGTCTCAACCCAAATTTTTGGGTCTAATGCCGGGAAAAATGCATCACCGTCTATCTCGATGTCAATTTCCGTGGCAATAATCCGATCCACGCGTTCTAGCGAATCTTTATACAGTTGAGCACCACCGATGATGCAAACCTCTGGAACGTTGCTCGCGAGTGCAAATGCGCTGTCAATCGAGTCCACGAGCTGGGCGCCTGTGAAGTCACCAACACCGGAACGGCTGACCACAATGTTTAGCCGTCCCGGCAGTGGGCGACCAAGCGATACCCAAGTTTTTTTGCCCATGATGATGGGCTTGCCCAGCGTTTGACGTTTGAAGTGAGCCAGATCGGCCGGGAGCTTCCACGGTAACTGGTTGTCTTTGCCAATGACCCGATTACGGCTGTAGGCCACGATTAATGAAACGACGGTCATACTGCCACTGGTGCCTTGATATGAGGGTGGAACTGGTAATTCTCGATCATGAAGTCCTCGAGTTCGTAATCAAAAATACTCGAGGGTTTTCTGGTGATTGTTAGAGTTGGGTATGGGTAGGGCTCTCTGGCAAGCTGCAGCTGCACTTGTTCGAAGTGGTTGTTGTAGAGGTGGCAATCACCGCCAGTCCAGATGAAATCGCCAACCTCTAGGTCGGTTTGCTGCGCGATCATGTGTGTAAGCAAGGCGTAGCTGGCAATGTTAAATGGCACACCCAGAAAAATATCGGCACTGCGCTGATAAAGCTGGCACGACAGTCTGCCTTGAGCCACGTAAAACTGAAAAAAAGCATGACAGGGCGGCAGAGCCATCTCCGGGATCAAGCCGACGTTCCAGGCCGAGACAATCAGGCGACGCGAATCAGGGTTGGTTTTAATTTGTTCGACGACCTGGCTGATTTGATCAATCTGATTGCCATCAGGCGCAGGCCATGATCGCCATTGCACGCCATATATCGGTCCGAGGTCACCATCAGCCTTGGCCCATTCATCCCAGATGGTTACGTTGCGGTCTTGTAGCCATTTGACGTTTGAGTCACCACGTAAAAACCATAGCAACTCGACAAAGATACTGCGGGTGTGCAATTTCTTTGTGGTTACTAGCGGGAAGCCTTTGGAGAGATCAAACCGCATTTGGTGACCAAATAGGGAGCGTGTGCCGGTGCCGGTGCGGTCGGACTTATCGAGGCCATTTTCATAGACATGGCGCATGAGCGTTTCATACTGGTTCATTGCGCCTACTCGCTTACCAGCGGTTGCTTGCTGTCGAGGATTTCTACTGACCAAGTCATTTCAGCGGTGCCGGCGAGCATGGCGGACGCCGAGCAATATTTCTCGTGGGACAACTTGACCGCGCGCTCGACTGCCTGTTGAGTCAGGCCGTGACCGCTCACGGTAAAAGCAAAGTGGATTTTTGTGAATACTTTTGGGTCGGTCTGCGCGCGCTCGGCGCTTAATGCCACGTCGCAGCCGGTGACTGTATGACGTCCGCGCTTGAGGATCAGCACAACGTCGTATGCGGTGCACCCACCTGTGCCGAGCAGCACCATTTCCATGGGTCTCGGTGCCAAGTTGTGGCCACCACCGTCTGGCGCCCCATCCATGGCGGCGATGTGGCCTGTTCCAGTCTTTCCGATGAACAGCATGCCATCGGGGCCGCCCCATTGAACTGTGCACTGCATGTTTGATCTTCCTGAAAGCTTTTGTAATGTCATCAATGATAGCCTTTTGAGGCGGTGGGATGTCGAGGTAAAGGTGTCGAGGTAAAGGTGTCGAGGTAAAGGTGTCGGGGTAAAGGTGTCGAGGTAAAGGTGTCGAGGTAAAGGTGTCGGGGTTAAGCTTGGTTGCTAGTCAGTCGGCGACTAAAATGAGATCGGGTAATCATTGGCTGGCGATTATGCCTTGGGCACTGGTCATATCGAGGTGGCATTGCAGCGCCGAGTCGATAATTTTGCACAGCAAACTCAAGATACAGGAAGCCAAGAATTATGACGACATTGAACCGACGTCTCATGCGCCGCAGCGAGGGCTTGCTCGATCAGATCATTGGTGAGGCGTCCGTGGCCTTGCAGGTCTTGTCTGGTGCAGCCGTTGCCTCTAGGCCCAACCCCGCTGGGCGCATCTCGAGCGAGGCGCCTGAGTCACTGACGCCACCGCAACAGCGTCATGTGGCTGGATTAATGCGTATTAATCATGTCGGCGAAGTTTGTGCGCAAGCTTTGTATCGTGGTCAGGCCTTGGCGGTGGAGCGGGAGCAGACCAAAGCGCTGTTGCGCAAGGCCGCGCGCGAAGAGGTTGATCATTTGGTTTGGTGCCAGGATCGCCTAAAAGAGGTCAACAGCAGGGTGAGCCTCTTCAATCCAGTCTGGTACGCCGGTTCGTTTGCGCTTGGGCTTATCGCCAGCCGTGCTGGTGAGCGTTACAACCTGGGCTTCATGGCTGAAACAGAGCGCCAGGTGGAGGCTCATTTAAATGATCACTTGAAGTTGCTGCCACAGGGCGATGAGCGTTCACGTAAGATCATCACGCAGATGCGCGATGATGAGATTGAGCATCGGCGAACTGCGCAGCGACATGGTGGTGTTGAACTACCGTTTCCGATACCAAGCGTTATGAAATTAATATCTAAAGTTATGACTAAAAGTGCTTACTACATTTAGTTCTACAAAATAAAATTCTTAAAACTTAGGCTTGAGTGGTGATGCTTTGACTTCATTTCCCCCTCTCTTCATAGGGGATCGGTGAAATTATCTTGCATCGCACAAATTTTCTGGTATAGTTCAGCAGTGTGTCGCTAAACCGTACCAGTGTTGGTAGTTTCCCGAATAAGCCACATCAAGAAACCGGCAAAAAATTTCGGCTGATTTCGTCTGATATCGCTTGATTGCGTCTGATACTGCTAGGTTACGCAAGTCCGAGAGCGACTCGGCAAGATTGTCTCCTCCACCCTCCTCCTTTGGTGGATTTGGCCCGATACCATTAGGTCTCGGGCCTTTTTTTTATGTGCGTGCTGCCAGAAACGACCGACTTGATATTAGTGAGCGTGGCGGTCTGGTTTTGGCGGCTGCCTATGATCAAGCGATTGCACCAGCGACAACACCGACAGGTTTGAACTACAAAGGGCCAAGCGCTTGGTTAGCAGGTACTCGCTATGACTTGAAGCTTGCGGCCGTCTCGTTGATTCTTGGTGAAAGTTCAAATGGCGCTTTTGATGGCCAATTGCCTGGCTCAGCATAGTCCGATCGCGGATTGGGGATAACAACGCCTGATTCTCTGATCTGATTTCAAGACGGCTACAACGCGAGATCTGTATTCCTTGGTGCTACCGTGCCACTATGTCAGAGCTGGACAGCGAGCCTCTCATGGCAGGCCATGCAGCCACGCGGCGCGCTCGCGGCTTCAGGTCAGACCGCGACACAGCAAGTTCTTAGTGTCGCGTTTTTAAATGCGATATCGTCATATGTAACGGCTTATGTCTATGCGTCGATCGCGAACAACTAGGCGATGGTGCGCACTGCCCGTAGCCAAGTTGCCGGCATGGGTCTGGCCTACACCTTTTAAGTCTGCGCAGAGTGGTCATGTCAACGAATGTGAGTGGCATTTTGATTTGTGTGGTGTGTGGCATCGTAGATGCGATTTGCTTTGTGGCGCTAGGCGGCACATTTGCTGGTTTGATGACGGGCAATTTGATACTGATGGGCGTGTCATTGGGTGGCTTATCGAGCGATGTGCAAGCTGCTGTGTTTCTCTACCCATTGATCGGCTATTCATTGGGTGCTGTTTTGGCGGGGGTGATGCTTAAGATCCGAGGTCTTGACGGGTCATGCCACCGAGGCCTGTGGCTAGCGTGGTGGATGCTTGCCGCAGCAACACTGATTGTCTGGGTCATCCCGGTCAAGGCAGGCTCGGTTGCAGGATGGCTAGTCGTTGCATTGTCTGCGCTATACATGGGTTTTCAGAGTGCGGTGTTGTACCTTGCGAAACGCGTGACGATTACCACCAACGTCATGACATCGACCCTTACCAGTTTCCTGGCGGACTACCCAATGCAGGTCGGGCGGGGTGGGATAAGTTGGCACAAGTTTATTGCGCTGCTGGGTTTCTTACTGGGCGTCGTGATCGGGGCTTGGGCAGTTGCTACGGATATTCGGCTTGCTTTTTTGTTAGCGATCGCTTTAGCCACGCTGGCTATTGCTGGATTGAACAGCCAGACGGGTAACGCCACTGCAAAGTAAGTTGACCTAGTTCTTGGTGGCTTGAACAATGGCGCTTAGCCAATGTCTGGTCGATGCATCAAAATCCTTGGTTTGTTCTGGATCATTCTGCATTAATTGATGTGCCAGGTGTTTGCCAAACTCAACGCCCCATTGATCAAATGGGTTTAAGCCCCAAATCAGACCAGCCACAAACACCTTGTGCTCATACAAGGCGAGCAGTGCGCCTAGTCGATGGGCATCTAGCTTGGGTAACACGATCAATGTCGAAGGACGCCCGCCAGGGTGCACGCAGTGCTTTGCCAACCATTGGGCATGAGGCTGCGGGTGGCGTTGTTTGAGGTCTTCGAAGGACGCCTGAGATGACCTGCCGCGCCACAAGGCGGCGCGTTGCGCCAGACAGTTGGCCAGCAGCTGTTTATGGTGCTCCAATAGTTGATGATCAGGCTGCAGGCACACAATAAAATCGACTGGCGCGCCGCCCTGGCTTTGATGCAACCATTGAAAGAAAGTGTGCTGGCTGTCGGTGCCAGGCATTCCCCAGACCGCGGGGCTCACTGAAACATCAATCGCGTTGCCTTGCTGGTCTACGGCTTTGCCTAGGGATTCCATTTGTAGCTGCTGCAGCCACGGCACAAACTCTGTCAGCCGCGCATCGTATGGGCAAATGACTTCCGAGGTAAAACCGAGCACGCTGGTGTTGGCAACCATGTTCAGTGCCAGTTGAACCGGTGCGTTGTCTTCAATGGGGGCGTTTTGGAAGTGGTGATCCATTTCATGAGCACCCCCAAGCAGTTCCTCGAATGCCCGCCAGCCCAGACCCAACGCAATTGGTAAGCCGATGGTTGACCAGATCGAATATCGTCCACCTACCCAGTCCCAGAACTCAAAAATCCGCTCGGGTTTGACACCAAACTCAAGGGCGGCCTTTGGATTGGCGGTTAATGCCACGACTTGTTCAAGTGGTTTTTTGATGCCACCGTTCTTTAACCACTGAAGCGCCTCTCGGGCATTGGTCATGGTCTCGGTGGTGGTGAATGACTTTGAAGCAACGATCACGAGTGTGTCACGCGGATCCAGTCCATCGAGCGCTGCGCTGATGGCGTGTGCGTCAATGTTGGCAGCAAAGCGAAGAGTGCGTCTGTTGTTCACGCCACATAGGCTGTGCCAAACCATGCGCGGCCCCCAGTCACTGCCACCGATCCCTAGGTGCACGACATTTCTGTATCGGTTGCGCGTATTGGCGTCGTCTACAAAGTGCTTCATGCGGGCGAGTTGTTCGGCAATTAATGCTCGTACGGCTTCGGGTGCATTGCCGCCTCGCAGTGCGGTGTGCAGTGCTGGGCGGTTCTCCGATTGGTTGACAATGCCACCGTCAAACAAAGCTTGTCGAATCTGCTCGAACTTCGCCTGTTGCAATAGCCCGATGGCGGCTTGGCGTAAGTCGGGGCTATCTCGTTGCGCGCTGAGGTCAAGCGTGAGCCGACCTGCTTCAATGATTCTTAGTTGCTCTGGATCAGCGTGTGCTGACTGCATGGCCCGCGCAAACGTCTGCCAGGCTGGAGTAGACCGCAGTGCCATCAGTGGTGCCCTTATCAGAACGGCAGTCGCGCATGGGGCGCCAACGCTTGTAGTTGTGTGCGGAATTGTTCCTTGATACGATCGAGCGCCGTGGGGGTCTCGCCTTCGAAGCGAAGCACCACCACCGGCGTCGTGTTTGAAGGACGAGCTAGCCCAAAACCATCTGCGAAATCAACTCGAATGCCATCAATGGTTGATATAGCCTGGGCACCGGTGAACTTGGCGTTCAGTTTGAGCGATTCAATTAGCGCAAATGGTTCGCCTTCCTTCATCTCGAGTTTAAGTTCTGGCGTGCTAAAGGCGGTGGGCAGTGCCTCGAGCGCTGCTGAAGGATCGGTCTGCCGAGAGAGAATTTCTAACAAACGAGCGCCAGTGTAGAGGCCGTCATCAAACCCGAACCAGCGCTCCTTAAAGAAGATGTGTCCGCTCATCTCACCCGCGAGTGGGGCACCCGTTTCAGCTAATTTGGCTTTTACCAGAGAGTGACCCGTTCGGCACATCAGCGGCTCGCCGCCGGCCTGCTTGATTGCCAAAGGCAACTGCCGACTGCACTTGACGTCAAACAGAATTTGGCTCGCAGGCAAGCGCTCCAGTATGTCGCGTGCGAACAAAATCATTTGCCGGTCAGGCCAAATGATCTCACCGTTTCGGGTCACCACGCCCAAGCGATCGCCATCGCCATCGAATGCCAACCCTAGCTCGCAGTCACTTTCCTGAACGGCTTTGATTAGGTCCACCAGGTTATGCGGCTCAGCAGGGTCTGGGTGGTGGTTGGGAAACTGACCGTCCACTTCGCAGAACAGTTCCTGCACCTCACAGCCAAGTGCTCGGTAAAGGTCTGCGGCAATCACGCCGGCTACGCCATTGCCACAGTCAATGGCTATTTTCATGGGGCGCGCGAGCTTGATATCGCTTGCCACGCGTGCGAGATAGGTTGGCTTGATATCGACTTGCTGCGACACGCCAGGTTTGGAAGCAACCGCCTTGGGACGACTCATGTCGTCACGCAGGCTAGTGATGCTGTCGCCGTACAGGGTTTTCCCGGCGAGCATCATCTTAAAACCGTTGTATTGCGGCGGATTGTGACTGCCAGTGATCGCCACGCCGGAGCCCGTGCCCGACTGATGGGCGGCGAAGTAAACCAAGGGTGTCGGCACCATGCCGAGTTCGACTGTTCCCACACCACCTTCGCGGATACCAGCACTCAGAGCGCTGGCAAGATCAGGGCTGCTCAAGCGACCATCGTAGCCGATCACGATTCGATCAACATTGGCCGATTTGGCGCGTGCAGCGAGGCTTCGACCTAGCAGGGTCGCGAACTCGGCATTTAAATCAGCGGGAAATTCCCCACGAATATCGTAGGCTTTAAAGACGTGTTTGGGCAGTTCAGACGATGACATGGTCAATCCATCAGGCTAAGAGATTTTGTGGCTATTATCGCAAATATATTGGCTCAACTGGGTCAGTAGCATCAAAAACGATTCGAACGCTGGCTCAGGTTGTTGAGTTGCCTAAGTGAGTCGCCTAAAAAAATAGCAGATGGTCACGGGGAACGTAATGCTTCAGGACTTAATCAAAGTGGTTGGTCAGGCGCACGTGTTAACAGACGAGGCGGCCGAGCCTTATCTGGTTGACTGGCGTGGGCGGTATCGTGGCAAAGCCCGGGCGGTGGTACGACCGGGTACCACCGAGGAAGTGGCGGCAGTGGTCAAACTGTGCGCGAGCAACAACGTTCCGGTGGTCACGATTGGCGGCAACACTGGGCTTTGTGGCGGTGCCACGCCGGATCAGTCTGGCCATGCGGTGGTGCTCTCGACGGCACGGCTCAACAAGGTCCGAGCCATTGATACCGACAATGACACCATCACCGTTGAGGCTGGCTGTATCTTGCAGCGCGTGCAGGAGGCAGCGCGCGAGGTGGGACGCTTATTTCCCTTGAGCCTGGCCGCCGAAGGCAGCTGCACGATTGGCGGCAATCTTGCGACTAACGCCGGTGGCACGCAGGTGCTGCGCTATGGCAACGCGCGCGAACTGACGCTGGGTTTGGAGGTGGTGACTGCTGAGGGAGAAATCTGGCATGGCCTGCGGGGTTTACGTAAAGACAACACGGGTTATGACTTGCGCGACTTGTTCGTGGGCAGTGAGGGCACACTTGGCATCATTACGGCAGCAACGCTTAAGCTTTATCCGATGCCGGTGGCCCAGCGAACAGCCATGTTGGCGTTTGCCAGTCTTGAAGATGCCGTGACGTTTTTGTCGCGCGCGCGACAGGGGTTTGGATCGGCGCTAACTGGATTTGAAGTCATGGCGGGGCCTGTATTGCAGGCGGTCGTTCGGCTTTTTAGCGACCAGCGCATTCCCTTTGAAGGTGAGTCAGCCAACTCTGCCTGGTTTGCCTTGCTTGAATTGTCTGATAGCGAAAGTGCCGAGCATGCGCAGGCGCGGTTTGAAGAGGTGCTCGGTCACGCGATGGAGGACGACCTATTGCTTGACGCTGCCATCGCGCAGTCAGTTGCTCAGAGCAAAGCCTTCTGGCACTTGCGTGAAAGTATTCCGTTGGCAGAAGCCGAGCTTGGCAAAAGCGTCAAACACGATGTGTCGATACCGATTTCGCGCATTGCCGAGTTCGTGTCAGTGACCAATGCCGCGCTACAAGCCAAGTTTCCTGGTATTCATAACGTCGTGTTTGGTCACTTAGGTGATGGCAATCTGCACTACAACGTGGCCCCAGGCGCGGGGCAGGCGGAAACGGAAGTTCTGGGACTGCAACCCCAGATCTATGAGTTGGTGCATGACAGCGTGGCTTTTTTTAATGGCTCAATCAGTGCCGAGCATGGCATTGGGCAGTTAAAGGTCAATGAGTTGCCGCGGTATAAGTCCGAGCTTGAGCTTAGGCTGATGCGTCAGATCAAGGCAGCCCTTGATCCGAAGGGGATGCTTAACCCTGGCAAGGTGATTAACGTTTAAACCGCTGACAGCGTGGGCAAAAGTACGTGGCACGTTGCCCTTGCACGATGCGTTTGATAGCAGTGCCACAACGCTGACACGGTTGGCCTTGTTTTTCATAGACCGCTGCGTGCAGTGTGAAGTAGGCACCGGGCTGGCCATTGGCGCTCACATAGTCACGTAAAGTGCTGCCGCCGCTAGAAAGCGCGTCATTGAGCGTCTCCACAATGGCGGTTACTAGTCGATGGGCTTGCGCGCGGGCCAATCGGCCTGCGGGCATCTCCGGGTGTATTTTGGCGCGGTAAAGACTCTCGGAGGCGTAAATATTACCAACCCCAACGACAAGGTGGCCAGCAAGTAATGTCTGCTTGATGCTTTGGGACTTTCCTTTGACGCCAGCTAGCAGGTGCTCAGCCGTGAAGTCGTCTGTTAATGGCTCGACCCCAAGTTCAGTTAGTCGGGGGTGGTTCAAGACCGCGCCGTTTGAGATAGGGTGCCATAGAACTGACCCAAACCGGCGTGGGTCGTGATAGCGCAGACAATTGCCGTTGTCGAAGGTCCACTGCAAGTGGTCGTGCGCTTGCCACAGGCTGTCAGACGCGCAGTTCCGGATGGAGCCAGACATGCCAAGGTGAACGATTACCGTGCCGGCCTTGTCGAAATCCATCAAAAGGTACTTGCCTCGACGCGTGCACGCCACCAGTGTGTGATTAAGTATGCACTCGGGCAATGAGCTCTCGATCGGCCAGCGCAGTCGGCGCTCACGAATCGGCATACTCATGAGGCGAGCGCCCACGGCTGTTTGTTCAATGCCGCATCTGGTGGTTTCAACTTCTGGCAGTTCCGGCATGGTCGGGTGCTAAGATGATGCGTTGTTATGGCAAGTGCTCGAATTTTGCCACGATTGGTGTGAGTCGGTAGGGGTTTTGTGTTGAGCAAGGTGCGTCGGATGAAGCGATCAGTTCTGGTGGTGCTGCTGGCACTGTCTGGTACGGCTTGCGCCCACGAATTGCCCGTGCTGGCTCAATCTGGAGGTCAACCGCCCATTAAAGAGCCAGCAACGCTGCCTAGTAGTCTGATTACACTGAATGCGGGCGCATTGCCTCACGTTGTCATGTCAGCCGACATTCTTTATCGGTTGCTTGCTGTCGAGATTGCTGTGCAACGCGGCGCAATCCTGCCAGCGGCCGGCACGACTTTGGAGCTCGCGCGCGAGACAGCGGATCCGCGCTTGGCACAACGGGCGGTTGAGCTTTACGCTGCAGTTGGCGATTTGCAGGGTGCATTGCAAGCAGCAGAGGTTTGGGTGGTCAATGACCCAAGCGCTGAAAACGCTCGGTCAACCCGCTTGGCGCTGACTGCCGCTGCAGGTAAGACCGACGGTCTGCCGCGATTGCTGGCTAGACAGATTCAAGCCACGGCTGACAAAACTGAAGCACTCTTGAATGCACTGAATGTTTTGCGTCGTGTTCAGGATCGTCAGCTGGCTTTGCAACTGCTGGAACAGACCATAGAGATCGCACAGGTACAAGGTACGCTAGCAGCCTACATCGCGCTTGCCGATATGGCGCAGGCCGCAGGCGACTACAACATGGCGCTTTCTGAAGCACAAAAAGCCCAGCGCTTGAAACCCGACTCTGAAGATGCGGCCATGCGTGTGCTTGATTACGGCATGTCTGTGGATCCAACGGCGGCAGTCAAAAGCGCCAAGCAGTTCGCTCGTGCTTATCCCAAAGCACGTCAGCTTCGTTTGATGCTTGCTGGTCAACTCGCCGAGATAGGTGATGTTCAAGGTGCGCTCGATGAGCTTGGATTGATGTCTGCCCAGTACCCGGAAGATTTTGATTTGTTGTTTGTTCGCGCACAACTGGCGTATCAGGACAAACGGCTGTCGCAGGCGCGAGAATTATTGCTGCAGTATGTTGAAGTTCAGTTGCAGCGCCAGGACGCGATTGCACCCGGAGCCACGGATGCCGCGGCAGCCGTGGCTGATGCATATCAGTTGCTGGCCCGAATTGCTCAAGACGAGGGCCAAGCCGATGAGGCCATTGCATGGCTGGGACGAATTGAGGAGCCTTCAGCGAGATACTCGGCCAGGCTTCGACAAGCAAGCATCAGGGCTGAGCAGGGCCGCGTTGACGAGGCAGTGGCCATGATCGATGCTGCTCATCCGGCTGATCAGGACGAGCAGCTGATTGGTGTGCTGACACTGTCCCAGATTTTGCGTAATGCAAAGCGCTACGAGCAGGCTATTGAGCGCCTGCAGCAGGCGAACCTGGAGATTCTGGATTCAGTTGAAATCAAGTACGAACTTGGGATGCTCCTTGAGCGGCAGAAGCGTTACAGCGATATGGAGAAGTATCTACGTCAGGTGATTGAACTGGATCCCGGCTACGCGCACGCGTACAACGCGCTGGGCTATTCGATGGCGGATCGCAACGTCAGGCTGGAAGAAGCGTATGAGCTGATTCACCGAGCACATCAAATTCTGCCAGACGATCCCTATATTCTGGATAGCATGGGATGGGTGAAGTTCAGGCAAGGTGACAATCAGCTGGCTGAGAGATATTTGCGGCAGGCCTTTGAGGTCAGACCCGAGGGCGAGATTGCAGCCCATCTGGGCGAGGTTCTGTGGGTCATGGGCCAGCAGGACAAGGCCAAAGAGGTTTGGCGTCAAGGTTTGGAGTTGGAAGATGGCAGCCCGGTTTTGAAAGAAACCCTCGAGCGTTTTGGGGTCAGCCAGTGAGCTTGCTTGGCTGGCTTGCGCCAGTGTTGGTGGTGCTCGCGGTCACTGGATGCGCATCACATCAACTTGAATCCCAAAACGATTTGGTTTTGAAGCAGCGCCAGGGTAAGTTCTCTGTGCAAACACAAGTGCCCAATGCACCAATTGAGGCTATCCAAGGCAGTTTTGTGTGGCGTAATCTAGCCAAAGGGTGGCAGCTAGACCTGCAGAGCCCATTGGGTTCGACGCTGGCTCGCCTGACAGTATCGGCTGCCGGGGCAACGCTAGAGACGCCTGATGCGCCAACGCAAAGGGCAGTGTCTGGTGAGGAGTTGCTTGCTGGCGTGCTCGGTGCGCCTGTGCCGCTAGACGTGCTTGAAGACTGGATCAATGGTCGCGTGCTAAACGAAGACAAGGTGACTAATTTGAAGCGCGATGCCCAAGGGCGCATTGTGTCGTTTAATCAGTCTGGTTGGCTGGTGAGCTTTGATCGATACGGCGAGGATGGGCCGGCCAGGGTCAGTGCACAAGGTAAACAGCAAGGTCGGCTTGTCACCCTCCGATTGGTGGCCGACCAGCCGTTATAGCGGGAGCAGGCAAAAGTGACGCTCTATGATTTGCCAGCGCCAGCCAAGTTGAATTTGTTTTTGCATGTCGTGGGTCGCAGAGACGATGGGTACCACTTGCTGGAATCTTTGTTCAGACTGATTTCATTGTCTGACAGCATCACGATAGATTTGCGCCGCGATGGGCAAATTTCACGCGAAAGTGATATCGGCGTCATGGTTAGCGAGCAAGATGACTTGACCGTCAAAGCCGCCCGATTGTTGAGGCAACGCACAGGCACGCATCTTGGTGCTCACCTAGTCGTCAAAAAACGAATTCCAGTTGGCGGTGGCCTTGGTGGTGGCTCCAGTGACGCGGCGACTGTCCTGATTGGGCTTAATCGCCTATGGCGCACGGGATTGAACACACAAGAGTTGGCTAATCTGGGTCTGGTTTTAGGTGCTGATGTGCCGTTTTTCGTATTTGGTCAGACAGCGTTTGTGCAAGGTGTGGGTGAGCAGATCACGCCGGTGCGCGCACCAGATATGAGCTACCTCGTATTGAAGCCTTGTGTGGGGGTCCCGACAGCAAGCATTTTTGGGGATCGCGATTTGACACGCAACTCGGATCAAGTCAAAATATCGGACTTTTCCGGGACCACTAGATTTGTTGAGTTTAGTAAAATCTATCCCGGCTTTGGCCGCAATGATCTTGAACCGGTTGCTTGTCGCCTTTTTCCGGCGGTTGCTGAAGGAATAGGGTGGGCTAAACGCGAGGGTCACCCGGTTCGATTGTCAGGTTCAGGCAGTTGTTTTTTTGCTGAGTTTGATCGTCCCGAAGACGCCGAATTGGCGCTAGACGGTTTGATGGCTAAAATGACGCAGGTAGGTAATGGCAGTGATGCAGTAATCGAAGAGGTCTTTGCTTGTGATGGGTTGCCACAGCATCCACTCAGGTTTTGGCTAAAAGATTAATTGGGGAGTCGCCAAGTTGGTTAAGGCACCGGATTTTGATTCCGGCATGCGAAGGTTCGAATCCTTCCTCCCCAGCCAATAATGAAGCTGTTGAACAAATGTGCGTCCTAGTGGCGTGGTTCAGCAGCTTTTTCTTTCCAGCGATGCTTTCACCATGACCCCTGAAAGTTTCATGATCTTCACCGGCACGGCAAACACACGTTTGGCCGTGGACGTGGTGAATCATTTGGATATGTCCCTAGGAAAAATGTCGGTTGGCCGATTTTCCGATGGTGAAGTCATGGTCGAAGTCAACGAGAACGTTCGCGGTAAGGACGTGTTCGTGTTGCAGCCAACCTGTGCTCCAACCAATGACAACCTGATGGAAGTGATGGTGATGGTGGACGCGCTGCGCCGGGCATCCGCTGGCCGGATTACCGCCGCAATCCCTTATTTTGGATATGCACGCCAGGACCGTCGGCCACGTTCGGCAAGAGTGGCGATTTCAGCCAAGGTCGTGGCTAACATGTTGCAGGTAGTGGGTGTTGATCGTGTGCTGACCATGGATTTGCACGCAGATCAGATTCAAGGTTTTTTTGATATCCCGGTGGACAACATTTACGCCGGCCCGATTTTGCTTGGCGATATTTGGCGTCGTAATTTGTCCAACCTCGTGGTGGTGTCACCTGACATCGGTGGTGTTGTGCGGGCTCGTGCATTGGCCAAACAGCTCGAAGCTGATTTGGCCATTATCGACAAACGGCGTCCGCGCGCCAACGTCTCTGAGGTGATGAATATTATCGGTGATGTAGATGGTCGTACCTGTGTGATTATGGATGACATGGTCGACACCGCCGGAACCCTTTGCAAGGCCGCCCAAGCACTGAAAGAGCGTGGCGCCGGGGCCGTTTACGCTTATTGCACGCATGCCGTTTTGTCTGGTGGTGCAGTTGAACGAATTGCCGTTTCAGATCTCGATGAGCTGGTGGTGACTGATTCGATTCCTTTGTCAGAGGCGGCCATGGCCTGTGGAAAGATTCGACAGTTGTCCTGTGCGGCACTCTTGGGTGAGACGATATTGCGCATTTCCCATGCGGAGTCTGTCAGTTCGTTATTTGTGGATTAATGAATGGATTGGTGATGTCGTTGGACATCATGAGCAGAGGATCAGGTTGTCTGTTGGTCGCGACAGGCAACCGATGCTTGAGTTAATTGTTGGCTCAAGTTAATTACGGGCGTGAGCCTAATTTTGGAGTTAAAAATGGAATTTAATGCAACCTCACGGAGCCTTCAGGGAACGAGTGCGAGCCGCCGCCTGCGCCGTGCGGGTCGAGTGCCTGCCATCGTGTATGGAGGCCAGGAGCCGCCGCTGAATATTGAAGTTGATCACAACGAGATCTACCATGCGTTGCGTAAAGAGCAGTTTCACGCATCTGTTCTCGATATGAAGCTAGACAGCAAGAAGCACTCAGTGCTGTTGCGTGCTGTTCAGTGGCACCCCTATAAGCAGCAAGTGCTGCACATTGACTTTCAGCGTGTTGATGCCAAGAAGGTCTTGCACACCAAGGTGCCTTTGCACTTCATCAACGCAGAGATGTCGCCTGCGGTCAAACTGAGTGCAGCCATCATTTCGCATGTCATCACTGAGCTTGAAATCGAGTGTTTGCCAGCCAACTTGCCCCAGTTTATCGAGGTTGATCTCGCCACTGTCTTGGCAGGCCAGTCAATTCACGTCAACGATATCAAGTTTCCGGTGGGCGTGAAGTATCTGCGGCACGGTGGTGAGGACAATCCGGTGGTGGCATCGGCTACTGTGCCTTCTGCCCTGCGTGGTGAAGACGCAGAGCAAGGTGATGCAAAGCCCAGCCAAGGCTAGTCAAGGCAGTTTTGGCTGAGACTTTTAGCCTCCCAAAGCCCCGTCGATGTTACAGTCAACGGGGCTTTGTTTTTGAACGTGAGCCTTGCGGCTCACCTGTTTTTGTGTTCATGCACACTTCATGGCAACCGAATCCATTTCTCTCGTGGTTGGCTTAGGCAACCCCGGCATCCCATATGAACGAACTCGGCACAATGCCGGATTTTGGATGGTTGAGCGCTGGGCCCAAAAACTCAATGCGAGTTTCCAGCCTGAGAAGTCTTTCTTTGGGGAAGTGGCTAAGGCGAAATGGCAAGGCAGGCAGATATGGTTTTTAAAGCCCACCACTTACATGAATCGGTCTGGGCAGTCAGTTGGTGCGCTTGCGCGCTTCTACAAGATCGCACTGTCCGACACGCTGGTTGTGCATGACGAACTTGATTTGTTGCCTGGCCAAGTGCGCCTGAAATATGGTGGCGGCCACGCGGGACATAATGGTTTACGAGACATTCAGGCGGTCATGGGTGAACCAAATTTCTGGCGCTTGCGTATCGGTATTGGCCATCCACGGGCCTTAGGCCTGAATCAAGGTGTGGCTGATTTCGTGCTGCACCAGCCGTCACAAGCTGACCAGCAGCTGATTGACAAGGTGCTAGATCGGTGTGATCAGGCTATGCCAGTTTTGTTGGCGGCTGATATGAACCGCGCCATGGCGCAACTGCATCGCGATGATGAGCCAGCCAAGCCAGACTAAGCTGCAGCCGCGTCGGATGACGTGGCTCGACGAGTGGTACGACTTCTGGGTGTTTGTGAAGCGCCCGCGGTTCGCCCCGCGCTGTCGTCAGGTTAAACCAAACACGGCATGGCTGCTCGACTGGCTGCCAGGCATTGGCCTAATGCGTTTGTTAGGTTGGGCGGCCATACTTTGGGGCATCAACCTCTTTCTGTTTGGGCCCATTGTTATCAGCATTTCCAAGCAGGCCGGCGCCACGCATGCGGTTGATCCGGCAAATTTGCCATGGCTGTTGGCCTTGGTTTGGGCGCCGCTGGTTGAAGAAATGCTGTTTCGATATGGGCTTCGTCGCCCGGGCATTGCGCTGTGGCTAGTGCCCTTGATGGTGCTGGCTTTATGGCTCAAGCCCGGTGTCGGGCAAAGTTTGATTTTTGCCTTGGTGATATTGGCGCTCTACCGGGTGACCAGTGCCAATCCAATGCCTGGTCTCATGGCCCGTCAATGGCTAAGGCTGTACAGACGCTGGTTCTGGCTGGTGTTTCATTTGTCAGTGTTGATGTTTGCGTCGTTGCATCTTTTTAACTTCACGTTTACCTCGGCACAGTGGTGGATGTTGCCGGCGTTAATATTGCCGCAGTGGTTTACTGGTCTGGTGTTAGGGTGGATTCGGGTGATGCGCGGCATCGGTGCAGCCATGCTGCTACATGCGCTGTTTAACTTTGGGCCGCTGATGGCAGCTTGGTTGGCGATGCGTTGGTTGCAAAGTGCGGGACTGGCTTAAGGCTTTATCGGGAAAGCAACCCCCAGTGGCGGTTACACTTGTGTTTCGTTTGATTTGAACTGGAATTGTTATGGCACTGCAATGTGGCATCGTTGGACTGCCCAACGTTGGCAAGTCAACTCTCTTTAATGCACTCACCAAGGCGGGCATCGCAGCAGAGAATTACCCGTTTTGCACGATCGAGCCCAATGTGGGTGTGGTTGAAGTGCCTGACCCCCGACTGAATCAACTGGCAGATATTGTTAAGCCAGAGCGCATCTTGCCCGCCACAGTCGAGTTCGTGGATATTGCTGGCTTAGTGGCCGGTGCGAGCCAGGGTGAAGGTTTGGGCAATCAATTTCTGTCTCACATTCGCGAAACCGATGCCATCATCAATGTTGTGCGGTGTTTTGAGGATGACAATGTGATTCATGTCGCGGGGCGAGTGGATCCGATTGCCGATATTGAAGTGATTGAAACTGAACTTTGTCTGGCAGACATGCAAACGGCAGAGAAGGGCTTGCACCGTCATCAAAAGACTGCCCGCTCTGGCGACAAAGAGGCACAAAAGCTAGTCGTCATTCTTGAGCAAGTCATTGCGCATTTGAATCACACCAAGCCAATTCGAACCCTGCCACTGTCCAAAGAAGATCGGGCATTGATTGCGCCTTTGTGCTTTATCACCGCCAAGCCGGCCATGTATGTGGGCAATGTTAGCGACAATGGGTTCGACAACAATCCTTTGCTGCAAAAGCTTGAGGCTTATGCGCATGAGCGACAGGCGCCGGTGGTTGCTATTTGCGCATCAATCGAGGCTGAAATTGCTGACCTGTCCGACGAGGACAAGACCGTGTTTCTGGCCGACATGGGTATGCAAGAGCCTGGCTTGAACCGACTGATTCGCGCAGCCTTCAAGCTGCTTGGCTTGCAGACTTATTTCACCGCGGGTGTCAAAGAAGTCCGTGCGTGGACAGTGCCAATCGGTGCAACAGCACCACAGGCTGCTGGCGTGATCCACACGGATTTTGAGCGTGGATTTATCCGTGCGCAAACTATTGCGTTTGATGACTATGTTGGCTGCGGCAGTGAGCAAGCGGCCAAAGAAGCGGGCAAGTTGCGTGCTGAAGGCAAAGAGTATGTCGTTCAAGATGGCGATGTCATGAATTTTTTGTTTAACGTCTAGCAAAAACTAGCATCAGAGCGGGTATGGTTGAACTAAAAATAATCAATTAGATCAATAAGTTGTTTGGAAATTAGTCCATTCTTGTGTGTCTCTGTCCGTTGTGATTTGGTTTAAAAGTGGATACGGTGGTGGGCATGAAAAACTCCCCCACCTAAAAAAGTGGGTACGCCATACTCACAGATACCCAGTGCCGAACTGCAAAGCCCAAAGATAAGCCCTACAAGCTTTCGGATGGTCAAGGTCTTTACTTGGAGGTCAAGCCTACTGGTGTCAAGGCTTGGCGCTACCGTTTCAAGCTTCCCAACCCAGATTGTCCGCACCCCCCAACTGGTCAATTTTCGGTCGGCGTCAACAGGCATCGGGAAATGCCGTGAAAAGTGCCTGGGCCGCACAGCGCTAGCTGATATTTTTTATAGACAAAATCTATGAAACAGATTGAAAAATATCAGCTTTTGCTATCATTGTTTCGACAAAATTCGGGTTTACGATAACGACCTGTGAGAAGATAAAACGAGCGAAAAGTTCGTTTTGCTCTTATGGCAATGATCACTTTGTGCTTTATTGTCGCAATCCCTTCATAACGTCATCAAATAAAGGAAAACTTATGTCATTGATCAATACCCAGGTTCAGCCGTTCAAAGCCCAAGCTTTCGTAAACCGTTCGGGCAAAGGCGAGTTCATTGAAGTGTCCGACAAAAGCCTCAAAGGCAAGTGGTCCGTCTTGATTTTTATGCCAGCCGCTTTCACGTTTAACTGCCCAACCGAAATCGAAGACGCAGCTGATAACTACGCTGAGTTCGAAAAAGCAGGTGCCGAGGTCTACATCGTCACCACTGACACACACTTCTCACACAAAATGTGGCACGAGACTTCCGACGCCGTGGGTAAAGCCCGTTTCCCTTTGATCGGCGACCCCACCCATGCTCTGACCAACGCATTTGGTGTTCATATTCCTGAAGAAGGTCTGGCTTTGCGCGGTACCTTCATTGTGAACCCCGATGGCGTGATCAAGACCATGGAAGTGCATTCCAACGAAATCGCGCGTGACGTGTCTGAAACACTGCGTAAACTCAAAGCAGCACAGTACACCGCCGCTAACCCCGGCAAAGTGTGCCCCGCCAAGTGGAAAGAAGGTGCCGAAACGCTGGCTCCTTCCATCGATTTGGTTGGCAAGATTTAATTTTTGTCACGATAACGTCCCGCCGGGCGGGGCGTTATGCAAGGCGCGGGTGGCTGAGCCGCGATACGTAAAACCGTACGACCGTTTCTAGCCATCGCACGATTAGTGAGTGGCCAACCTCCACCAGGAGAACTCTTATGCTCGACAATACGATCCAATCACAATTGGAACAGTACTTGGCCTTGTTGCGTCACCCCATACGTCTGATTGCGACTTTGAACGACGGCGAGACAAGTAAGCAGATGCTTGAATTGCTTGAAACCATCGTCAGTTTGTCAGACAAGGTTACCTTGGACACGCAGGGCAACGATGCTCGCTCACCGTCATTTGTGATTGCACGGGCCGGTGAAACGCAGGGCGTTCGGTTTGCTGGTCTACCCTTGGGACATGAGTTCACCTCGCTGGTCCTGGCATTGCTGTGGACTGGCGGCCATCCCCCTAAAGTTGAAGCAGATGTGCTGGAGTCAATCAAGGCGCTGAATGGTGATTACAAGTTTGAAGTCTACATGTCGCTTAACTGCCATAACTGTCCAGACGTGGTCCAAGCCTTGTCACTCATGGCGGTATTCAATCCCAAGGTGAAAACCGTGGTGATTGAAGGTGGCGCGTTCCAGGACGATGTCAACGAGCGCCACGTGATGGCTGTGCCCATGGTGTTTTTGAATGGAGAGGTGTTCTCATCAGGTCGCATGACGGTTGAAGAACTCATTGCCAAACTTGACACTAACTCGGACGCACGTGAAGCGGCCAAAATCAATGCAAAAGAAGCCTTTGATATGCTGGTGGTGGGCGGCGGTCCTGCTGGCGCTGCAGCTGCTGTCTATGCGGCCCGCAAGGGAATTCGCACGGGTATTGTTGCCGATCGCATGGGTGGCCAGACCAACGATACGATGGGTATTGAGAATTACATTTCCGTGCTTGAAACAGATGGTCCCAAGATGTCGGCAGCGCTCGAGGCCCATGTCAAGCAGTACGGCGTTGATATCATGAAAATGCAGCAAGCCAGCCGCTTGGTACCGGCTAGCACCGAGGGTGGGTTGGTTGAGTTGCAACTCGCCAACGGTGGCGTGTTGCACTCACGCAGCGTCATTCTGGCGACGGGTGCGCGCTGGCGCAACGTCAATGTGCCTGGCGAAGAAGAATACAAGAATCGTGGTGTGGCCTACTGCCCCCATTGCGATGGCCCGTTGTTTAAAGGCAAGCGTACCTCGGTGATTGGTGGTGGCAACTCGGGTGTCGAGGCAGCTATTGATCTGGCCGGCATCGTGGCTCATGTCACACTGATTGAGTTTGCTGATCAGCTAAAGGCCGATGCGGTGTTGGTCAACAAGCTTAAAAGCTTACCCAACGTGACGATCATCACCAGCGCTCAAACGACTGAAATCACGGGCGACGGACAAAAGGTCAACGGCATAAGCTACAAAGATCGTGCCACGGGCACAGAGCACCACATTGAGCTCGATGGTGTCTTTGTGCAAATTGGTCTGGTTCCCAACACGGAATGGCTCAAGGGCACGGTAGAGTTGAGCAAGTTCGGTGAAATCGTGATCGATGCCAAGTGCCACACCAACGTACACGGCGTATTTGCCGCAGGTGATGTGACGACAGTGCCGTATAAGCAAATTGTCGTGGCTGCCGGCGAAGGCTCAAAAGCGGCGCTTAGTGCTTTTGATTACCTGATTCGCATCCCCGCACCTGAAGAGGCGGTGGCTGTCGCTGCCTGATGTCTTGCGGCTATCGAGTCAACATCGACTCGATAGCTAGCCAGCTGTTGAGTCGGTATCACCTAGCGAGTGCCATGGTATGTCCGTGAGTGCGGTGAGGCTCATAACGGCACTCATGGAAAGATTCTACGTTTTGGTGCGGCTTGGCGAACTTGGTTTTTTGCCATCAAAAGCTAGGCGCTGAAGTCGGGTAGAACATCGGATTGTCTTGACAGGGGCCCTCTAGCTCATGCTTAGTTAGAACAGTGGACTCATAATCCGTTGGCGCTCGGTTCGACGAGTGAAAAAGAAATTTGTTGGAAAACAGGCCTGATCTGCAAAGGGAGCGAGTCGAACGGACGTCGGCCCGATCTACGTCGGTTATTTTCGGGTATAAAAGCGGGTATAAGTAAACCCCTTCTATATATTTAATCAAATTAAATCATATAGATAGACTAGTAAATGACTGTTTAATGTCTGATGTGCCAGTGCAATACCACTGGTCATGCAGTAGTCAGTTGGATTCAGGCAATCACCCAGGCTCTGAGCAAAGCGAAGAAATTATTGGGGCTTGAGCTCGTTACATTCTGCGACTGTACTGCGACCATTGGCGCTAATGGTGTGTGTGTAACAGCTATCCATGAGGTCTTTGCCCACCATTTGAAATTCGCGCGTGCCATCTGAGTCGCTGATGACGCCACTTTTCATATCTGACCGAAGTGCCCCAACAAACCTGTCTTCGTGTCCATTGTTCGAGAACCGATAACCAGAAAAAGTGTGGCCCTGTTGCTTGTCAATGATGAAAGTGAACTTCGTCTTGGCGAATCGGACTTCTTCAGCGTTGGTTGTCTCGTGGTGTGGGTTAACACCCAGAACAGCTACATTGGCCACACCAACCCAGGTGCCGACCAAGTTCAATTGGTCATTAGCGAAAGCAGGGCTTCATAGCGAGCTTGCAAGTAGCAAGCCAGCCAATGATTTGATTTTTTTGCATTTGTTTTCCTTGATATGGCCTAATCTATCGGGTGGGTTAGCAGTGTGCAGCCCCATGAGACCGATCGATTTCTTTCCATCTTTTGGTTTTGGTATGCCTAACCAAGAACCAGAGTTTGAGCCGCAGGCCAGAGGCTGTTCCCAAGTGAGGTCCAAACCGGACTGTTTTGACTTTTAGATGATTTTCAGCCTTCTTGATCAAACTCTGCCATGTCAAACAAATGACCACCACGACTACCCTTTGTCATCAGATAGCCGCGATTATGACGATTGGCTGGAAACACATGGGCGACACGCTCAACCACGTTCACACCCAAGCGACTTAGCGCATTGACTTTGCGGGGGTTGTTGGTCAGTACACGTACTTGCCGGACATTCAGGTGTTTGAGCATTTGCACGGCTGGCATGTAGTCGCGCTCATCCTCCTCAAACCCAAGATCAAAGTTGGCGTCGACCGTATCGAGACCAGCGTCTTGCAGTTGGTAGGCACGCAGCTTATTGATAAGTCCAATGCCGCGACCTTCTTGCGCAAGGTACAGCAGAATCCCGCCGTGTGTGGAACCCATCAAGGAAATTGCACCGCGCAGCTGGCTGCCGCAATCGCAGCGCAACGACCCTAACAGGTCACCGGTGAAGCATTCGGAATGCAGACGAATGAGCACTGGTTGATTCAAGTCCGGCTTACCAACGATGATGGCCAGATGTTCGGTGCCACCATCTTGTGGCCGAAATGCAACAATTTGCACATCTTCGGCGTCCTCTAGGGGTACTTGCGCGCGGCTCACAACGTGCAGCGATTCGCGCTGCTCTGAGATACCGGCGCGGATATCGGCTTCGGTAATGCACACCGTGTCCGTAATTTGGCTATCACCAAGCGTCACGATGATACAGGCCGGCAGCAGACCAGCGTGTTTATGCAGAAGTACTGCAGCGCCATCGATGTGATCGCCCGCGTCTATTCTCCAGTTGCTGGTGTGATCTCGATCGGACGGCTGTAATGCAAACGTTGGATCAACCAATTGGTGTAGCGTCTTGGCATCAACTGGCTGTGTTGGTTTCAACTGATACACAGAGTCTTGCGCATCTACCTCGAACCCGACACGCACAGCTCGTTGCCCGGCAAGCACCAAGCGCCAGTCGGTGGCTACATCTACTTGAAGGCTATCGAGGATTTGCTGTGTCACCGCTTCAGCTGCGATGATGGCGTGTCGGCCAGACTGGCTTTGAATCACCAGAGTGTCTCCTCGGCGCAACTCGTGCACAGCGCGATCTACTTTGGACAAGGCACTAGGGATCCCCAAAACGGGACCCATACTCGCAAGGGGTGAATTCATTTAATACGTTTCACAGGATCAGGTTAGACAGAAGACCATGCTTGCGGTTTAATGCAAACATTTCGTGCGATAGTGTAGCCGAGCCTCAACATATTGGGCTTACTGCACACCCTTGATTTTGGTTGTATTGTGGTTTTGTTGCAATGAAAACTCTAGAAACGATGATTTGGACTGCTAGTCAGCTAACGCCGAGCTTGGACGGTTTGACACTGGTTGGGCAGCTAGGTCAGTCGCTTGACGGTCAGATTGCCACGGCCACAGGTCAGTCGAAATACATCAACGGCCAAGGGGGATTGGTTCATTTGCATCAGCTTCGGGCGTGGGCAGATGTTGTCGTCATTGGCGTGGGAACATTGCTTGCCGATAATCCCAAGCTTAATGTTCGGTTGGTGCCAGGCACCAGCCCAGCCCGTTTGGTCATTGACCCATCAGCCCGTTCACCCGTCGATGCCGTTTGTCTGGCGGACCAATCAGTACGCCGGATTGTATTGACGACAACCGGGGCAAAGGGCGTGGCCTGGCCGCCTGGGGTCGAGCAGCTCGCGTTTGAGGGTTTTGCCCAGAACGGTCAAACTGACATGCATCAATTTCGGCAATGGATGGCCAGACAGGGATGGCGCCGAGTTTTGGTAGAGGGTGGTGCCAACACTTTGACCCGGTTTTTAGGGGCGGGTGCACTGGACTACCTGCACCTGATCACATCGCCCTTGCTACTTGGCCCTGGGATTGCCGGCGTGCGGGCGCCCGGTTTGGACCGTTTGGTCAACGCGCGGCGCTTCAAAGCGAGCTCCTATGGCTTGGGCCAGGATGTGTTAATCGAGTGTGCTTTTTGCTGAGATAGCCTGCGCAAATTTTAGACCTGACCCCTGCCAGCTTGGCAATTGTTGCGCATGATCTAACGCTGCTTGACGCATCGTTTGGCGCAGATCATGGTCTGAAATGAGCGTTCTAAGCGTTGCTGCCAATGTGTCGGTATCGTCTACCGGCACGATTTTCGCAGCTGGTGTCGCCAGCGTCTGTGCCGCTGCACCACCGTCTGTGCCAACGACAGGCAGCCCCCAAGCCAACGCTTCGCTGTATGCCATGCCGTAACCCTCGTACCGTGAGGCCAGCACAAAGAGATCGGCCTGCTCGTAGTGCTGAGCGAGCAGGTGGGCTGGAAGTGCCCCAGCCAGCTTCACTTTGGGAGTGATGTTGAAGTGTCTGATCAATTGGTTGATCTCACTGGTGCAAGCAGGTGAGCGTTCTTGATCACCAACAATGGTGAGCTGCCAGTCAATGTCGGCAAGGGTGCCAAGCGCCTTGATCAAGATATCAAACCCTTTGCGTGCAACCAGCGCGCCAACCGAGAGCAATCTGACGGGGTGCTGGGGCAGTCTGTGTGTGAGCGGCGTCGATAAAACATGATCTGGGCGGTCAACGCCAGGCTCAACGACACTGATTTTCAGTGTCGGCACATCGAATTGCTCGATCAGTGTTTGCCCCGTTATTTGACTCGTGACGATGATGTGGTCTGCATAAGTCAATGCCGCTTGCTCGCTTTGATGTAGCTGGCGGGCTAAGTCAGCTGGAATGCCAGACTCAAGCGCCAAGGGGTGATGTACCAGGGCGACAAAGGGTCGCTTTGCTCGGATGGCTTTGGCGCAGAGTCCCAAGGCGCCCAATGCCAGGCCGTCGATCACAAGCATATGGCTTGGGTCAACGTTCGCCAGGCGTTGGCATGTGCTTTGTTTGATTTGCTCGTTGACGTTGGGGAAACGGGGATCAAGACTGAGTTTGTGGGTAGCCCACCCAAGCGCTTCTAGCTCAGCCAGTATGCGCTTGTCATAGAGGTAGCCTCCGGTGAGCGTGTCTAAATCACCGGGATAGGCCAGCGTTAATTGGCTCACCACAATCGTGCTTCGTAGGAGGCGCGGGCAACATGCGATTCGGCAATTTCGATTCGAATGGAATGCAACTGCTGGCCTTCACGACCAAGCTCACCTGCGCGCGCTGCTTTGGCCAGTCCATCAAATAAATACTTGGTCAAGAATTCGGTGGTCGTGTTCTGGCCCTTGAAAGCGGGCTCTTCATCAAGGTTTTTATAGTTCAGCGGCACTAACAGGGATTTAAGGACCTCATGCGCCCGGCCGATGTCAATCACAATGGCGTTCTCGTCGAGGGTTTCAGCATAGATAGCAGCATCGATCACAAAAGTGGCGCCGTGCAGTTTCTGGGCTGGGCCAAATACTTCGCCTTTAAACGAGTGAGCAATCATGATGTGGTCGCGAACTTCAACAGCGTACATGGTGGTTCCTTAAGCGTAGTCAATCAATTGGCAAAGGCGCGGCTGCGTCTGGCCGAAAATCTTGGGTATTTCTTCAGGCAGTGATTTGAAGTTCACTGCTGGCTCGAGCAGGCAGTCTAGTCTCGGATCGGCCAGCAAATCCAGCGCCGAGTGCAGCCGGCGATTGTAGCTCCAGCGTGCGAGATGGGTTTGCTCAATATGGCCGACCTGACAGGACTGCAGCCTAAGCTGTTGGCTATGGAAGACACCGCCAAGCTCAACGCTGACCGCACGACTGCCATACCAGCTCAGCTCGATAACGGTTGCTTCATTGCCAGCAATGGACAAAGCAGTTTGTAAGCCAGCGGGATGGCCGCTGGCATGAAACACCACATCGCAGTTGCCAAGACCATGCGCATCCTGAGCATATTGAATGCCCAGCGTTTTGCAGGGATGAGCTCGTGATTGCGATGGGTCGACCAAAGTGACTTTTGCCCCGGGTAACTGGCTGCATAGATAGGCCACCAGTAAGCCGACCACACCGCCACCGACGATGGCTACATGGTCCGCAGGCCCCGGTTTGCCAGTCCAGACGGCGTTTAAAGCGGTTTCCATGTTGGCGGCCAGCGTTGCCCGTTGCGCGGTGACGTTTGCGGGCACTTCGGCGAGCATCTGAGCGGGTGCATCAAACACGGTTTGATGGGGTGCCAGACAAAAAACCGTTTTGTTTAGCCAGTGAGCCGGGCCGTCGATGACTCGGCCCACGTTGCAGTAGCCATAGGTGACCGGAAACGGAAATATGCCTGCCATCAGGGGGGTTGCCATGCGACCGTATTCGCTCGGGGGCACGCTTGCCTCGAAAACCAGGGATTCAGTACCACGACTAATGGCACTGAAAATCGTTTGGATCCGGCAATGATCCTGGGCCAGCGCAGAAAGATCGACTGGCCCAATCTGAACAATTTTGGGACCAACGTACCAAAGTGCAAGCGGTTGCTCAGGCGGGCGGGTGGTGGCAGCCAAAGTAAAAATCCCGTAGGAAAACGTTAAAATTGTGCATCACTGACAGGTGACGTTGCCCTATACTAGTATATGCAACTGAATTGTAGGGCAGACGCCAGCGTTAGCGGACTGGCGATGCCGGGGTGCGGTGAAAATCTTTTTACCGATCAGACCCCATCTCTCCTTTCCGTGATCCTTTATTTTTGGAAGAACTCACATGACGCGACGCCGTGTCTTGTTTGTGTTGCTGGTCGCCTCGTCTGTTGTGGGATCAGCCTGGTTGATGGCGCTTGCGCTTGCGCCGGGTGGCTGGTCGCTGCTCGATGTGGTGGCGATGGTGGCTTTTGTTGTTGTGATGCCATGGCTTGCGGTTGGGTTCGGTAACGCCGCGATCGGATTTTTGCTCGATATTTTTTCAGCGGATCCATTGAGAAGTACCAACCCGCTGGCCGTTGGCGTGGATCTTGATGCAGAGGTTCGGTCTTCTACAGCACTGCTGCTGTGCATTCGAAATGAGATGCCTGCGCGCCTGGTTCGCAATCTAGACGCCTTGGCACGTGGCCTGATGGCGGGCAAAGACGCGAGCCAGTTTCATGTCTATGTGTTGAGCGACACGACTGATCCTCAAATCGCTGAGCAAGAGGTCGTCGCCTTTGAACAGCTTGCCCAAGAATGGCAATCCGGTTTGACGCTCACCTACCGCCGTCGTACTGACAATCGTGGCTTTAAGGCTGGCAACATTCAGGACTTTTGTGAGCGTTGGGGAGCCAACCATGAGTTCGCTCTGGTGTTGGATGCAGACAGTTTGATGAGTGGGCGCGCGGTGCGCCGGCTCGTGCTGACCATGCAGGCAAATCCGCAGCTAGGCATTTTGCAAGGCTTGGTGGTTGGCATGCCAGCCACAAGCGCGTTCACCCGCTTGTTCCAGTTCGGGATGAGGCTGGGTATGCGTTCTTACACACTGGGCAGCGCTTGGTGGCAAGGCGATTGTGGTCCTTACTGGGGCCATAACGCAGTTCTGCGTTTAGTGCCCTTCATTCGTGATTGCCAATTGCCGGTCTTTGTTGATCGCAAGGGCAAACAGACTCATATTTTGAGTCACGATCAGGTCGAGGCCGTGTTGATGCGTCGCGCGGGTTTCGAGGTTCGGGTCTATCCGTTTGAAGATGAAAGTTTTGAGGAAAACCCACCCAACCTCATGGACTTCGTGGCCAGAGACTTGCGTTGGTGTGCCGGCAATATGCAGTACTGGCGGCTCTTGACGCTGCCAGGCTTGAAGGTGACCAGCCGCGTGCAACTGGTGCTGGCCATGTTGATGTTCGTTGGAGCGCCAGCCTGGTTTGTTTTACTGGGCACGCTTGGATGGTCAGTACACCAATCTTCGCTGCGGGAGGTTTTCGATGTGCCGGCCTTGGCGACCTTGCTTTGGGTGGTGATCACCATGGCAATGTTGCCCAAGCTTGCCGCCGGTTTGTCGGTGTTGTTGCGCGCTCAAGCTCGTCGCTCGTTTGGTGGTGGCGTTCGGTTCCTGTGTGGCTTTGTGGTGGAGTCAGTGTTCTCATTGCTGATCACCCCAGTCTTGTGGGTCTCGCAGACGGTGTTGCTTATTGGATTGCCGTTCGGCAAACGAATAACGTGGACGGCTCAAAACCGTGATGAGCAACAGATCTCTTGGCAGTTGGCTCTGCGAGCCTTTGGTTTGCACACCGCCATTGGCCTGTTGCTGGGCTGGCTTTGGATAGATTGGCATGAACCGGCCACTTGGTGGATTGCTTACTTCATTGGCGGCCTGTGGGTTTGCGTGCCGGTCGCTGTCCTGACGTCTTGGCCAGCGCTTGGACAGGTTCTCACCCGCTGGCGATTGGCGGGCATTCCACAAGAATTCATTGGAGACGGTTTTTTGAGTCACTTGACTGCTCAATCACTAGGCAAAAGCGATGCGTCCGTGTCTTCAGGCACATCGCTTGAGAGCGGCCAATAGCCCATGGGTTTTTTGGCTTTATACCGCCGTGTCTTTGCCCTCTTGGGGCAAGATAAGCTTACGGCCTATTGGTTAATGCTGGCTAATTTTTTGCTGGTTGGGGCATTGCTTGCCGAGCCGATTCTGTTTGGCAGGGTCATTGATGCCCTGACTCAATTAAGCAATTCTGCGGGCCATGCGGATCAAAACATTTGGTCAGCTGTGACACCCTTGTTACTGATTTGGGTTGCGTTTGGATTGTTTGCGATTGTTTGTGCGGCATTGATTGCACTGTATGCAGATCGCCTAGCCCATCATCGTCGCCATGTGGTTTTACGGGATTACTTCGAGCACGTGTTGCAGTTGCCTGCGCATCATCGGCACACCCAACATTCTGGCCGTCTCATGAAAATCATGCTGCAGGGCACAGATGCCCTCTGGGCGTTGTGGCTTGGATTCTTTCGAGACTACTTTGCGGCTTTTGTGGCGGTGGTTGTGCTCATGCCAGTGGCGTTTTACTTGAATGCAATCATGGCAAGCCTGTTGTTACTGCTTTGCTTGCTCTTTGTGTTTTTGACTCGTTTGATTTTGCGAAAAACCGATCGCCTGCAGCAATCGGTCGAAGGCCATTATTCCGATATGGCTGAGCACGTTGCAGACAGTCTTGGCAATGTTGCCTTGATCCAGAGTTTTGCGCGCGTCAGAGATGAAGTCGACAGACTCAAGTATTTGAGTCATCAAGTGATCGGTGCTCAGTTTCCGGCTTTGTCATGGTGGGCGCTTGTCAATATCCTGACGCGATCAGCCACGACCTTGACTGTGCTGGCCATGCTGAGTCTAGGGCTTTGGCTGTTTAGCGAGCAACGAATTTCCATCGGTGAAATAGTGACCTTTATTGGTTTTGCGGGGCTAATCATTGGCCGGCTTGATCAGTCTGTCAGCTTTGCCAATCGGCTCTCTGTTGAAGCACCAAAGCTGCGTGAATTTTTTGAGGTGCTGCAAACTGAGCCGCAGGTCAGTGAGATCGATGGGGCAAGTGACCCTGGCCGATTTCATGGTTCGATTCAGTTTAAGCGCGTGGATTACACCTACCCGGGCGCGTCTGCTGCGGCACTCACTGACTTCAACCTTAACGTGCAAACCGGCCAAACCATTGCCTTTGTCGGCCCATCGGGTGCGGGCAAATCGACGACCTTGGCGTTACTGTGCCGATTGTTTGATCCCTTGGCGGGCGAGATTTTGATTGATGGCTGCGACATTCGCCATCTCAAGCTCGATGCTTTGCGCCGCAACATTGGTGTCGTGTTTCAGGAAAACTTGCTCTTTAATCGCAGCGTGGAAGATAACTTGCGCATTGGTAAACCGGATGCGACACCAGAGCAGTTGCGCTTGGCCGCCCGCGATGCTTGTGCATTGGATTTCATTGAAGCATCGCCGCTGGGATTTGCCAGTCAGGTTGGTGAGCGCGGTCGGTTCTTATCCGGAGGCCAGCGTCAGCGTTTAGCGATCGCCCGGGTGCTATTGAAAGACCCTGCTATTTTGGTGCTTGATGAGGCAACCAGTGCGCTTGATGCTCAAACTGAGTTTGCCGTGCAGCAGGCTATGCAACGTGTGCGTGAAGGTCGTACAACGCTGGTGATTGCCCACCGGCTCTCAACGATTCGTCACGCCGATCAGATCGTGTACATGGACGAGGGCCGGATTGTGGAGATGGGCAGCTTTGATGAGTTGCTAAGCAAACGCGGTTTGTTTGCTCAGATGGTGCAGACTCAGTTTGATCGCCAGGAGAAAATTGATGGGTGAGTTTTCAGCGCAATGGCTAAGCCTGCGAGAGCCGGTGGATCATGCGTCACGTAGCATGCGTGTGCAGGATGCGATGCTGGATGATCTGCGTGCCCGTCATGGTCATGAATTGACCGGATTGCGATTGCTCGATTTAGGATGTGGCTCTGGTTCGAACTTGCGCGCGATTGCGCCTTTGTTGGGTGACCAGCAGTATTGGACGCTGGTGGATTACGACCTCTCACTGCTGGCGGCTGCGCGGCAGGCCATTAAAGCTTGGGCCGATGAGGTGGTGTCTGAACAAGCCCACTCTTTGTGCGTGGTGTACGGTGGGTCTCAAGTCCAAGTTCAATTTCGCGTGGCGGACTTGGTGCATGACGTTCAGGCTGTGCTGGCAGTGCCAGCCGATCTGGTGACGGCATCGGCCTTGTTTGATTTGGTCTCATCTGACTGGGTAGATCGGTTTTGCCAAGCTTTGTCTGTGCCGCTGTATGCAGTCTTGAGTTTTGATGGTCAGATGTCCTGGGCACCCGAACATCCGCTGGATGGCGACGTGGTGTTGGCTTTCGCTGCTCACCAAGCCACTGACAAAGGTTTCGGGTCCGCTCTTGGTCCAAACTCTGGGCAGTATTTGAGCCAAGCCTTGCGCAGCCATGGCTTGGATGTCACGATGGATAAAAGCCCTTGGGTAGTGGATCAGTTGCCGTCAGCCTTTTATGACATGCTGATTGATGGCATCGCACAGGCTGTCCTGGAGACTGACCGTTTGCCAGCGCAGCAGGTGCACGCTTGGTTGCACTCTCATCGATCCGCTTTGCGCTGCATCATAGGGCACGACGATCTTTATGCCAGCAGGTCCGGATTGCGTTAAAGTTTTGTATGTTCAAAACTTTTGCGCGTATCGCACTCATCTCCCTTAGCCTGTTTTTTCTGCTGATTGCAGCGCTGGTCATCTTGCTGCAAACGTCGATGGGTGGGTCGTTGGTAGAGAATCGTCTGCGAGCGTGGGTGCATCCAGCCTTGCAAGTCAATGGGGAGGTGGGGATTACCGTTCTGCCACGCCTTGGTCTTGATCTGCGGGACATCACGATTGCCAATCAGGCGGGCACTCACCCGGCCGTTTCCATCAGGCGAGTGCAGTGGCAAGCTGCGTGGCAGCCACTGTTTGATCGCACGCTCTCACTCGAGAGTCTTTACATACAAGGTGTTGACGTATTTCGTTCGGGTCCGACTCGAGGGCTTTTTATGTCCGAAGTTAGCCAGGCACCATTGTTTAATGCCGGTCAGTGGTTTGATTGGTTTGGTCGCCAGCAGAGGGTGGGTGAAACGTGGCGTGTCATTGTCAGGCAAGCCTTGGTCGAAGACATCGCGGTGTTCAGCACCGATGGCGACGCGCAGCAGTTGCCGCTAGCCACAATCAAGCAGCTAGAGATCATGGCTGATGCCAGTTGGCCCAAGTTCGCTAACAGCCAGGCTAGCGTACGGATTAGACAATTGTTAGTCAATGATGCTGACGCGTTCGGGCACACACCCGCTTTGCTGGAGCAGCTTGGTATCGCGAGTAACGGCACTTGGGATGTGATGGCGATGGACAGTCAGTGGCAACTTGAAAGCCGAGACTTGCTGCGCTTGATTGCATTTGAGGCCACTGGTGCTTGGGGCGCATTGCTGGCCTCGGATGGAACCATTGAGCTTGAAACAGGACAGATGGCGATTCCGATGCGTGCCAATTTGACCAACGCACCCAAATTCAGGAGTCGTGCATTGGAGATCAACGTGCGTCAGTCACAAATGCAGTTTGAGCTGAGCGGGACATGGAACAGCCCTGGTGTACAGTGGCTAAATCAGCGACGTTAAAGTCGTGACGCTTTTTATTGACCGTAAGTTGGCTCGTTGATGAATACACTATCCGGATTTGAATTGATCGTCGGCTGTCCAGTGCTTAGCCACGAAGATGCAGCTCGGTTTGAGATGCGCTGGTTTCTGGTGGATGAAAATTTTGTCTGGCACCCGGATCAATTGACGCGCAAGCTCTCAGCCGTGCAGATCAGCATCAGTTTTGGCAACATGGTTCTGCGTGCGCCAGGTATGTTGCGACTCGATCTGCCCATGGATGTCATTGAGGACGATGACAGTGTTTGCCGTCAGGCGCAGGTGGGCAAGCAAGTCGTCAAGGTGGTCGATGAGGGTGACTTGGCCGCGGCCTGGTTTAGCAACGTCGTTGGAAAACCCTGCCGACTAGTCAAAATCCACCCCGATGCGTCCATGCCTGCGTTTTAGCGGCCGTTGCCACGGAGCTTTTATGTGGTCGGTGATTTTTTGGCTGTCAGCGTGCGGTACTTGGCCATCAGCGTTTCCTGGCCTTCCTTAAACTCAGGGTGCAGCTCAATGCATTCGACTGGGCAGACTACTTTGCACTGTGGCTCGTCAAAGTGGCCAACGCATTCAGTGCACGACATCGGATCGATGATGTAAAAGTCCTCACCCATCGAGATGGCATCGTTAGGGCACTCCGGTTCACAAACGTCGCAGTTGATGCACTCTTCAGTGATGCGTAGCGCCATGGTAATTGCCTCAGCGGTGTCAGTGTGTGCCTATTTCCCGTGTGGCCACGACTGTTCTAGTCTCTCTTTGGCCTTGGCCTGCAGCCAGCGCTCAACTGACGGAAACACGAATTTACTCACATCACCGCCGAGTAGCGCAATTTCCCGCACGATGGTGCCGGAAATGAACTGGTATTGGTCTGATGGTGTCATGAATAGCGTCTCGACTTCTGGCAAGAGATGACGATTCATGCCGGCCATCTGGAATTCATACTCAAAATCCGACACGGCTCTGAGCCCGCGCACAATGACCCGGCCGCCTTGTTCACGCACAAAGTCTTTTAGCAGTCCCGCAAAACTATCAACCCGCACATTGGGGTAGTGCCCGAGCACTTCGCGAGCGATATCGACTCGATCTTGCACGGTGAAAAAGGGCTTCTTGGCGCGACTGTGGGCGACACCCACCACGACTTCGTCAAATAGGCCTGCAGCACGCCGAACGAGGTCTTCGTGGCCGCGTGTCAGTGGATCGAACGTTCCGGGATAAATGGCGGTGATCATGTGGTTGCTTTGCGCTGAAACAGTTGATAGTGTACGGCACCTGCGCGCCCTTGACGCAGTGCAATATAACCTTCTGGCGCGGTGAATGCGTTTTCAGACTCAGCGTAGACCAATGCTTGTGGTTTGAGCAAGGGCTGAATGTCGATCAGCAGGCCAGGAAACCAGCCTGCACCAAAAGGAGGGTCAAGACAAACCAGGTCAAATTTGGCGTTATCCAGCCTGGAAAGCGCCTGCTTGGCCTGCCCCGCGTGAATTCTGACCGCATTGGCTGAGAGTTTGTCGCGCAGTTGGCGTAAGGCAACCACGGCCGGCGGGCTAGATTCAACCATTTGTACGTGAGCCACGCCGCGCGAGGCAGCTTCAAACCCAAGGGCGCCGCTGCCGGCAAACAAGTCGAGCACCTGTTTGTCAGCAAAATCGTCCTGCCACAGGTGTGTTAGCCAGTTAAAAAGTGTTTCTCGCACTCGATCTGGCGTGGGCCTCAGACCTGGCACATCGGGAACGTCTATCAGCGTTCTTCGATACTGACCGCCAACGATCCGAATATACTTTCTCATTATGTTCAAATTCTTCCGCAAAAAAGACCGCCCCGCATCAGCGCCAAGCGAAGTAGAGGGCACTACGCCCTCGCTGCCTGACGAGCAGATCGCTGTCGCCGAAGTGGCCCAGGACATTATCGTTGATTCAACGGCTGTTGTGGCCTCTGACTTAGAGCCGCAGCGAACCGGGGAACCTGTGCGACAGTCATGGATGAGCCGTTTGCGCCAGGGGCTTGCGCGAACGAGTATTGGTGCGGTGTTTGCCGGCAACCATATTGACGATGGTTTGTATGAGGAGTTGGAGTCGGCGCTAATCATGGCCGATGCTGGTGTGCAGGCCAGTACCGCTTTGATTGAGTCGCTCAAGCAGAAGGTTCGCAAGGAAAGGCTGCAGACACCTGAGCAAGTGCGCTTAGCGCTTGCTGATGTGCTCACGGCCCATTTAGAGCCCCTTGAAAAGAGCTTTGATGTTGGTTCGGTCAAGCCCTTGGTGGTCATGATCGCGGGCGTTAACGGCGCGGGCAAGACCACATCGATTGGTAAGCTAGCCCACGCTTTGCAGGCACGGGGTGCGCTCGTTTTGCTGGCTGCGGGTGACACTTTTCGTGCGGCTGCTCGTGAGCAGCTGATTGAGTGGGGTAACCGCAACAACATTGCGGTCATTGCGCAAGACGGTGGCGATCCGGCGGCGGTGGCCTTTGACGCTGTCTCAGCTGGTCATGCTCGCAAGATGGATGTAGTCATGGTCGACACGGCTGGTCGTTTACCCACCCAGCTTCATTTGATGCAAGAGCTCAAGAAAATCCAGCGGGTGATTCATAAGGCCGATGACTCAGCGCCTCATGAGGTGTTGTTGGTCGTCGATGGCAACACCGGGCAAAACGCCCTGGCACAGGTTAAGGCATTTGATGATGCGCTGAGTTTGACTGGGTTGATCGTGACCAAACTGGACGGGACCGCCAAAGGTGGCGTGCTCGCTGCATTGGCTGCAGGCGCTCGAGGTTGTCGTGCGGTACCCGTTTATTGGATCGGCGTGGGCGAGCAACTCGAGGATTTGCAGCCGTTTGTTGCTCGCCAATTCGCCCAAGCCATGCTCGGACTTGACTAATCCCAGAAGTGATCAGCCTGTTTGAGGTCGATGAAAGCCTCCTCGGCTTGCTTGGTTAGGACGCTTAAGCGCGATGCAATCCAGCCCACTGCAAACCAGGCTGACGGCTGGTCCTCGCGAATGTCTTCAAACTTCTCGCGTGCCACGTACAGGTCGTTCATTTCACCCAGAATGTCTTGAATCCGAGCAAGGTTACGCCGGTAGTTTTTGAGTTTTTTTGCCGGCAGCAGTGATTCGGCGAACTGCAGACCATAACGCAAGCGCTTGGCCCGCTTTCTAAGGTCGTGCTTTGCTTCGATTGGCAGCTTGTCAAACTGCAGTCCATCAGCAAGCACTTTCTGGTGCCACTTGAACAATTGCTTGCTCAGAGCGTCACGCACACCTGTTTCCTTGTGTTTGGCTGGCACCGAGACCGCTTGTATTTCGGCCTGCAGAGGGTGTGCGCCAATCGTCCAGGCCAGCAACTCAACTAGCCAGCGTTGGAATGCCCGACCTGCCGTGATGGACGTCGAAGGATCTTCATCTTGACCTGACTGCAGATCAAGCGGTGGCTGTCCGGCAGCACTCAGTTCAGGCATGACTGTCTCACGCAACACATCATCGTCGCGAGCTGTCCCCAACGCAGCAAAGTGAAGTTTGAGTTCATTACGCCAAGATTCTGGGGGTAGATCATTGAGTTTCTGAAACAGCGACCAAGCCGAGCGCAGACGCCGAATGCCGACTCGCAGTTGATGGGTGTGTTCTGGTCTGCCCGCGCGGTAAAAACCGTTGGTGTCAATTTCGGCAAGCACAGCGGCATTGCGAGCAATCTGCTCCAGGCATTCAGTGGTCACGGTTGTGAGTGCTTGTGCAGAACTCATTTGAGCTTGTAGCTTGATTGGGTTCACGCCACGTGGCGCCCAGTAAGACGCGACTGCCTGAGCACGCGCTGCTGCAGTGGCACTGTCGTCTAGTTCACCCAGGTTGGCCAGTCGGTGGGCAAGCCCAGCCAGCGTGGAGCCACGCTCGGCTTTACTGCGCAAGTCCAGTACCAAGCCGTAGTCGTTAAGCCACTTCAGTCCCAATAGGAACATGGCGTGCGGTTGGCCAGATATCAGTTCGAACTCGACTTCTGAGACCGGTAGTTTGAGCGCGCCAGCTTGGATGTGTCCAAGATCAAACGCCACTTCAACCGTACCGGCTGTTGTTCTCATCCGACGAAACAGCCGTTTGACGTCTGTCTGATAGGTCACCGCCAGGTGCTCGCCATGCTTGTCGATGATGCCCGCAGCCGCCGTGTCTGCGTAAACCGAAAGATCCAGGCTTGGGCCAGGGCGGGCATGATTCAACTCAATTTTTTCTAGGCGATGAGCGCCAGGCATTTTTAGCGTCTGAACCCAGCGCCTGCCTTCTAGACGCAGTCGCAGGGCAACACCAGCTTTGGCAAGTTCGGAAGATGGCGTATCGAAATATTGTGCTCGCAGCCTGATATTGGTGACTGCTCCACGCCGCAGCGCTCTTTCAACACCAGCATGAGCCGACTGTGGCGCGTGCAGTTTCAACTCTTGTTCAGACATTGGAGGTAACGACTAAAGTTGGAATTAGGATAGTTTACCGACAACAGCGCTTAAAAATGATGACAAGTCATCTTTTGGTCACAATTGCGTGATTCACATTGTCGACCGCGCCATGAACTTATAATGAGCACGTTTATCCCAGACAAACTCCAGTAGAAAGGTTTTCTATGTCAGCCGCATTGCAAGTGGCCACGCCGAGTGATGACTCGCTATCCGCTGCCATTTCACCAATCAGTGAGATCATCGATGACATCCGCGCCGGCAAGATGGTGGTGTTGGTCGATGAGGAAGACCGTGAGAACGAGGGTGATTTAGTCATGGCCGCGGAGTTTGTGACACCTGAAGCCATCAATTTCATGGTCACCCATGCACGTGGCCTGGTTTGCCTGACTTTGACCGAAGACCGTTGCCGACAGTTAAACCTACCCTTGATGGCTGACAGCAACGGCGCAGCCTATGGCACCAACTTTACCGTCTCCATTGAGGCAGCCCAAGGCGTGCATACGGGTATCTCAGTTGCTGATCGTGCACACACCATTCGCACCGCGGTTTCTAAAGAGGCAAAGCCGCAAGATCTGGTGCAGCCGGGGCATATTTTTCCCGTGCGCGCCGTCCCCGGGGGCGTGCTGGTGCGTGCGGGGCATACCGAAGCCGGATGCGATCTGACTGCTTTGGCTGGATTGACCCCGGCAGCGGTGATCTGCGAAATCCTCAAGCCAGACGGCACGATGGCTCGTTTGCCTGATTTGATCGAGTACTGCAAAGTCCATGAGCTTAAGATTGGCACCATCGCAGACCTGATTCAATATCGCAGTGAACACGAGTCAGTGGTTGAGCGCGTCGCGCAAAAGGATATCAATACCCCCTGGGGCCCCTTCAGCATGACGGTATACCGCGATACGGTTGAGGGACGCCCTCATATCGCCCTTTCAAAAGGCCACATCTCACCTGAAAACGAGGTCTTGGTCCGTGTGCATGAGCCGACCACGGTGATCGATTTGCTCAATGCGCAGGGCTCTGGGCACTCCTGGGGGTTTGATGAGGCGATGAAGGCGATTGCGGCCGCGCCAGACGCGGTGGTGGTGTTGCTCAATGTCAACGCCACTGCCAATGATGTGCTGGAGCAAGCGAGCCGGCTGGTTCAGACGGATGTGGCGCATGATCAGGCGGCGCGTGCCAATCGGAGCATGGACCTGCGCACGTATGGCTTGGGGGCCCAAATATTGCGTGATTTGGGTGTCGGTAAAATGCGCTTGCTCGCGCGCCCGAGAAAGATGCCAAGTATGATGGCTGGCTTTGGACTGACCGTTACCGGTTACGATGAGCAACCATCAGACAGATTAACTGCACAGGAAACCAAATGAGCCCCTACACCATTTCCCCCGACCTTAATGGCGAAGGCCTGCACATTGGTATCGTGCGTGCCCGTTTTAACGAAGAAATCGGCTTGGCCGAGCTTGATGCTTGTCTGGGCGAACTCGCGGCCCTCGGCGTTGACGAAAGAGACATCATGGTGGTGTCTGTGCCTGGTGCGCTTGAGTTGGGTATCACATTGGCCCAAATGGCTCAGACGGGCGAGTTTGACGCATTAGTTGCGCTGGGCGCAGTGATTCGAGGTGAAACCTATCATTTCGAATTGGTCAGCAATGAGAGTGCTGCTGCGATCTCGCGGGTCTCCCTGGAAATGGGTGTGCCGGTGATCAACGGCGTGTTGACGACCGAGGATGAGGACCAAGCCCATGCGCGCGCGGCTGGTAAGGGGCGTGATTGCGCGCAGGCTGCCGTTGAGATGGCTAATCTAATGGTCGCACTTGAGCCTGAGTTGCCCGACACCGAAGACGACGATCAGGACCAATGAGCATCAACATGAGCCAATCTGTCAATGCGCGCAAGACAAACACTGGGCCAAGCCCGCGCCGCAAGGCGCGAGAGTTCGCCTTGCAGGCAGTGTATGCCTGGATTGTTCAGTCGGGCGCCGCTGAGGATAAGCTTCAGGAGGTTGGCGCAATTGAAGCGCATTTGCGTGATGACGGTGAGTTTGTGTCGGCAGATCAGAAGTGGTTCAATGTCTTATGGCAGGGTGTTACGCACCATGCGGATGATCTGCGCAATGCGTTCACGCCATTTATTGATCGGCCGCTCAATGAGCTCTCGCCAGTCGAGCATGGGATATTGTTAATCGGCACCTTCGAGCTGACCCGTCAAATCGAGGTGCCTTATCGCGTCGCAATCAACGAAGCGGTTGAGTTGGCCAAATCGTTTGGCGGCACCGATGGTTTTAAGTTCATCAACGGTGTGCTAGACAAAGTCGCAGCCCAGGCGCGAGGCGCTGAAATGGCGCGCGCGCCTGCAGCCCGCTAGCCGGTATCTCTCATGGCGCTAGGTGAGTTCACGCTCATTGACCGCTACTTCAAAAGGCCGCTGCGCTCGGGCGCAGCACTCGGTGCCGTGGGTGTAGGCGATGACGCAGCCATCTTGCCAGTCAAAGCCGGCCATCATTTGGTCGTATGCAAAGATGTGCTCGTTCAGGGGCGTCATTTTTTTCCGGATGTCTCGCCCCACAGTCTCGGCCACAAGTCGTTGGCCGTCAATTTGTCAGACCTTGCTGCGATGGGAGCCACACCGATTGCTTGCCTGCTTGGCCTCGCTTTGCCGACTGTGAATGAGGCGTGGCTTGCCTCTTTTGCAAATGGGTTGCATCAACTTGCAGACCAGTATGACTGCCCATTGGTTGGTGGTGACACGGTTGCAAGCGAATCAGGCATCTTGATCAGTGTGACTGCCTTGGGTTTGCTGCCGCACGATCAGCCTGGCCTGTTGCGCAGTGCTGCGCAAGTGGATGATGACATCTGGATTAGCGGTCCATTGGGTGCGCCAGACATCGCGCTACAGATTCTCAATGGCAGTCTTGACGATCCGCATGATCGATTGTCGGTTATTCGAGCCACGCTGGAGTCCCCCGAGCCTCGGGTCGTGCTGGGGCAACAGTTGCTTGGCGTTGCTCATGCGTCAATTGATATTTCGGATGGATTAACGCAGGATTTGGGGCATTTGCTTAAAGCCAGTGGGGTTGGCGCCGTGCTGGAGGTGGATGGCTTACCGATACACCCGGCTCTAACATCGTTTGAGCCCAGCGTGGTTGAGCAGGCCGTTTTGCATGGCGGCGATGTGTATGAGTTATGTTTCACCGCTGCGGTCTCTCGTCGCGCGCGTATCGAGGCGATTGGGCAGTCGCTCGGCTTGAGTCTGGTACGGGTTGGCCAAATTCGTTTGAACCCTGGCTTGTTTGGTCAAACACAAGGTCGCTTAGTTGAGTTAGCCTCCAAGGGCTTTGATCATTTTTCTGGGGAGGGCGCTTGAAAGAACCGGTTGCAGTTGGTCAACGTCATCGTGTGAAGTGGCCAAGCTTGGCGTGGGTGTTTGGCCGCTGGCATCGAGCTTTGGCATTCGGGTTTGGAAGTGGCTTGATTCGACCCGGTTCGGGCACGTGGGGTAGTGTGCTGGCGCTGGCGCTTTGGTGGCCGTTACATGGCTTGCTTTCATGGGCGTGGATGGGTGTATTTTTGGTTGTGGCGTCACTGGCCGGAATCTGGATCTGTCAGCGTGCAACCGATGAACTCGGGGTGCCAGACCATGTTGGCGTGGTCTGGGATGAGGTGGTCGCGGTTTGGATCGTGTTGTGGGCTGTGCCCGAGGTGCTTTGGGTTTCGTTGTTGGGTTTCGTGTTGTTCCGTGTTTTCGATGTGGCCAAGCCGTGGCCCATTCGAAACTTGGACGCCAGCGTGGGTGGTGGCCTGGGGGTCATGCTCGATGACTGGGTTGCGGCACTTTATGCCATTGTGCTGACTTGGGTTGCGTGGTGGTTGGCGCTTCATTTTGGGTTTCTGGCTTAGGACGATTGATGCAAGTAACTGACATGGGTGAGAATCTGGATGCCAAAGCGCTAGGTGAGTATTTGCTTACCCAAAACGGCATCGTGGTCACCGCAGAGTCTTGTACCGGTGGCTTGATTGGTGGGGCACTGACGTCTGTGTCTGGCAGCAGTCGCTGGTTTGACCGCGGCTGGATTACTTACAGCAACACTGCCAAGCATGCGCAATTAGGTGTGTCACTGGAGACGCTTAGCGATTTTGGCGCTGTCAGTGAGCCAGTGGCCAGGCAAATGGCTGCTGGTGCCTTGGCCATGGCGCCTGAGGCAACGCTTGCACTGGCGGTGACAGGCATTGCTGGCCCAAGCGGGGGCAGTGTTGACAAGCCAGTGGGTCTTGTCTGGTTCGGGTTTGCTCGACGCACCGCTGACGATCTGGTGGTTAGCTCCGTACGCCAGGTGTTTGCGGGCAATCGACAGGCGGTGCGTGAGCAAACCGTGGCGTTTGCGTTACGTCATTCACTCCAATGGTTAACCGGTCAGACCTAAGGTCTACGGGCGGCGTTGATCGCCTCGCGTGACTGTTGGGCAGTTTTGGCCGATTGCTCGAGCCAGTCCTCACCCGGGCTTGCGTAAAGAATCGCTCTGGATGAATTAATCATCATGCCAGTAGCCTGGGCGTTACAGCCTGCGCGGCAGGTGGTTTGAACATCGCCGCCTTGTGCCCCAATGCCGGGTACCAGTAACGGCATGTCTTGACCGACACACTCTCTAACTTTGCGCAGTTCATCCGGGAAGGTTGCGCCAACGACTAGGCCGCACTGACCGTGTTCGTTCCAGCGCTCAGCGACCATGGCGGCAACACGCAGATACAGAGGCTCGCCATCAACTCGCAGGGACTGCAGGTCTGAGCCCCCCGGATTGGATGTGCGGCACAGCACGATGACACCCTTGTCGATACGCTCAAGATAAGGTTCGGCTGAGTCCATGCCCATGTAGGGGTTGATGGTGACCGCGTCTGCTTGGTACCGATCAAATGCTTCGCGGGCGTAGTGTTCGGCAGTACTGCCAATATCGCCGCGCTTGGCGTCAAGCATCAGAACCAGGTGCGGATGCTGCGCTCGGATGTAATCACAGACTGATTGCAACACAGACTCTGCCCCAATCGATGCGAAGTAGGCGATCTGGGGCTTAAAGCCGCACACAAAGGGGGCGGTTGCGTCCACGATGCCCTTGCAAAACAGCCAGAGCGCGTCGCGGTCTTCGCGGATGGGGGCGGGCAGGCGGTTCATGTCAGGGTCGAGTCCGACCATCAGCAGAGAGTCCTGCGATTGCCAGGCTCGGTTGAGTTTTTGTGTAAACGTCATCAGTGAATTACTCGTAAAACAATCAGGCTTACCCAGACTAGAAATGCTGTGGCAAACGCGACGAATACGGCTGCACTGCCGAGGTCTTTGGCTCTGCCAAGCAATGGGTGGGATTCTAACGAGACGGCGTCCGCGACGGCTTCGATAGCTGAGTTCAACAACTCCACGACCAAGACCATCAGCACCACCCCAATGAGTAGAATGGTTTCGCCGGTATTTCGCCCTAGAAAAAATGCGCATGGTGCCAGAATGACGGCCAAGGCAAGTTCTTGCCGGAACGCCGCTTCATAACGCACGGCAGCTTTTAAGCCTTTGTAGGAGTACCCGATGGCCGCCACGATTCGGGCGATGCCGCCTTTGCTCTTGTAGGGAGATGGATGATCAGACACGTTTAAGCCGTCGTGTGGGGTGAGGAAATTTGGTAGCCTCGTAATCTAGTTTGATTGAAAGCCACCACCTTCGACCTTTTAACATCCCATTGTTGAAATATCGCCATGAATTTGAATCCTACCATTGCAGACAGACCGATGAGACTGAAATGCCAATTCTGACCATCAAGATCCCCGCGGGCCATAGCAAGGACCAGAAAGCCACCTTACTCAAAGGGCTCACAGACGCAGTCATCAAAAGCACGAGTGCGCCACTGTCATCCATTCGTGTCAGCATCGACGAGATCCCCCCAGAAAACACGATTGTCTCTGGTGTGCTCGGCAAGCCCAATGCGCTCGTGCACGCGGCCTTGATTGTCGGGCGCAGCGAACAGATCAAGGCCGCCTTGATTGCTGAGGTTGCCAAAGCGGTTGAGCAAGCCATCGGTCTGTCGACCGAGCACACTAGGGTTTTAATTCAGGACTATCCGCTAACCGACATGGGCGTGGCTGGAGGTATTTCAGCCAAGGCTGCGGGCCGTTAATCGGTCAAAGGAAACCAAATGACTGACGCTGTCTTGCTGGAGACTGTCGATGATCAAGGCGTCATGACCTTGACGCTTAATCACGAGCCCACCCGAAATGCACTAACGGGCACTGGCCTGACCGAAGCCCTGTTGGCTGCGTTTGATCGTATTGAACGTAACAGAGAGATCAAGGCACTGATCCTGACGGCGAACGGTAAGGTGTTCTCGTCGGGTGGCAAGATTGATGAAATGGCTCGCCAGATTAAGCCTGATGTGTCGTCAGCAGCGCTGCGCCAAGAATACCGGCACGGTATCCAGCGCTTGCCCCTGGCGCTGTACCAATTGGAGGTGCCCACCATCGCAGCGGTCAATGGCATGGCCATTGGCGCAGGCTGTGACTTGGCATGCATGTGCGACATTCGGATTGCATCAGAGACAGCCTCGTTTGCGGAAAGCTTTGTCAAGGTCGGGATTATTCCAGGCGATGGCGGCGCTTGGTTTTTACCGCGCATTGTCGGCATGGCCCGGGCCGTGGAGATGTCAATGACGGGTGAGGCAGTTGATGCGGACACCGCACTCAGCTGGGGTTTGGTGTCGCGCGTAGTCCCTCAAGAGCAATTGATGACCGCTGCATTTGAGCTTGCCCACAAAATGGCACGCAATTCGCCCGATATTGTCCGTTTGACCAAGAGACTGTTGCGCGAAGGGCAGCAGTCATCGCTGTCGAATTTGCTTGAATTGTCTGCCGCGTATCAAGCGATTGCCCATAAGACGCCGGAGCACGCCTTGCTGGTGCAGGCGTTTATGGACCGAAAATCAAAAAATAAAATTTAATCCAGTGATTTCATATGGTTGGCTGTCCGTAGCCCCTGCGTTTAGCGGGGGTTTTTATGATTGGCACTTGAAACTCAAAAATTCATCCTTATAATTAGCACTCGTTGGGGGTGAGTGCTAACAGCAACAGCGACAGCAACTGCTCAAGCAAGCGCCCCCCGGTTACCAAACTTAAGATCAATTTTGTAACAGGAGTGTTTCATGGCATTGCGTCCCTTGCACGATCGTGTGATCGTCAAACGCCTGGACAACGAGCGCAAGACTGCCTCGGGCATCGTAATTCCGGATAGCGCTGCAGAGAAGCCCGATCAGGGTGAAGTACTCGCCGTTGGTCCTGGAAAGACGGGCGATGACGGTAAGACCCATCCGCTTGACGTTAAAGTCGGTGACAAAGTTTTGTTTGGCAAGTATGCCGGGCAGAGCGTGAAGGTTGACGGCGAAGAAGTGCTCGTCATCCGCGAAGACGAAATTCTCGCTGTCATTAGCTAACCAATACTGAATTCAAGAGGTATATCTCATGGCTGCAAAGCAAGTTTTATTTGGTGATGACGCACGCTCCAAGATTGTTCGTGGCGTTAACGTGCTCGCCAATGCTGTTAAGGCAACCCTCGGACCCAAAGGCCGCAATGTCGTGCTCGAGCGCTCCTTTGGCGCGCCGACCGTGACCAAAGACGGTGTCTCAGTTGCCAAAGAAATTGAACTGAAGGACAAGTTTGAGAACATTGGTGCCCAGCTCGTCAAGGAAGTGGCCTCCAAGACTTCTGACTCTGCCGGTGACGGTACAACCACCGCCACCGTGTTGGCGCAGGCAATCGTGGTCGAAGGCTTGAAGTACGTTGCTGCTGGCATCAACCCGATGGATCTCAAGCGTGGCATCGACAAGGCAGTGGCCGCAGCAGTTGAAGAGTTGCGTAACTTGTCCAAGCCTTGCACCACCAGCAAGGAAATTGCACAGGTTGGCTCCATTTCAGCAAACAGCGACACCTCGATCGGCGAGATCATTGCCAACGCAATGGACAAAGTCGGTAAAGAGGGCGTCATCACTGTTGAAGATGGCAAGTCTCTTGAGAACGAGCTTGACGTGGTTGAAGGCATGCAGTTTGACCGTGGCTATCTGTCACCCTACTTCATCAACAACCCCGAGAAGCAAGTGTCGGCGCTTGATGATCCCTATGTTTTGATTTTTGACAAGAAGATCAGCAACATTCGTGACTTGTTGCCCGTACTTGAGCAAGTGGCCAAGTCAAGCCGTCCGCTGCTGATCATTGCAGAAGACGTCGAAGGCGAAGCGCTGGCGACGCTGGTGGTTAACAACATCCGTGGCATCCTGAAGACCACCGCCGTCAAGGCGCCTGGTTTTGGTGACCGTCGCAAAGCCATGCTCGAAGACATCGCCATCCTGACTGGTGGCACCGTGATTTCAGAAGAAACTGGTTTGTCACTTGAAAAAGCGACGCTGGCTGAACTGGGTCAAGCCAAGCGTATCGAAGTGGCCAAAGAAAACACCACCATCATTGATGGCGCTGGTGATCCCAAGTCGATCGAAGCACGTGTCAAGCAGGTTCGTGCCCAAATCGATGAAGCATCTTCTGACTACGACCGCGAGAAGTTGCAAGAGCGCGTGGCCAAGCTCGCCGGTGGTGTTGCTGTGATCCGCGTTGGTGCTGCAACTGAAGTCGAAATGAAAGAGAAAAAGGCACGAGTTGAAGACGCCTTGCATGCAACACGTGCAGCTGTCGAAGAAGGCATTGTTCCTGGTGGTGGCGTTGCGTTGCTGCGTGCACGCGCTGCTGTCGAGAAAGTCATTGGTGCCAACGCTGACCAGCAAGCCGGTGTTCGTCTGGTTCTGCGTGCCGTCGAAGAGCCACTGCGCACGATTGTGGCTAACGCCGGTGATGAGCCAAGTGTGGTTGTTAACCGTGTGGTTGATGGCAAAGGCAACTTTGGCTTTAACGCGGCGACCGGTGAATACGGTGACCTCGTTGAACAAGGCGTGCTTGATCCTACCAAGGTCACCCGCACTGCATTGCAAAACGCAGCTTCTGTTGCCAGCTTGTTGCTGACGACCGAGGTTGCTGTGTGTGAGGCACCTGACGACAAGTCCGCTCCAGCCATGCCCGGCGGTGACATGGGTGGTATGGGTGGTATGGGCGGTATGGGTGGCATGGGCTTCTAAGCTTAGGTCCTCTCGCCTGACAAGAACCCCAGTGGGCAACCACTGGGGTTTTTTTGTACATTGATGCTGGGCCACAGCTTCTCAAACGCGTTCGAAGTTTGCCCGTGGGCTAAATATAAAAATGCAATGCAATAGGGGAGTGCGTAGCAAGTGGCTCTAGATTGGGTATGGCTCTGGGTGCCGGTTACTATTCTGGCGGCCGCTTTGCAAACCGGTCGGAACGCGGTTCAGAGAGGATTAACCGATCAATTGGGCACACTCGGTGCCACACAGGTTCGGTTCGTCTTTGGCTTGCCATTTGCGTGCCTGTTTTTCATGGTGGCGTGGGCCTTTGGCGATATTGGCTGGCCGCACTTAAGTTGGTCATTTATCGCTTTTGTGCTGATCGGTGCATTGGCACAAATTGCTGCCACGGCGCTTATGTTGGCAGCGATGCGTATGCGTGACTTCACGGTGGTGACGGTTTGGACCAAGACCGAGCCCCTGCAAATTGCTTTGTTTGGTGTGCTGGTCCTAGGCGAGATCTTGACCTGGAATACGTTCTTTGCGATCTGTTTGGCAACCCTCGGGGTGGTTTGGATGGCGTGGCGCCCGCTAGGGCAGGTGGGCGAACCAAGGGTGAGTGTGCGCCCGATGTTGTTGGGACTGGCTGCTGCTGGCGGGTTTGCGGTGGCCGCTGTCGGATTTCGTGGGGCAATTCTTGCGTTGCCAGAAGGCAACTTTGTCGTACGCGCCTCCTGGGCACTGGTGTGTGGTCTGGCCATTCAGGCAACCATCTTGGCAGCATATTTGATGTGGCGCTCGCCGGATGTTTGGCAGCGCTGCATCAGTGCCTGGCGAGTTTCAATTTGGGGTGGATTTCTGGGCGCGGCAGCTTCACAAGCCTGGTTCATTGGGTTCGCATTAACCACAGCTGCAAATGTACGCACTTTGGCGTTGGTTGAGGTGTTCTTTGCTCATGTTGTATCGCGCAGACATTTTCATGGGCACACCACCACCCAGGAAAAAATCGGCATGTTGCTGATCGTCGCCGGTGTTGGCTGGTTGCTATGGTTGCAAGCCTAGCGCTTTAGAGCAACTTCAAGCGTTCTTGTGCCGATTGAGCTGCTGGTGTGCTGGGGTAGTCCTTGACGATTTTTTGCAGCGTAGCCTTTGCGGCGCCACGCTGATTCAATTCAAACTCACTGCCCGCCACCACCAATAGTGCGTCTGGTGCCCTAGGGTGTTCAGGATACTTGCCTGCCATGGCTTTTAATACTGAGATGGCACCTTGGTAGTTCTTAACGACGTAGTTTGCACTACCCAAATAAAACTGTGCAGTTGGTGCCAACACGCTTTGAGGGTAGAGCGTCAAGAATGCCGACAGCGATTGTATGGCACCTTTGAAATCACCTTTGCGATATAAATCCATCGCACCATCAAACGCGGCTTGCTCTTTACTGTCTTTTGCTTGCTCAACCGCCTGGCCTGTATTGCCCGCCGCAGCGACTCGGGGATCACCCATTTCCTCAATCTGCGCGCGCAAGCGGGTGATTTCTTGCTCCAGCATGTCAATGCGCTGCGCCAGTTGGAGGCTGGCACGCTGACTTGTTTCAGCCAGCGTGCGTACTTCTTGGCGCAAATCGAGGATGGCTTGACGCGCCTCGCTGTCCGTAAACGCGTGGGTGACAGGTGCTACCGCCATGAGCGAAAAACTGGTAGCAACGGCAAGCGAGACTCGGTTAAAGCGCATCAGAAGTTTCTCCGCAAGTTATCGCAAGTAAACGATATCGGCACGACGATTTGCCGCGTAGTCTGCTTCGGTGTCACCCCTGGCCTTGGGTTTTTCCTTGCCAAAGCTGATGGTTTCGATCTGCACTTCGCGTGCACCAATGAGCGTCATCATGTTGCTGACGGCCTGCGCACGCCGCTGACCAAGTGCCAGGTTGTATTCCGCACCGCCAGTGGCATCTGTGTTTCCTTCAATCAGGATCTTCTGTTGCGGGTTCGACGCAAGATAACGTGCGTGAATTTCAACCAAGGGGCGATACTGATCTGCGACCGCATAGCTGTCAAAATCGAAGTAGACAGAGCGGTCCTTGGCCAGCACGCTGCTGGGGTTAAAGGGATCCATGACCCCGGAACCAGACGCGCCACCACTCGCGCCCGCCCCGCCAGCACCTGAGGCCGAGTCATCGAGGGAAACAGAACTGCAAGCGGCCAGACTAAGGGTGAAGCCAATGATTGAAACTGATTTGATAAAGCGATACTTCATGGAATTTCCTTTCGGAGAAGGCGTTGAGTCGTTAAGTGGTGCTACTGAGATTGACCGAATGGCCCCCAAGTTGGTTCCCTAATTTCCCCATTCAGAACCGAGAGGGTTTGGCGCATGCGACCATCACTGGATACACCAGCTAACATGTTACGCCCTCCTTGCTTAGCTGCATATAGAACTTGCTTGCCATTTGGTGCAAAACTTGGTGATTGATCATCTGGACCTTGGGTGAGCAATGTTTCGTTGCCTGAGGCCAAATCAATCAGTGCAATACGAAACTGACCATCCCGGCGGGTGACCACGAGTAAGTTTTGGCCATCCGGTGAGATGCGCGGCGACATGTTGTAGTCGCCATTAAATGTGATGCGCCTGGCTTCGCCACCAGTTACAGGGATTTGATAAATCTGCGGGCGGCCCGAGCGGTCACTGGTAAAGAAGATCGACTGTCCATCTGGGCTAAAGACAGGCTCGGTGTCGATCAATGGTGAGCGCGTCAGACGACGAAGGTTGGAGCCATCAGCCGCGTTGATCAGGTAAAGCTGAGATAGCCCATCCCGAGTGAGCACAACGGCCAGCGTCTGACCGTCCGGTGACCAGGCGGGTGCAGAGTTATTGCCCTTGAAGTTTGCCACCGGCACCCGCTTGCTAGTTGCCAGTTCATGGACGTACACCACGGGCTTGCCCGATTCAAAGCTCACGTAGGCCAGTTTGCCGCCATCGGGTGACCAGGCAGGCGAGATAATTGGTTCACGCGAGCGCAAGGCGATCTGGGGGTTCTGTCCGTCGGCATCAGCAATCTGAAGCTCATAGGTGCTTCCCTGCTTTAGAACATAGGCAATACGCGTTGCAAAGACACCTGGGATGCCAGTGATTTTTTCGTAGATGCGATCGGCAATCTGATGGGCAATACGACGCAACTCGCGATCTGTACCCTCAAACGCAACGCCATCTAGTTCGGTTTGATTGATGGTGTCTGCCAAGCGGTATTTCACTTCGTATTTGCCCCCGGTCGTTTGTGCAACCGAGCCATAGGCCACGTAGTCAGCACCGCGCGTGCGCCATTCTGCATAGGCGATTGGCGAGTCCACGGTCAGTTGGGCCCCCGTGGTGTTGATCAGGCGAAACTGCCCCGAACGCGTCAAATCGGCCCGAATGACTTCGGCAATTAATCGGCCGGCGGGGTCACCGCTGAAGTCTGCCACGGCAACGGGGAATTGCTGCGCGCCAGTTCCCGAGATATCAACTCTGAGTTGTGCGTGACTATCAAACGGCATCAGGGCGACTGCGGCGATGGCGGCAAGAACGGAAGAAAAACGGGTAAAAACAGAGCGTGACATGAACGTGGTCTCCGGTCGACTTAGTCATACATCTGGTAATTCACATCAATGTATGACGGATATCTGCCTGATGGCGGCTTTGGAAAGGGTGAACACCGACGAATGCCGTTGTCTACAGCTCGGTCAAAAGCAGTATTGCCAGAGCTTCGACGCAGGCTAGTCGATGAAACACTTCCGTCAGAGTTTAACTGTACCCGGAACTGGGCTGTTGGATTGGTCGTGCCAGACCGTACTGGGGGCGGGAATGCCACGTTCGGTTGGATGCACGCCCGCACTTGGCCGGCATACCCTGCGTCGGCGCCGCCGCCTTGCTGGTTTTGGCTGGCTGTTCCACCGGCGATGCCGGTTGCACCAATGATGTCGTTGCGAAATGCGTCACGCAGGGCTTTTTCTTTTGCGACGGCTGCCTCTTTCGCTTTGCGTTCGGCCTCGGCTTTGCGTGCTGCAGCTTCTTTTGCTTTGCGTTCAGCCTCAGCCTTGCGGGCAGCCTCCTGCTTGGCCTGAAGATCTGCCTCGGCCTTCTGATCGGCTGCTTCCTTTGCTTGGCGCGCTTGCTCGGCTTTGCGCTCGGCTTCCTGCTTGGCTTCCTGCTTAGCCTTTAGGTCTGCTTGCGCTTTGGCCGCTCGCTCCTGTTGAGCGCGTTGCTCGGCCTGTTCTTGCGCTAGCTTTTCCTGACGTGCGGCCTCTTCCTTGGCTTTACGCTCAGCCTCAACCTTTGCCTTTTGCTCGGCGGCTAGCTTTGCCTGGCGCTCTTGCTCCTGGCGCCGTTCTTGCTCCTGGCGCCGTTCTTGCTGGGCTTTTTCGCGGGCTAGTCGCTCAGCTTGAAGGCGGGCCTGCTCGGCACGCTCACGCTCCTTGGCTTGTGCTATTGCGATTTCAGCCTCCCGCGCAGCGATATCGGGTTCAGGCACAGCAAGAGGCGGCCGGGTGAGGGGCGGCGGCGCAGGCGACGGCTTGGGCGGCGGCTCAGGTGTTGGCTCAGGCGTTGGTTCAGGCTTCGGGGTCGGTGTAGCCAGAGGTTCAGGCTCTGGCTCTGGTTCTTCGGGGGCACGCGCAACTTGGGTGGTGTTGCCTTCCATCCAAAGCTCTACCTGTAATGGGCCCGGACTTTCAAGTTGCCACGTCCAGCCAGCAATCATCAAAATGAATAAGGCGAGGTGAACCAAGACTGACGAGCCTATTGCCCGCCAAGTCTCTTGACTAAACGCTGCAGCCGGCCAGGCTGATTTGCTGTTTAGACGCGGACGGGGCATTACCTTCCTGGAACAGGTGTGGTGTCAACGGGATTTTCACCTTGTCGTTGCTCCACCAGTAATCCCAGCTTGTCTATGCCATTTGCCCGTAATCGGTCCATTAATTCGATTACAGTTTCATACGGCACTTTGCCATGAGCTGCGATAACAACCGGTTGATCCGGTTCTCTGATTGCCAAGAGGGTCTGTGCAACGGCGTCACGTGGCACTGGCTTAAATTGCCCTCCAGGCTCACGTTTGCGCCATGATAACTCGCCATCCTCTGAAATTTGTATTTCCAGGGGGACTAGAGGGACGCTGGAGGCCCGACCCACGCTGGGTAACTCAATCACACCCGGTGTGATCATTGGGGCCGTGACCATAAAAATCACAAGCAACACCAGCATGACGTCGATATAGGGCACGACGTTCATCTCATTTTTTAGGCGATGTCCGTTACGCCCGCGGGAGGATCGCAGAGCGCTCATGAGTTGGACTGTCTTTGCAAGATATTGAGGAACTCATCGACAAAGGTTTCAAAGCGTATACCCAAGCGATCAATGTCGTTGGTGTAGCGGTTGTAAGCCACCACAGCGGGAATGGCAGCAAACAGACCGATCGCGGTTGCGATCAGCGCCTCTGCAATGCCAGGTGCAACCGCCGCCAAGGTGGCTTGCTCAGCACCAGCCAACCCAAGAAATGAATGCATGATGCCCCAGACGGTACCCAACAGGCCAATGTACGGGCTCACGGAACCGGCCGAAGCCAGAAATCCCAGATTGGTTTCCATGTCATCAAGTTCGCGCTGAAAGGCCGCCCGCATTGCTCTGCGAGCACCATCGACTGCCTTGGCGGTGCGTTGTGCCTTGATGAATTCGGTCATCCCAGCATCAAAAATCCGTGCAAGCGCTCCTTGCTCATTGCGCCGTTTGCTGACTGTCTGATGCAAAGAGGAGAGATCTCCACCCGACCAAAAGTCATCCTCAAAGTGCTGTGTTTGTGCTCGGGCTTTCTTCAGAGCGGATCGTTTTGCGAAGATAAATGTCCAAGACACGACAGAAATTAGCACTAACATCAGCATGATGATCTGGACAGGCAATGTAGCCTGCAGGATCAAGTTAGTGATTGACATGTCTATCGGTGCGCCAGGCTGCATAAGCTTCCCTTCTCCAAGTTTTTGATCATTTCAAGTAATGGGCTTGGCAAAGCTGTCGGTTTGAGGCTGCTAAGTTTGACCGACCCTACCCTGATGTTTCCTTCTGTCAGCACCTTACCTGACAGGATAATACGCTGAGCGAAGTTTAACGAAGCTCGACCAACTTGTGTGAGTGTTGTTTGTACAATTAATTGATCGTCAAGTTTGGCAGGTGCCCGATATTGCATGTCTAGCTGCACCACGACAAACCCAATGCCCGTCTCTTCAAGTAGCTGGCGCTGTTCGACCCCGAGCGCGCGCAGCCATTCGGTGCGTCCTCTTTCCATAAACTTCAGGTAATTGGCATAAAAAACCACGCCACCCGCATCCGTGTCTTCATAATAGACTCGGACAGGCCAGTCATAGGCTTGGGCCCAGTCTAGTCCCGACTCAGCGATGGGGATGATCATGTGATTGAAGGTTGAGTTTGGCGGCCACACGAGTGACGACATCGCTTATGTCGACCAACTCTGTAGTTGTTTCTCGACGTCCGAGTACTTCGGCTTGCCCATTGGTCAAACCGCGGTCCCCAACCGTAATCCGAACCGGAATACCGATTAGCTCCCATTCAGCAAACATCACGCCAGGACGCAGGTCACGGTCATCCAGAATGACATCATAGCCAGCCGCCTTTAGCTGACCGTACAGTTCAGTGGCTGCCTGTCGTACGGATTCACTTTTACCCCAGCCTAGCCCGCATACAACCACTTCGAATGGTGCCATCGCCCGAGGCCAGATAATGCCGCGCTCGTCGTGGTTTTGTTCGATCGCCGCGCCGACAATGCGGGTCACGCCGATGCCATAACAGCCCATTTCCATTAGTGCCGGTTTGCCAGTTTCGTCAAGATAGGTAGCTTTCAGTGCCTCGGAATATTTTGTACCCAAATAGAACACATGCCCGACTTCGATGCCGCGCTGTATGTTCAGTACACCTTTGCCATCCGGGGCAGGATCGCCTGCGACCACATTTCGAATGTCAGCGACAAGCGCTGGCTCAGGCAAATCCCTTGCCCAGTTCACGCCCCGCAGGTGGTAGGGTGCTTCGTTGGCACCGCAGACGAAATCGCTCATGTTGGCCACGGTCAAGTCCGCAATGATGCTGACGCGCGCGTCTAAGCCGACCGGACCAAGGTAACCCGGTGGTGAACCGAAGTGTTCTTTGATCTCTTGTTCAGTGGCAAATCTGAAGCCATCTTCAAAGCCAGCTAGCTTGCCAACCTTGATCTCATTTAGGTCATGGTCACCGCGCAATAGCAAAAGCCAAATCTTCGGGGGGGCGTCTGCGGGTTCAGTGGCCAGCACAATGGATTTGACGGTGTGAGTCAAATCAATCCCCAGAAGGGTTTTCACCTCTTCACAGGTCGCCGCGTTGGGCGTGTGCACCTTTTGCATGGTCTGGCTAGCCGAGGCGCGTGTTGCGACTAGGCAGGGTGCCGCTGCCAACTCTATGTTGGCGGCGTAATCCGTGCTGGGGTCATAGACAATCGAGTCTTCGCCGATGTCGGCAATCACCTGAAATTCGTGGCTTGACGACCCTCCAATGGAACCCGTGTCAGCAGCAACGGCACGGAAGTCCAATCCAAGTCGCTTGAAGATTTTCTGATAAGCCTCGAACATCGCCTCATAACTGCGCATTGCGCCATCAACGTCTCGATCGAAGGAATAGGCATCTTTCATGGTGAACTCGCGACCCCGCATGATCCCGAACCTAGGCCGCCGCTCATCACGAAATTTGGTCTGGATGTGATAGAAGTTCACTGGTAGCTGGCGCCAACTCTTGATCTCATTGCGGGCGATATCCGTGATCACCTCTTCTGAGGTGGGCTGCAAAATGAAGTCACGACCATGACGATCTTTCATGCGCAGCAGTTCGGGACCATATTTCTCCCAGCGACCGGATTCTTGCCAGAGCTCGGCTGGCTGAACAACTGGCATTAGCAGTTCGAGTGCGCCCGCTGCATTCATCTCTGCTCTGATGATGTTCTCAATCTTGCGGATGGTTCGCAGACCAAGCGGCATGTAGTTGTATATGCCCCCGGCTAGTCTGCGAATCATGCCGGCGCGGATCATGAGTTGGTGGCTGGCAACTTCCGCGTCATTAGGCGCTTCTTTGATGGTGCTGATATGAAAGGCAGAGGCTCGCATGGGGTCTAGGGGTAATTTATTAGGGTGAATCGGAAATCAGTTCGTATAATCTAGGTCAATTGTATTGAATTCAACGGGTGCGGCGATGCTGGATAGGGAGGGTTACCGCCCCAATGTCGGCATTATCCTGGTCAACCAGAAAAATCAGGTCTTCTGGGGCAAGCGGGTCAGGGAGCATGCTTGGCAGTTTCCGCAGGGTGGTATTAAGCACGGTGAAAGTCCCGTGCAGGCAATGTTTCGTGAGTTGCACGAAGAAGTTGGGCTAAAGCCTGAGCATGTGCGTATCTTAGGGCGCACACGTGACTGGCTCCGATATGACGTGCCCGATCACTTCATGCGGCGCGAATCCCGCGGTCACTATCGTGGACAAAAACAAATCTGGTTTCTTCTGCGTCTGGTTGGGCGCGATTGCGATGTTAGTTTGCGAGCCACATCTCACCCTGAGTTTGACGCTTGGCGCTGGTGCCATTATTGGGTTTCGCTCGAATCAGTGATTGAGTTTAAGCGCGGCGTCTACCATCAGGCCTTGCATGAGCTGTCGCCTTTGTTGTTTCGGGCTCGCGTCAGTCGTGCCGGGGATCGGGCACGACGTTCAGGCGACATTGAATTAGCGCAATCGCTTGATCAGGCTTGAGGTATCCCAGCGATTGCCACCTAGCTTCTGTATGTCAGCATAGAACTGGTCGACCAACGCAGTCACTGGGACGCGCGCGCCGTTTCGGCGTGCTTCGTCTGTGACCAAGCTCAAATCTTTTCTCATCCAGTCGACCGCAAAGCCAAAGTCAAACTTATCGTCGACCATGGTGTAGCCACGATTGTCCATTTGCCAGCTTTGAGCAGCGCCTTTGTTAATCACATCCAGAACAAGCTTCATGTCTAAGCCGGCTGCCTGGCCAAATGCGATGCCTTCGGACAACCCTTGCACCAAGCCTGCGATGCAGATTTGATTAACCATCTTGGCAAGTTGGCCAGCACCGGCTTGTCCGATCAATGTCACGGCTTTCGCGTAGTGCATGGCAAAAGGTTTGATTTTGTCGAAGGTGTCGGATTCTGCGCCGCACATGACGGTCAGGGCACCGTTAACGGCACCTGCTTGTCCGCCGGATACCGGCGCATCAACAAATCCAAGTCCTAGCCCGCTAGCAATGCCAGCGAGCTCACGCGCCACGTTGGCTGATGCCGTGGTGTGGTCAACAAACACACTACCACTAGTCATGCCAGCAAATGCACCGTCATCGCCAAGAACAACGCTGCGCAGATCGTCATCATTACCGACACAGCAGAATACGATGGACGCGCCCGCGGCGGCTTCGCGCGGTGTTGTCGCATATTTGCCACCAAACTCCGCTGACCAGGCTTTGGATTTCGCCTGTGTCCGGTTGTAAACCGTCACGTGGTGACCCGCCTTTGCGAGGTGCCCTGCCATGGGCAGACCCATGACACCGAGTCCAAGAAACGCGACCTTTTGAGGGTCAATCTTATCGTAATCGCGAGGGTGAATACTGGATGTTGTCATGATGTCTTCCTCAAAAAATGGGGGTGTCTTGAATTGTTATGAAGAACAAGTGTACAAAAACAAATCTCACGAGTTGCAGGATTTGTTTTACGATGGCGACATGATTGAAGAATTAGACCTCCTTGCTAAGCGAATACAGGGCCTCGTCCTGAGGGTCAAGTCGCTCGCGTCTGAGTCTGCTATGCTCAAGCAGCAGCTGGCCTCGATCACGGTCGAGCGCGACGATCTCGCAAAAAAGCTTCAGGCTGAGATAGCTCGTCAGACTGAGCTTGAAGCGTCTTTGGGCTCGGTTCAGTCGGCCATGCAGCACTCCAAAGTCCGTGCGCAGCAGGATCAAGCTGCATTGCAAGGCACGCTTGACTTGTTTAAGCAGGAGAATGAGACCATGCAGACTTCGTTAAAGCGCCGCGAGGATGAGGTTAGGCGCTTGCGGGAAGTGAACCAACAGGCACGTCAGCGTGTTGACGGTGTGCTGGAAAGATTGCCCGGTGCGTTGTCTCAGGAGGTCAATTGATGGAAACGGTTCAGGCCAAGATTCTGGGTCGCGACTATTCGCTGGCGTGTCCTGCGGATGAGAAAGCCACGCTTGAGGCGGCAGTTGCCCACGTGGGGCAGTTAGCAGGCCGAATTCAAGGCGCTGGCAAAATCAGTGGCAATGAGAAAATCGCGGTGATGGCCGCGATACAGATTGCGGCTGAATTGTTGGTTATTAAATCGCCAGAGGGCCCGCTTGGAAGTTTGTCTGTGGGTGAGTTCAGGCGTAAGATTGATGAAATAAATGCGATGTTGGAGTCGGCTGACGTCTCCTGATGTCGATGCAGGTTGTCCCTGCGGTGTTCGTGACTTGACCTTAAATTCTCTGAACCGATGCTTATGGCATATAGGTCGCTGGTTAGTTGGGTAGGAATGCGTGTCTCTAGTCAGATGTGCTCGAAACCCGTCACGAGGCGACCGACCTTGAACCTAGGGTTCGAGATGCCGGTCTTGACGGCACACGCGGGGCTTTTAATTGTTGTTTGGTGCACTGGCTTTGCTCGAATGAGCATAAAGCCAGGCACCCACTAGGATCATGGGAATGCAAAGCCACTGACCCATGCTGAGGTTTGCCATCAGCAAGCCCAGAAACGCGTCTGGTTCGCGCCCAAATTCGGCAACGAATCGCAAAATGCCGTAGCCCATCAAAAAGACTGCGCTGACTTGTCCAGTCGGCCGTGGCTTGCGCGCGAACCACCAAATGATGACAAACAACAAAATGCCTTCCAGTGCAAATTGATAGATCTGTGAGGGGTGGCGCCCGATACCATCCTGAGCCCCAGGAAAGATCATGGCCCAGGGTAAATCGGTTGGTCTGCCCCAAAGTTCGCCGTTGATGAAATTCCCGAGTCTGCCGGCCGCAAGCCCAAATGGTACCAGGGGGGCAATCAGGTCACCGAGTTCTAGAAATCGATACTGTTTGCGTCGTGCAAATAGCCAGAGACTAAACAAAACCCCGAGCAAGCCGCCATGAAACGACATGCCACCCTGCCAGAGAAACAAAATCTCGATCGGGTGATCCAAATAGTATCCGGGCTGATAGAAGAGGGCGTAGCCGATTCGCCCGCCCACCACGGCACCGAGCATGGCGAGAAAGAGCATGTCTTCAAAATCAACTAGCGTGACGCAAGTCAGGCCACGCCTGACTCGCCAGCGCCCCAAGAGCCAGGCACTGGCAAATCCAACCAGGTACATTAAGCCGTACCAGTGCACGGCAAGTGGACCGAGTTCAAAGGCAATGGGATCGATTTGTGGGTAAGAAAGCATCAGACAGGTATTTCATGCAAACATGTTTCATATTAACCTCTAGGTTTTACTAGCTTAGCTTTTCAATTTTTCGCCGGAAACAGTCTCATGTCTAAATACGAACGGTCCAGCCATATCACCGAAGGCGTCACCCGCGCTCCCAATCGCTCCATGTATTACGGCATGGGCTACAAGGAGAGCGATTTCGAGAATCCGATGATTGGGGTGGCTAACGGGCACTCGACCATCACCCCTTGCAACAGTGGCTTGCAACCCCTTGCGGATGCAGCCGTTCAGGCCATCCGTGAGGCGAAGGCAAACCCGCAGGTCTTTGGGGTGCCGACCATTTCGGATGGCATGTCAATGGGCACAGAGGGCATGAAGTATTCGCTGGCGTCGCGCGAGGTCATTGCTGACTGTGTAGAGACTGCTGTGCAAGGGCAGTGGATGGACGGGGTGGTGGTGATTGGCGGATGCGATAAAAACATGCCGGGTGGCATGATCGGCATTGCCCGCTGTAATGTGCCTGCCATCTACGTTTATGGCGGCACGATTAAGCCCGGACATCACAAAGGCAAGGATTTGAATATTGTCTCGGTGTTTGAGGCTGTTGGCGAATTCACCATGAAGCGCATGAGCGCAGAGGACTTTAAGGCGATTGAGCAAAAGGCGATCCCTGGTTCTGGTTCCTGTGGTGGTATGTATACGGCTAACACCATGAGCTCTTCGTTTGAAGCCATGGGCATGAGCTTGCCTTATTCATCGACAGCGGCCAATGAAGATGACGAGGCGATAGAGAATGCCAGGAAAGCTGCCGCCGTGTTGGTCGATGCCGTGCGTGCCAATCGCAAACCGCGTGACATCATCACTCGGGAAGCGATTGAGAATGCGGTGTCAGTCATCATGGCGATCGGTGGCTCTACCAATGCGGTCTTGCACTTCCTGGCAATCGCGCATGCGGCTGAAGTACCTTGGACGATCGACGATTTCGAGCGTATCCGCAAGAAAGTGCCCGTGCTTTGTGATCTAAAGCCATCGGGTAAGTATTTGACCGTCGATTTGCACAGGGCTGGCGGTATTCCTCAGGTCATGAAGATTTTGCTGAACGCCGGATTGCTGCATGGTGACTGCATGACGATCACTGGTCAGACGATTGCCCAGGTGCTCAAAGATGTGCCAGACGCCCCGCCAGCGGACCAGGATGTGATTCGGCCAATTGACAAAGCACTATACAGCCACGGTCATTTGGCTATCCTGAAGGGCAACTTGGCAACGGAAGGCGCTGTTGCGAAAATCACAGGATTGAAAAATCCCGTGATCACCGGCCCTGCGAGAGTCTTTGACTCTGAGGATTTAGCCATGGCTGCGATCATGGATCAGCAGATTAAGCCAGGCGATGTGGTGGTGATTCGTTATGAGGGTCCTAAGGGTGGCCCTGGCATGCGCGAGATGCTCGCACCGACCTCGGCACTGATTGGGCAAGGCCTTGGTGAGAGCGTGGGTCTCATTACCGATGGGCGGTTCTCGGGCGGCACATGGGGGATGGTGGTGGGTCATGTGGCGCCAGAAGCGTTTGTGGGCGGCACCATTGGTTTGATTCAAGAGGGTGATTCGATCACGATCGATGCCCATCAGTTGTTGCTTCAGTTGAATGTGCCTGGAGATGAAATTGAGCGCCGTCGCAAAAACTGGAAGCAGCCTGTGCCTCGCTACACGCGCGGTGTTCTGGGAAAAATTGCGAAGTTGGCCAGCAGTGCTAGCAAAGGTGCCGTGACCGATGCGTTTGAAAATTGATCGTTGTTTGGTGGGTTTGCTGGGTTTTTTGCCGCTAGCTGTCAGCGCCAATGAGGCGCTGACATTTGAGCAGGGCAACCAGCTAATGCGCGAAAAAATGTGCCTGGGTTGCCATCAGGTCGATAAAAAACGGGTGGGCCCGGCGTTTGTTGCTATTGCTAACCGCTATGCGGACGACCAGCAGGCGGCCGTGCCCATGCTGGTTAACTCGATTAAGCAAGGTGGCCGTGGCAAATGGGGTGCGGTACCGATGCCGGCCCAGCCGCAGGTGTCCGATGAGCAAGCCAACGAAATGGCGATCTTTATTCTGAGCTTGCAGCAAAAGCCCGAGTAACGAACAAGGGGGGCGACCATGACAGTTGCAGTGTTTGGTGGTGGATGTTTCTGGTGTACGGAAGCCGTGTTTGACAGCCTTGAGGGTGTGCATAAGGTGGAGCCCGGCTATTGCGGCGGGCATGTTGAACGCCCGAGTTACGAGCAGGTGTGTAATAAGGAAACCGGGCACATTGAAGTAGTACGAGTGACGTTTGACCCAGCCGTAATTAGTTTTGAGTCACTACTTGAGGTGTTTTTTGCAACGCATGACCCAACCACGCCGGGCCGGCAAGGCAATGATGTGGGGCCGCAGTATGAGTCGGTAATTTTTTACCAGGATGCGCTTCAGTTGGAGATCGCCAAGAAGGTCATCGAAGCAGTTGATGCCGGCGCGGGCTATAGGGTGCCGGTGTGCACCCAGATCAGGCCAGCGGCCACTTTTTGGCTGGCAGAGGACTATCACCATGACTTCTTTGCCCAAAATCCAGGGCAGGGGTACTGTCAATTTGTGGTTGCACCCAAAGTTCAAAAATTCAGGGAGAAGTTTGCTGATCGCTTAAAGCGTGACCAATGAGCGACAGCAATGTGCCCTTTTTATGCCTTTTATGAATGGCAGTTGACAGGTAAAAAAAACACGTGCATAATCTCGTTTCTCTGCTGAAGCAACGCTAAAAAACGAAGCAAAAACAGAGAAAACGCAGTCAGTAGCATGAGCAGGTTTCTTTGATCAACTCGATCAAGATAATCCAAGATCACTACAGATTTGTTGCAGACCGAAAAGAATTTAAAAGTCTGTCGCTGGTCAGTTGGTCGCTCACGTAAATGGCTGTGGTCAGTCCTCGGACTGCACTGCTCTTTAACAACGAAACAACCGATAAGTGTGGGCACTTGAGTCTTAGGGACGTTAGGTGACTAGGTAATAATTGGAATCTGGGATTCGTTCTGGTGACTGGTTAGTATTTGGAGCGCAACGACCACAAGTAAAGCAAGTGCTCACGAAAGAAGCAAGGTAAGAGAGTTTGGCAAAGTAATTTGTTAGATGACTTGTCTGTTTTTTTGAGTGAAGCGAGGTCTGTGCTGGGTAACTGGTACAGGCCGCAACAACAGAGATTGAACTGAAGAGTTTGATCCTGGCTCAGATTGAACGCTAGCGGGATGCCTTACACATGCAAGTCGAACGGCAGCGCGGACTTCGGTCTGGCGGCGAGTGGCGAACGGGTGAGTAATGTATCGGAACGTG
>CAMCOS010000007.1 GCA_945876565.1 Lautropia mirabilis | reverse complement strand
TTGCCCGTGGCCTTGCTCAGTTGGTGATTGAATCTGCCGCTGTGGAGGCGAAAGCCTGCGAAGCATCGGTAAATAAGGCGCAAGCCGAGGTCGGGTCAGACCTTCCTGCAGAGGGAATCCTTGCTCTTTAGGGCGAGGAGGTGATCAACGGGTTGGATTTTGCGTTGGCAGCACTGGGTGCGGTCTTGGCCGTGGAGCAATGGCGTGCCACGCGCGCCTGGTTGCCGCTACTGATCGCACCGGCGAGCTATGTGCTTATGTTGTGGTGGTGGCCAAATCAAGCCCTCTTGCTGTCCATGGCGATCTGCGTGCTGGCCAGCATTGCCTGGTCGTCTCGCGATGCGGGGAGGGCTCCATGAACGATTTTTATGTTCTGTCAGTCATCCTTGCCATGGGGGCCGTGACGTTTCTGATTCGTGCGCTGCCATTCATGGGGGCGCGCTGGTTGCGCGGCAGCCCCGTGGTGCGTCGCATTGGCCTGTTCTTGCCGCCAGCCATCATGGCGCTCTTGCTTTTACACAGCGCGCACGCCTTAGGTCTGCAGTCGCCAGGCCACGTGTTGCCCACCGTCGTGGCGGTTTTGGTGGTGCTTGGTTTGCAGCTATACAAGCGCCAGCCGCTTTTAAGCATCGCTGCAGGCACGGTGCTTTACATGCTTTGGATTTAGCCAGTTTGAACTGTGTGGATCCTAGTCGGGGGTGTCGGATTGCTCTTGTTCTGCAGCCCGTTGGGTGGCCGCCTCAATGGCGGCAATCAGGTTTTCCATGGGCTGGGCACCTTCAACGAGAAACTTGTCATTCAAAATAAACGCCGGTACGCCCTGAATGCCAAGCATCTTGTAGCGGGTTTGTGCAGCACGTACATCGTGCTCGAACTCATTTTCAGCGAGCACTTGGGCCGCACGCTTTTGGTCTAGGCCCGCCTCTTTTACTGCTTCTAGCAACGTGTTGGCATCGTCCATGTTGTCAGCTCGAGTGAAGTAAGCCGCAAGCAGTGCCCGCTTCAAAGCCCAGGCGGCATCCAAGCCGTGCTCTACGGTGGCCCAATGAATCAGGCGGTGGCAGTTGAACGTGTTGTACACACGCTTGCGACCTTCGGGGTGAAACCGAAACCCGACTTGGGCCGCGCGGTCGTAGATACGTTGCTGATTGATTCTGACTTGATCTGGTGTGATGTCAAATTTGGCGGCAAGATACTCAATGGCATCTTGTCCGCCTGCAGGCATGTCTGGGTTGAGCTCAAAGGGCTGCAAGTGAACTTCAACGGCCGTATCAGTGCTGGCAAGCGCTGACTCAAGGGTGGTGTAGCCGATGGCGCACCATGGGCAAGCGACATCTGAAACAAAGTCGATTCTGACTGGCATGGTCATTTCGATGAGTCCTCAATTTTGGGCCACAAGATCATTTGCGTGCAGCGAAACAATGCAATTTTTTTGCCAGTGGCTTCGGCATAGACTTCGGCGTCCCAGACGTGGGTGTTGCGCCCCAAGTGCTGCGCCCAGGCGCGGCAACTGATCGCACCGTCTCGCACAGTACCTAAAAAGTTCGATTTCAGCTCGATGGTGGTAAATGAGTGGGCACCTTCTGGCAGGTGGGCATATGTCGCGAATCCTGCGGTGGTGTCGGCTAATGTCACCACGCTGCCAGCATGCAAGTATGTGTTTGGCGCAAAATGTTTTGCCTGCAAGGGCATGCGACTGTGAAGACTGAATGGTTCAAGGTGTGTCAGTTCAATGCCAAGGTGGCGTGGCAGGTTGTCACTTTGATTCAGTCGATCGCTCAGTACTTGTAGGGTCAGCCCAGGTCTTAGTTGGCTCATTTTGCTGCGTCTGTCAGTTCAGGGGCGGTTTTACTGGACATCGGTTTGACGTTCGTCCCTTGAGCGTAACGCGTGGCGGCAGTGCCGTGGGCCCCAGTTTTGATGGGGGCCTCCGAATCCGGTAGCGGGTAGGCATCAGCCACGTAAGCTGGGCCTTTCATCACCATGACGGTAAAAGCACCCACGCCCACGGTTAACAACGATGTCCATAAGACGGCGAGCAGTCCGAACGCGTATATATCGATGGTCGTAATGACCTTGCTGATTGCCCACGGTGCATCATCAACGGTCCATAGGCGGGCAATGAGCGATGGCAAAATAATGAGCACCGTGCCCACAAGCAGTACTTTTGGCACTAAGCGCAGTATCTTTCGCTCCACGCCAGCGGGCGCTGTGCGATAGCCTGGCAGTTTTTTAAACGGATCCACGGCATGCCTCATGCATCAGTGGTCGCTCAGCCTTGTCCCTGGCTAGTTTGACCGAAATCGGCGTTGCACTCATTGTGCCTGAGGATTTGGGGTTGCTGCCGCGTCTATCTTGAACCACCAGGCATAGAGCGCTGGCACAAACAAGATGGTGATGACGGTCCCGACCAGCACGCCACCAATCAGCACATAGGCAAGTGGCCCCCAGAAGCTGTCAAGCGTCAGTGGGATGAACGCCAGTGCGGCTGCCACGGCCGTGAGCACCACCGGACGTGCACGTTGCACGGCTGCTTCGATGACCGCCGTGCGCAAATTCAGGCCTTCGGCCACGTTGTCCGCTACTTGCTGCGTCAGGATCAAGGTGTTGCGCATCAGAATGCCTGCCAGGCCAATCAACCCCAGTAAGGCCACAAATCCGAATGGTTGAGCAAACAATAAAAGGGCCAGTACCGCACCGATTAGCCCAAGCGGTGCGGTTGCCACCACCATGAACATGCCTGAGAAACTGCGCATCTGAAGCATGATGAACACCAGCATCAAGCCAACCATCAATGGTTGCAGTTTTTGAATCGACGCATCGGCTTTGCCAGACTGTTCAATGGAGCCAGCGATGTTGATCTGGTAGCCCTCGGGCAATTCCGAGCGCAGTGTGTTTAGCGTTTTCCAGACTGCCATGGTGACGTCGGGCGGTTGTGCGCCATCGACGTCTGCGTTGACGTACAGAAATGGCTCGCGGTTGTAGCGTTTGATCACCGGCTCATCGAATTCAATCTGCGCCGTGCCAAGTTGTGACAAGGGCAGCTTGCTGCCGCTCGGTGTTTGGATCTCGATGTTTTGTAGTAGTTCACCGGTCTCTGGCAAGGCCCGGGCACGGACTTGCACCTGACGAATGTCCTGGCGCACATTGGTCACGGGCACGCCATCGAACTGAAACTGTAGTTGCTGCGCCACATCCAGTGGTGTTAAGCCCAGCGTTTGCAGTCGCTGTGAGTCGAGATCCAAGTTAAGGAAGGGAGCACGCTCATCCCAGTCGAGATTGGGGTCCACCACATTGGGGTTGGTGCGCATGATGTCAACCATGCGGTGGCCAATGTCCCGTAGCACCTGAGGGTCTGGTCCCGTGACTCGAAAGCTGACCGGCCAGTCCACCGGTGGCCCATAAAGCAATCTGGCTACCCTTACACGTGCATCAGCGTAGTCACCATTGGCAATCTGCTGTTGTAGTTCGGCGATCAGCGATTCGCGATCAGCCACCCCGCCAGTGACAGCGATGACTTTCCCAAACCCAGGGTTAGGTTGCTCTGGGTTGGCTGAAATAAAAAACCGAGGTGCGCCCGCACCGATGTATGCCGATAAGCTTTTGATTTGCGGCATGTCGACCAGACGAGACTCAAGCCGTTTGACAACTTCATCTGTTTTGCCAATCGATGTGCCTTCTGGCAAATAGACTGAGATCAGCACCTCAGGGCGATCCGAGCTCGGGAAAAACTGCTTTTCCACCGGGCCGGCCATGCCAGCAATGCTTAAAATCAGCAGCCCCACGGTTGAAAGCACGACCCGGCGCTTGTGCCCCACACACCACTGAACCAGTTTGCGCAGGCGTTCGTAGTTCGGTGTGCTGTAAACGGTTTGAGCGTCGACATGGTGTTGGGCCATGTCGGGCAATAACTTCACACCGAGGTAGGGTGTGAACGTGACTGCCACCAGCCAAGAGACGAGCAAGGCAAATGCCAATACCCAGAAGATGCCCCCGGCGTATTCACCCACGCCAGATTGGGCAAAGCCAATGGGTACAAATCCAGCAACTGTCACGAGTGTGCCAAACAGCATGGGTGCGGCAGTGACCTGCCACGCATGGGTCGCAGCCCGAACGCGATCCCAGCCTTGCTCCATTTTGACGATCATCATTTCGATGGCAATGATGGCGTCATCGACCAGTAAGCCCAGTGCAATAATCAACGCGCCCAAAGAAATCCGGTCCAGATTCATGCCCGTCATTTTCATGAGCAGAAACGTCAGCCCGAGCGTGATTGGAATGGACAGGCCGACAATCAAGCCGGCGCGCAGACCGATCGCAAGAATGCTGACTGCCATGACCACGGCCATGGCGACCAGGAACTTGACTTGGAATAAGCTGACTGCCCCGGAGATGGCATCAGCCTGATTGGTCAACTGGGTCAGTTGCATGCCCAGTGGCAGTTCAGTCTTTTGGGCTTGCAGAAAGTTTTCAAGGCGTTCGCCCAAAATCAGGCCATTTTCACCTGGCAGCAGCACCACCCCAAGCACGATGGCGTCTTGTCCGGCTGCGCGGATCATGTAGCTAGGTGGGTCTTGGTAGCCTGCCTCAACCTTTGCGATGTCACCTAGCCGAATCAGGCGATTGTTGATGCGTAAAGGCACATCTGCCAAGGTTTTAGGATTGCTTAAGTCGGCGGGCACGCGAACATAAACGCGCGCGGCATCGGTCTCAAAAAAACCAGCAGGCACGAGCCGATTGTTCCCATCAATGGCGGCCATCACGGTTTGCATGCTGATGCCAAGGTTGGCTAACTTTCCCAGATCAAAGTCCAGGTGAATTCGCTGGGGTTGCTCGCCAAGCAACAATACTTTTTGCACACCTTCAATACGCTGCAATTTGTCACGGATGCGCTCCGCATCCCGCGCGAGTTCGGACATGGGCAGGCCTGGGGCTGTCAATGCCAAAATCGTGAAGTACACGTCGTCAAAGCTGTCGTTCACAATTGGCCCAATGACGCCGGCTGGCATTGCTGCAGCCTCATCGAGCATGCGCTTGCGTACTTCATAAAAAAGATCCGGCACCACCTCGCTTGGCGAATAGTCCTGGAACTCAATGAGCAGGTCCGCGCGCCCAGGACGAATGGTGGTTTCGAGTTTGTAAAAATACTCTACTTCCTGCACTTGTTTTTCAAGGCGGTCAACCACCTGGTTCTGCAATTCAGCGGGTGTGGCGCCAGGCCACAGCACGGTCACGACCATGGCGCGTACGGTAAATGGGGGGTCTTCAGCGCGCCCGAGAGAGTTAAACGCGTACAAGCCAGCCAGCACGGACAGAATCAAAAAAAACAGCGTCACTGACCGTTCGCGAACCGCTAGTGCAGACAGATTGGGAAAGCTCATCGTGCCTGTATCCTGACGGCCATGCCCGCTTCAAGCAAGTGCGTGCCCATCGCGATCACTGGGGTGCCGATGGCCAGGTTGGTCTTGATTTGCGCGGTCTCACGTGACAGTGATAGAAGCTCTACCGGCACGGCTTGGGTCTGACCGTTCACCACAATCCAGATGCGTGGGCCTTGTCCACGCTCATCAATGGCACCCAATGGAACCCGAACGATGGTAGCGTCCTGCGGGATAGGCAAGAGTAAATCAGCGATGGTGCCGATGGGAATGTTGGTGACCTCAGCAGGTAACGCGTATCGAGCTCGAAATGTTCGTGAGCTTGGATCGGCCGCGCCAGAGACCTCCCGGCGCATGGCAGGCCAATGCGACTGGCCCAACGATACCGTGGCGCTTTGCGGGGCCTCTAAGCCTTGTGGCAGAAACACTTCGATCTCAAGCTGGCCGTCAAAGGCGAACTCGCCGACCGACTGGCCAGGATTGATGACTTGGCCAATCTCCGCCATGACTTCAGTCACAATGCCATCGGCCGGCGCCGTTAGTCGAGCGTAGCCTAGCGCGTTGCTAGCCTGATTTAAGCCAGAATTGGCCGCATCCAGTCTATTCTGTGCCTCAGACAACCGAAGCTTGGCCTGGTCAAGTGCTTGCTCGCTGATAAAGTTCGATTTAAACAATCGGTTTGCCCTATCCAAGTCGTCCTTTGTCGTTTGCAGTCCCCTGGTGGCAGCCTGCACTTGTGCGCTCGCGGCTGCAAACGCCTCTCTCAAGTCTCTTTGATCGATGGCAAAGAGCGGTTGCCCCTGGTTGACGCGGTCTCCGGCATTGACCGTGCGTTCAATGATCCGCCCGCCAATTTGAAACGACAACGGGTTTTGGCGCTCGGCCTGAATCGAGCCCGACAGGCGCGTTGAGCCAGTTTGCGCAGATTCCAGCGGCATGGTTTTAACCACAGGTAAGGCCTGGCTTGGCCCCGGCAGTTGATCTTGGTCGGAGCAGGCGGCCATCGCAACAGAAATAAAAACAGCCGACAAAGAGAGCTTTAAAGTCATATCTTCGATTGTGCGTTGCAATGTTGCTCAATTAAAGCAGAAACCGTCATCGCTGTGCCTAAAGAACATCAAGGTCACGCAGTCCGGAGTTCGCCCGCAAGGTGCACAATTTTGCTATGGTTGGTGCTTGTTGACACCGAATGTCATGCTTTTTATTAAGGGTTTTACCAAAGGATCAGTTATGCAGCGAGTCGCTGTGGTGGGTGCCGGGTTGGCCGGCTTGACGTGTGCGCAAACTCTGAGGTCAACGGGCTTGGAGGTGGTTGTGATCGAGAAGTCGCGCGGCGTGGGTGGCCGGCTTTCGACGCGACGTGCCCAATGGGCGCAATATGACCACGGGGCGCAGTATTTCACGGTCCGAGATGAGCGTTTTGCGAGCTTTGTGAATGCGGGTTTGGCCAATGGTTCGGTGGCGATCTGGCAGCCACGACTTGCTAAGCGGGCGTCAGATAATCCCTCTCAGACCTGGTATGTCGGCAGTCCGGGGATGAGTGCGCTGGGTCGTGCGCAGGCCACGGGGCTGGATGTGCGCACCGAGATGAGAGTTCAGACACTCGTTCGGGTTGATGCGGGCTGGCATCTGGCGATGGACGATGGCAGTCATCTGGACGGCTTTGATGCGGTGGTGGTTGCAGTGCCCAATGAGCAGGCGGTGCCACTGATTGAGCCGCACATGCAATCCTGGTCGCAACAGCTTGAGCAAACACCCATGCAGCCTTGTTGGACGCTGATGGTCAGTACCGCCGAGTCGCTCACCGATCTGGATGCGACCTTGCTCGGGCAAGGTCAGGATCAAAAGCAAGGGGTGCAAGGGCTGCAAGGAGTGATCGGCTGGTGGGCACGCAACAGCAGCAAACCTGGCCGACCAACAGCGCCAGGGCGCCATGATTGGGTCATACAGGCTACGGCAGAATGGAGCCAAGCCAATGTGGAGAGGTCAAAGTCTGACGTTGAGCATGAACTGTTAGAGGCCTTTGCTGGCGAGCTTGGCTACCCTGAAATCAAGCCGCTTGAACCACCCATGGTGCATCGCTGGCTCTATGCGCGTCGCAGGCAAGAGTTGGCCGCATTCAACGAGCCTTGGTGGCAGCCTCAGATCAGTTTGGGTGTGTGTGGTGACGGTCTAACTCAGAGCCGGGTCGAACAAGCTTATCTCTCTGGCTTGCTACTTGGTCAGGCAATGTCAAACATCCTCTCTTAGAGCCTGCACTTCATGCACAATAGCTACTTTTCGTGGGGGAAACAATGAGCGAGCACGACAAGAAAGCGCAAGCAATGGCAGGTGCGCAGTTCAATGAAACGGCTGCAGGCGTCTACCTGATCACGGTCACACCTTTTAAGCCCGATGGGGCCTTGGATTTGGAGAGCACCGATCGCCTAATCGATTTTTATCTTCAGGCTGGTGCGAATGGCCTGACTTTGCTAGGTGTGCTTGGTGAGGCACCGAAGCTGACAGCTCAGGAGTCTGGCGACTACGTCAAGCGAGTGTTGGCACGCGTGAATGGCGCGGTGCCTGTCGTGGTTGGCGCATCTGCAGCTGGCTTTGCATCCATGGGTGAGTTAACCAAACGGGTCATGGATTTAGGCGCTGATGGCGTGATGGTTGCGCCGGGCGCTGGCTTGCGCACAGATGATCAGATCCGTACTTACTTCTCCATGGTGAACGAAACCTTGGGTTCTGATGTGCCCTGGGTTTTGCAGGACCATCCCAATGCCACCGGCGTGCAGATGTCAACGGCAGTGGTGATGCAAGTCATCGAGCAGTCGCCACGCTGTGTGATGCTCAAGCATGAAGACTGCCCGGGTTTGGGTAAGCTGGCTGCGATTCGGTCAGCGCAAGTCCAGAACAAGCTCAAGCGCATTTCCATATTGACTGGCAACGGGGGCGGGTTGTTTTTGCCGGAGGAGTTGGAGCGAGGCGCTGACGGTGCCATGACTGGGTTTGCTTATCCGGAAATGATGGTCGATGTTTGCAAGGCACATGCGCAAGGCGATGTGGAACGGGCGTTTGATATTTTTGATGCGTATTTGCCGCTATCGCGCTACGAGCAGCAGCCTGGCATTGGACTGGCTGTGCGCAAGTTCATTCTGGCCAAGCGTGGTGCGATTGCGTCGGCCACCCTGCGTAAGCCAGGCCCTGCACTTTCAAAGCAAGACATTGAAGACATTGAACGTTTAATTCGTCGCCAGGACAATCGTCTGGCGCAAATTGGTTAACAGGAAACGCAACCATGAGCGACACAGCAGCAATTGACATGAGCTTGCCTGAAGAGGTGCGTCAGGCATTGGCCGGTATTTCCACGGCCACCTTAACCACGGTTCTTTTAAAAAAGGGTTTGCGCAATGTGTGGATGCGTGGGACCAAACCGCTGCGCGATGGTCAGCCACGTCTAGTGGCGCGCGCGTTTACCTTGCGGTTCGTGCCTGCTCGTGAGGATCTGGCGACACCAGCTTCCTGGTCCTCGCCGATTTCCACACGAGCAGCTATTGAGGCAATGCCCGAGGGCTGTCTTGCGGTGGTGGATGCCATGGGTGTAACAGATGCCGGTATTTTTGGTGACATCCTGTGCGGACGGATGGCCAAGCGCGGTGTTGCTGGTTTGGTCACCGACGGTGTGGTGCGGGATTTGGCTGGCGTGCTCGACTCAGGCTTGCCGGTCTGGTGCCAGGGGGCCGCTGCACCACCATCGGTGGCAGGTTTGACGTTTGTGGCCTGGCAGCAGCCTATTGGTTGCGGTGGGGTGGCCGTGTTTCCGGGTGATGTGGTGGTGGTCGATCAGGACGGTGCGGTTGTCGTCCCAGCCGATATGCTCGATGACATCGTTGCTCTCTCGGTTGAGCAAGAGCGGCTCGAGGGTTGGATCATGGGGCGCATTGAGGCGGGAGAGAAGTTGCCAGGCCTGTATCCACCCAATGAGGAGAACTTGCAGCGTTATCGCAAAGACACCGGCCAAGCATGACAAGGCCGAGCTTGATGCCGACCATGCATGTGCCAAGTTTTCGGCTGGATGGCAAGCGTGCCTTGGTCACTGGCGGCAGTCAAGGCATCGGTCTGGCTGCAGCCTTTGTGCTGGCGCAGGCTGGTGCAGCCGTGACCATTGCCGCGCGCAAAAAACTTGGGCTCGATCAGGCTGTTGAAGTGCTCGCGAGCCAAGGGCTGCAGGTCAACGCGGTTGAGCTCGATGTGACAGATGGCCAGGCTGTGCGAGACGCCGTTGGGGCGCTTGCACCCATTCATGTGTTGGTTAACAACGCTGGTGGCAACCGCCCTGGCTTATTGAAAGACATGTCAGCGCAAGATATCGAAGCGGTGCTTGCGCTGAATGTGACATCGAGTATGCTGGTCTCACAAGCCGTCATTGAGGGCTTGGTGGCCGCGGGTGAGCCTGGCAGCATCATCAACCTGTCCTCTCAGTATGGTCATGTCGGTGCGTTGGAGCGCACGCTATACAGCGCTGCCAAGCATGGGGTTGAGGGCTACACCAAGTCGCTTGCCTGGGAGGTTGGTCGTTACGGTATTCGTGTCAATACCATTGCGCCATCGATGATTGAAACGCAGATGACCCAAGCCAGATTGCGTGAGCCGGGCGTGCGTGATGCACTTGCGAGTAAAGCAGCGCTCGGTCGTATTGGTCAGCCGCGGGATTTAATGGGTGCGATTCTGTTTTTGGCCAGCGATGCCTCGTCGTATGTCACGGGCACCTCAATTCGGGTCGATGGCGGAACAACTGCGGTTTGACCTCTCTGATCGTGTTTTGGCTTAATTGCCACGGTCGACCTGGACAGTGCGAAAACTCAGCGCGCGCTTGCCATCGGCTTGGTACACGCGTAAGGTCGCGGTCACGGCTTGTAGCGAATTAGGCATTTCGATACTGCCGGTCAAATGTTGGTAATGCTTGAGTTTGAATGGCTCCACCAGCGCCTTGACTGAGCCTGATCGACCATTGGGATATCGCCCTTCAAACGTGACTTCAACTCGACCGTCGTAGGCGGGCTGTTGATCGTTTTCCTGCGCCAGAACAATCTGATACTTCATTTGGTTGCTGCCAGCAGCTTGCTCAAAGCTCGCGCCAGCGATACCGATAGGGTCGAATTTCAGGCCTGCAGTCAATGCTCTGGCAAACAACTGCACTTCGTCGCGCAAAGGTTGCATCCGTTCGTTCAGTTGCTTGATCTCGGCGCGCAACTCGGTGATGGTTTTCTCAGTGCCCGAGCGGCCGGTTTCAAGCTGGCGCTGCAGTTTAGTCACATCAGCCTGCAACGTCTGGCGTTCAAGTGAAACAGCCGCCAAATCGTTGGTGAGCTTTTGTGACTCGACCAGGGTCAAGCGCTTAGGACCGTAGCTCGCCTGCAAAATCAGGGTACCGCCGCTGCCAACTAGAACACCAACCACCAGCAAGATGAACCAGCGCGGCAGTTTGCGACTGCTACGTCGTGTCTCGTACGGTGAAGGCTTAAAAACCTGACGGCGTGAACGACCAAACAACCCCATGCCTTGAGTTCCTTAAATGCTTAAACTAAAAATACCGCAGACACCCGCCAAATCAGTTAGCCTGAGTCCGACCCAATAGGATAACTCACTGTTCTCGGTATTGGCTTATCTGTGTCACGGCTCATTGCAAACTCAGGCCTCGGACAACAAGTCTGACAGCATGGCGAGTCGTTCGGGTGTACCGACATCAATCCAATGACCATCATGGAGTTCGCCACGCACAGCTGATTGGTCCATGGCCTGGCGCAACAGCGGCGCGAGTGGGGCAGCCTGGTTTGGGTCTAGGCTAGCGAACAAGTCTGGATGGTAGATGCCAATTCCGGCAAATGTTAGTTTGGGTTCACCCTGTGCTTGCACCATGGCATGACCGGACAAGTAAAAATCGCCTTCAAGGTGGTGAGAAGGGTTGGCTACCATGATCAAGTGGGCCAATAAGGCCGGTTGGTTTTGTAGTTGCTTGGCGATATCGATGGCTCGAGTTAGCGACCAATCGCACCAGATATCGCCATTGATCACTAAAAATGGCTCAGAACCGAGTAGTGGCAGCGCCCTGGCAATGCCACCGGCAGTTTCCAGGGCAGGCGATTCAGCCGAATACCGAATCTGTACGCCCCAATGTTCGCCACCACCAAGCGCGTGCTCGATCTGCTCGCCTAGCCAGGCGTGGTTGATGACCACCTCACAGATGCCGGCTGCTGCCAGACGTTGCAGGTGCCAGCCAATGAGCGGCTGACCGTTGACGGGTAATAGTGGCTTTGGTGTTTGGTCCGTTAGCGGTCGCATGCGTTGCCCACGGCCCGCAGCCAAGATCATTGCTTTCATGTTTAAAAGGTAAGTTTCATTTCAGATTCAATGCCTTGCAGCCGATCCAGCAGTCGCATCAGCGGCACAAAGGGCTGATAACGGCCAGCGACCTGGCGCACGTACTGAAGAACCCTGGGCAGGTGGGCAAGGTAATGGGCCTTGCCGTCCCTTAGGTTTAGTCTGGCAAAGACGCCAAGAATACGTAGGTTGCGCTGCAAGCTAGCCCATTCGTAATGTTGATGAAATGCGGCAAAGTCACTGGGCACTGGCAGACCGGCTGCTTTGGCTTTTTCCCAATAACGGATTGCCCAGTCCAGCTGTTGGGGCTCTTCCCAAGTGGTTCGAGCATCGAACACCAGTGAGGCGATGTCGTAGCTGATGGGCCCCGCCACGGCATCCTGATAGTCCAGAACGCCGGGGTTGACTAAGCCACTGTCTGGGTGGCAGACCATCAGGTTGGGCGAATGGAAATCCCGATGGACCAACACCTGGGGTTCATTGGCCATGGTCGATGCCAATAGCGCAAAAATCCGGTCCAGATGTGCGCTTTCCGCTGCGTTCAGCTCGACTTGGTGATGCTTTTGTATGAACCACTCAGTAAAAAGCTGCAATTCAGCCTCGAGCCTAGGTGCATCAAACGCAGCCAACCCAACCGGGTCGGCTTTTTGCAGCACAACCAGCATATCAAGCGCCTGGCGGTATAGATGCTGTAGATCGCCATCTGGCAACCCCGACTGAATTTGATCGTAATAGGTTTGTCGACCTAGGTCGGTGAGCAACATGAAGCCTTGCTGCACATCGCAAGCCAAGATCTGCGGGACGGTTACGCCGGCTTTCGTGAGTCTGCTTGTGACATCGACAAACGGGCCGCAGTTCTCATGGGGTGGCGGCGCATCCATGACGATCAGGCTTTGGGCCTGGGCCATGATACGGAAATAGCGTCGGAAGCTGGCATCACTGGAAGCTGGCACCATGCTTGGTAGTGCCAAGCCAAGATCCTCGGGCAAGCGCTGGAGCCAGGTTTGCAGGGCTGATAGGCGTTCAGGGTGTTCGGTTTTGCGGTCCATGGTCCTTAACTGTCGTAATGTGTTGGCATCTCTATAATAGAGGGTCTTTAAACCCGACGGCGACCTTGGGGTTGTTGTTCGGTTTTTTATTCCCTTTACTCTTGCCAGGGTGACTTTTTAGCGGTGTCTGATTTGTTCAAACGATTCGTCAGGGTGATGCCGCTTGCTGCAATGTTGGCAGGGGTGTGTGCCCCCGTGGCTAGTCAGTCGACGGAGCAGCCCGTTGATAGCAGCATCATTCTGCGTGGTTTGAAAGTGTCGCCCGCGCTCGCGCCTAACCCGGTCACCGAAGACGAGATGCCGGTGTATCTGGCCGGCGATGAAATGAATCTTAATTCTGATGGCGAGCTGGTGATCGAGGGTCGTGGTGTTGTGCGCCGCACTGACGCCGTCCTCTCTGCAGGGTATCTGCGCTACAACGACCAAACCAGTGAGGTTGATGCGCGCATTAATGCGCGCTTGGTGCAAGATGGCAGCGTGGTGATTGGCCCGAGCATGCGATACAACCTCGACACGGACCAAGGTGAGGTAGAGTCACCGCAGTTCTGGTTAAGTGATGGTGGCTCAGGGATCGGCAGCAAGGCAGTCCTGACCAATCGAAATGAGATGACCATTGATGACGTCACTTATTCAGCATGCCCGTGCCCAGAGCCTGCCTGGTGGATTACCGCCAGCGAGGTCAACCTGAATAACGAAGAGAATGAAGGCGAGGCTTGGTGGAGTGTTCTGTATTTCAAGAGCGTCCCGATCCTGGCGTCTCCTTATCTGAATTTCCCGATTCGAAAGGAACGCAAGTCTGGTTTTTTGGCTCCGACCTTTGCGATTACCAGCCAATCTGGTTTTGATGTGACGCTGCCCTATTACTTGAATCTAGCGCCAAACTATGACGCGACTTTGCAGTTGCGCCCCATGAGTAAGCGTGGTGTGCAACTCGGTGGTGACTTCCGCTATCTTGGGGAGTCATATCAAGGCACATTCGCAGGCACTTATCTAGAAAACGACCTTCAGATGGGTCGGGATCGGTGGTTGTATTCCACGCAGCACAACCAAAGCCTTGGTGCCGGCTTTTACGGCGGCTGGAATGTCAGTGGCGTGTCTGACGATGATTATTTCAAGGATTTTTCGATTCTAGCGGTTAACCAGGCAACCACCACTTTTCTGCCCCGAACGGGCTGGGTGGGGTGGGGTAGCCGCTATTGGAATGCTCGGGTTAACTACTCGACCTTTCAGACACTTGGGAATATTACCCCGCAGTACAACATGGTGCCTGCGTTAACCTTAACCGGCAGCCGCTACAACTACGGTGGTTTTGATTTGGTGATGGACAACAGTGCAATCTGGTTTGATCGGCCTAAGGGCGTTTTTGGTCAGCAGCTTGGCCCCAATGGCCAGCGATTCGTTACTTATCCCCAGATTTCTTACCCGTTTGTGCAGCCGGGTTATTACATTACGCCTAAAGTCGGCTTGCATATGACCCGTTATGAAACGACCTGGCAACCACGTGCGCCCAGCATAGTTACTCCAAGTAACAGTCGCGTGCTGCCAATCATGTCCGTCGACGCTGGCATGACCTTTGAGCGTGACGCTTCCTATTTTGGGCATGACGCGATACAGACACTGGAACCCAGAGTCTATTACCTGAACGTACCGTACCGAGATCAGTCGAATTTCCCGGTGTACGACACTACATTGTCTGATTTCAGCTTCTCTCAGGCTTTTCAGGAAAACATTTACACCGGTGGCTGGGATCGTATTGGCAACGCCAACCAGCTAACAGTCGCGCTCGGGTCCCGTTACTTGAATGCCGTCACGGGCGAGGAGCGAGCCTACTTTGCGGTGGGTCAGCGGTTTTATTTCGAGGATCAGCGAGTCACCTTGCCAGGTGAGGTGCCACGCACGAATACAGACTCCGAGTATCTGATTAGTGCGGCGGCAAACTTGACGGACACCTTAAGCACCGTCGTTGATTTGCAGTACAACCCGTATGACAAAAACTGGGATCGGGCACAGATCGTTGCACGGTTTAATCCCAAGCGGGCGGCGGCCATTTCGGCGTCATATCGTTATCAGCGCACGCCTACCGCGCCATATCAGCCGCAGGGCCAAGATCAGGTCAGTTTGTCGTATCAGTGGCCGCTGACGTCGAAACTTTATTCGGTTGGGCGGGTCGATTATTCTTTACTGAACAAGCCCGAGCTAGAAGTTTATCCCAGAGTCACTCAAGCCATTGCAGGATTCGAATACCGGGGAGATTGTTGTTGGGCGGCACGGGTGATCTACCAGCGCTATGCGATTGACCCGACTCAGGTTAACAACGCGATATTTTTTCAGCTGGAGCTCGCGGGTCTCGGGGCGCTTGGACAAGATCCACTTGGATTGCTGGGCAGAAGCATTCCGGATTATCAGAACGTTACGCCGACGATTGCGCCGGTGGGCAAGTTTGAAAGGTATGAGTGATGATGAAGCAAAAGACGCGCATCTGGCTGGTTAGTCTGCTTGCGGCGTTTGCCGTGACAAGCATGACAAGTGTGACAGGCGCAGCAGCCCAAGGCCTGCGTGGTGGGCAGGCGGCTCAAACCCCGCGAGCTGAACAACCGGTTGATGGAATCGCGGCTGTGGTGAACGCTCAGGTGATCACGGTGGTCCAGGTTCAAGAGCGTGCCCAGGAAATGGCCGGTGAGATGCGCGCGCAGCGCCTGCCTGTGCCAGCCCAAAATGATCTGCTTAAGGCGGCGTTGGATGAACTGATTACTCAGATGGTCGTGGCTCAAGAGGCCGAGGCCATGGGTCTGCGAGTCACGCCCCAAGATCTGGAGCGTGCTGTTTCGACCGTGGCACAACGAAATGGACTGACAGTGGCTCAGTTACGTCAACAGGTCAGCCAAATCGGCTTGAAATGGAGCGACTACGAAGCAACCCTGAAGCGCCAAATCCTGTTTGATATCGTGCGCCAACGCATGGCCGAAAGCATGGTCAGGGTGAGCGACGCCGACGTTGACGTCTACATCAAGGAGCGCGAAGCGCGCAAGGCCAGCGGTCTTGAGCCGCCACCGCCTCCGCCACCACCACCACCGAAGCCCCAGCCGGTTCAACCACTGGTGCTGCAAATCGCCCAAATCTTTGTGAGTGTGCCTGAGTCGGCGAGCGAGGCGCAGGTGGCTGAACGGCGCAAGAAAATAGACAGCGTGCGGGCGCGCCTGCGCAAAGGAGAGAAGTTCTCTGAGTTAGCCGTTGAAGTCTCCGATGGTCCGGAAGCATCCCGGGGCGGCGACTTGGGTGTTCGCCCCGCCAGTGGCTGGCCAGAGTTGTTTCTCAAAGCAGCTCGAGACCTGCAGCCGGGCCAGATCTCAGGCGTGCTTCGTAGCCCCGCAGGGTTTCATATTCTTCTAGTGACAGGACGCGCTGGCGGTCAACCCCCGGCACCCCCCCCCCCGCCGCCCGAAGCTCGGCCAAAGGACTTGTCTGGCCCGATGATGGTCGACCAGACGAAGGTGAGCCATATTCTGATTAAAACCTCGACTGTCATGAGCGATGATCAAGCCAGGCAGCGGCTTTTGAATGCGCGCAGCCGGATCGTCCAGGGTAATGAAACTTTTGTAGATGTGGCTCGGGCTGTGTCTGAAGATGCTTCGGCACCATTGGGCGGTGATCTGGGCTGGATCAATCCGGGTGAAACGGTGCCCGAGTTCGAACGTGCCATGAACAGCTTGCAGCCTGGGCAGGTCAGCGAGCCTGTGCAGTCACCTTTTGGGTGGCACTTGATTTTGGTGCAAGAGCGCCGCACGCAAGACATGGCCGAGCAATATCGTCGTAATGTCGCGCGCCAGGAGCTATTCGAGCGTCGTGCGCGCAGCCAGTTTGATGCCTGGCTGCAACAAATGCGAAACATGGCCTTTATCGACAACCGGATGTTTAAGCAAAGCGCGCAGTGAGTAAACACCAAGCCCGGCAGCGTTTTGGCCAGAACTTCCTGAAGGATGCGGCTGTCATTGAGCAGATCGTCAGGGCCATTGATCCGCAACCCCAGGACAGCATGGTGGAGATCGGGCCAGGTCTGTCGGCCTTGACTGAGCCATTGATTGCGCGATTGAATCATCTGAAGGTCATTGAGATTGATCGTGATCTTGCAGCAAAGCTGCGCTCAAACCATGCCTTGCAGACGTTGACGGTCATTGAAGCGGATGCGCTTGACGTTGATTTCCGACAGTTTGGCGACGATTTGCGGCTGGTGGGCAATCTGCCTTACAACATTTCCACCCCACTGCTGTTTGCCTGCCTAGAGGCGGCAGATTTTGTGCGCGATCAACACTTCATGCTGCAAAAGGAGGTAGTCGATCGAATGGTCGCTAGCGTAGATGATTCGGACTACAGCAGGTTGTCGGTGATGCTGCAGTACCGCTACAAGATGGAAAAGCTTTTTGATGTGTCGCCAACGGCATTTGAGCCAGCCCCGAAGGTGGTGTCAGCCGTGGTGCGCATGATCCCACTGGGGCACGACCGCGCCCGCGCACGGGACGAACAGATGTTTGCTTGCTTGGTTCAACGAGCGTTTGCACAAAGGCGCAAGATGCTTAGGCGCGCATTAGGTGACTGGAATGCCGTGATTGCCTGGGATGATATTGGCGTGGCGCCAACCGCTCGAGCTGAACAAGTCGATGTCGCTGGTTTTATTCGAATCAGTGATTCGCTCAGTGAGCGCTTGCCGCCCGTATCCAAAGACGCATGATGTCAGCGCTGCGTGCTTGCAATAAGCTCGCGGCCTGTTGCATGGCCTGCTCAAGTTCGATGGGTCCATTGACCAGACTAAAGGCTGCGGTCAGACCAGCATCGTAAAGCGCTTGGTAGCCATCGCCCAAGCTGCCCGCTAATGCGATGACTGGCACACGATGCGATTGAGCGATACGCATGACCCCCCAGGGCGTTTTGCCTTGTAATGTTTGAGCATCCATGCGACCTTCGCCCGTGAACACGAGGTCGGCGTTGCTGATCGCTTCTTCAAGATTGGCCAATTCAGCGACCACCTCAACACCAGGCCGCGTATTGGCACCCATCCATGCCATGGCCGCAAAGCCCACACCACCCGCTGCGCCAGCACCAGGCTGATTTTGGTGGTCTGTGCCGATTGATTGGGCAGTCTTGCGGGCGAATTGCGCCAAAGCACCGTCAAGTTTTTCGACCATATCCGGGGTGGCACCCTTTTGTGGTCCAAAAATCGCGGACGCGCCATTGGGTCCGCATAGCGGATTGCGTACATCGGTCGCCACGGTCATCTCGACTTGTTTGAGTCGAGCATCGAGTTTGCTCGCATCAATCTTTGCCAGTCCAGACAAAGCGTAACCACCCGGTGGCAGCGGCTTGCCTGTTTCGTCCATAAAAAGCATGCCGAGTGCGCGCAACATGCCAGCGCCACCGTCGTTGGTGGCCGAGCCGCCTGCTGTGAGCACAATCCGCTTAGCGCCCGCATCGAGTGCTGCCGCCAGCAGCAAACCAACGCCATGGGTATCTGCGTTCAGCGGGTCACGATCAGCGGGGGCAATGTGTTCTAGTCCGGCCGCACTGGCCATTTCGATCACCCCGGTCTTGTCCGGCAGCCAGCCCCAGTGGGCCAAGCGGGGTCTGCCAAGCGCATCGGTGACATTCAATTCTTTGCGCTGCCCACCAGTCACTGCCAGCACCGCGTCCAATGTGCCTTCGCCACCATCGGCCATTGGCACACAGATCGTTTGTGCATGGGGCACTACCGCCTTGATGCCGGTTGCAATGGCCTGCGCCACACCATGAGCGGCAAGGCATTCCTTAAAAGAGTCGGGTGCAATGACTATTTTCACAATCGGCTTGCGGGCTAACCAAAGAATGCATAGCATGCCAGAATTGCAGCCGTGATGCCTGCAAAATCTGCCACCAGCGCACAACCAACCGCATGTCGGGCACGCTGTATGCCCACTGCACCAAAATACACCGCCAGCACGTAGAAAGTCGTCTCCGTACTGCCTTGAACGGTCGCTGCCAATAGCCCGGCAAAGCTGTCAACCCCGTGAAACTGCATGGTCTCCAGCATCATGGCGCGTGCGCCGCTGCCAGAAAAAGGTTTCATCAACGCCGTGGGCAATCCGTCAATAAAGCGGGTGTCGCCGCCTACCAGCTCGACGAGTAAACGCACGCCATCGAGCAGGAAGTCCAGCGCGCCAGAGCCGCGCAACACCCCAATCGCACATAGCATGGCCACCAGATAGGGCAGCAAGTCTTTGGCGATGTCAAACCCTTGTTTGGCGCCATCGATAAAGGCCTCGTAGACAGGAACCTTGCGCCAAGCCCCGATCGTGAGAAAGAGCGCAATAACCCCTAAAAGCGCTAGGTTACCAGTCAGGCTTGAGACCTGGGTCAGCGCAGCAGCCGTCAGTGATGCTGCGCCAGCCATGATGCTTGAGATCAGCAAGGCGGTTGCGCCTAGCCACAGCAACACCACGGGGTCATGAAGCTTTAGGCGTTGCATGAAACTCACCGCCAGCAGGCCAGCCAAGGTAGATGCGCCAGTGGCTAAGAGTATGGGTAAAAACACCAACGTTGGGTCGTCTGCACCTTGCTGCAGCCGGTACATAAAAATGGTCACCGGCAAAATCGTTAATGCCGACGTGTTGAGCACCAGAAATAAAATCTGTGCATTGGTTGCCACCGCTGGGTTTGGGTTCAGTGTTTGCAACTCGCGCATGGCGCGCAGCCCAACGGGCGTGGCTGCGTTGTCCAGCCCAAGGCCGTTGGCAGCAAAGTTCATGGTGATGAGCCCAAGGGCAGGGTGGCCGCGCGGTACCTCCGGCATGAGGCGGGCCAATAGCGGTGAGAGCCACCGACCAAGCGTTTGTACCAGCCCAGCCAACTCAGCGATGCGCAATAAGCCCAGCCAGAGCGTGAGCGTGCCAAACAGTACGATCATGACATTGACCGAGAGCTTGGCCATCTCAAAGAGGCTGTTGACCATCCGACCAAACACCTCGGCATCACCGAGCCACAGCCATTGAATGGTCGCGACAGCGATGCCGCCGAGGAAAAAAAGTAGCCAGAGAGTGTTCAGCATGGCTCTGGCGTCTCAGTGCTGATTCAAGCGGCTTTGCGTTCGATGAATTCGATTTTGTAGCCGTCAGGATCTTCGACAAAGGCGATCACCGAGCCGCCGTGCTTCATCGGACCGGCTTCTCGAGTGACTTTGCCACCTTTTTGGCGGACCATCTCACAGGCAGCCACCGCATCGTCCACGGATACCGCCATATGACCATAGGCGTTGCCAAGATCATATTCTTCGGTGTCCCAGTTGTGGGTCAGCTCAAGCACGGTGCCCTTGTCTTCATCCTCGTAGCCAACAAATGCCAACGTGAACCGACCGGACGGATAGTCTTTCTGGCGCAACAGACGCATGCCGAGTACGTGGGTGTAGAAGTCTAGCGAGCGATCGAGATTGCCCACGCGCAGCATGGTGTGAAGAATTCGCATGGCAGTCCTCCTTCGTTTATTTCAAGTGTTAATCATAGCGCTGGGGTGTCACCTGGGGACAGTCCCTTCAGTGCTTGATAGGCAGACATGTAATTGGGGCAGATCGATTTGACCTCAGCCCAGAAGGCTGGGCTGTGGTTCATCTGTCTGAGGTGAGCCAATTCGTGTGCAATCACGTAGTCGATGATGTCAAGATCGAAGTGAATCAGTCGCCAGTTCAGGCTCACTTTGCCGTCAGCGGTGCACGAACCCCAGCGCCCGGTCGCTGATGACAGCCGCCAGTGACTTGGCCGCAAACCCGTATTTGTCTCAAAAATCTCAAGTCGCTGACCAAAGCACGCTTTGGCTTGACGTTGCAGCCAGCTATACGCAAGATCACGTACTTGTTCGGTGTCACTATCTGGCGGCAGCGGCATCCAGAGGCAGTCGCCGCTTTGTGGGGACTGCGGGTCGCCATCAAACCAGAGTTTGCCCCGATGGGCTGGATTGTCTGGGGTGTTGCATTGCAATTGAACGTGGCGACCCAAGTAGGTCATCACGCCGCCAGAGCGCCAGTTTGACGCTGCCTGCTGAAGACGTTGCTGACGAGCCTGCTGGGCATGCAGTTTTTTCAATACCCAGTCAAATTTTTCGATGACAGCCTGATCGATCTGCTGCAGTGAGACCCAACTTGGCGCGGTGACTTTCAGACCTTCTTCCGAGACCGTCAAGCCAATTGATCGTCGGCGTGAGCGCTGCAATGTGTATATCAAGCGAACGTCCCGATGTTGCAGTGCGCGTTCATGACGCCCAACACCTGGGCTAGAACGCTGTTCTGGTGAGGGAGTTGGATTGAGGTTGAAGGCGAGCTGCATGTAGTGAATCGTAGCGTGCTGGCGTTCAAATTGACATCATTGTCTTGCCACTGGCATGGATTTCATCTCGGTTTCGATCCATGAGTAGACTTTGTCGTTTAACTCCTCGGGCGTCATCCCATCGGGATGAATCAGTTCGCCAATGCGTACTGTGATGACACCCGGTTTTTTGACAAAGGAGTTGCGCGGCCAACAATCGCCGGCATTAAGCGCGATGGGTACGATTGGCGTATTGGTTCGCACCGCCAGCAATGCGCCACCCATTTTGAATCGACCCATCTTGCCTGGGGCGATCCGGGTACCTTCGGGAAATAAAAGCGGCCAACGCCCCTCATCAATGCGTTTTTGCCCGACTTGGACGACTTGTTCAAACGCTTCTTTTCCTTTGGAGCGGTCAATCGGAATCATCCGCAAAAGCGCCAAACCCCATCCAAAAAACGGGATTCGGTGTAATTCACGCTTATACACAAAACAGACTTCGCGTGGTAGATGGCTCACTAAGAATAGTGTTTCCCAGGCCGACTGGTGCTTCGAGAGCACGATGGCCGGGCCGTCTGGCAGGTTCTGCGCGCCTTGCACTTGCCATTTCAGGCCACAGATGGTTTTAGCGCCCCAAACCGCCAGTCTCGGCCAGCCGGTCGTGATGCGGTAGCGCCAATGTAAAGGCAAGGGTGCAGCCAGTAACGTCACAAAGGCGTACGGAATGACCGTGACAATCAAAAATGTGTAATAGGCGCTGGCCCTGATGGCATTCATGAATTTAAGTCCTCGGCCAGCAATTGGTTTGCCACATCGGCTAGATCCTTGGCAAAGCGTGTGCTGGTTGGCAAATCAGGTGATTGCCTGGTTTTTAGGCCATTACCCGTTTGCACCAGCCATGGCGTGCAACCGGCGGCAGCGCTGGCTTGGAGGTCACGCAAAGAGTCACCAACCGCAGGTACCCCCGCTAGGCTGACATCAAATCGCCTGGCGATTTCGTGAAACATGCCGGGCGCTGGCTTGCGACAGTCACAGTTGTCACCTGGCCCATGAGGGCAGACAAAAAACGCATCGATGGCGCCGCCTAGTGGCAACAACAGTTCTCGACATTTCAGATGCATGGCGTTTAGCGCAGCCGCATCGAAATATCCACGCGCCAAGCCAGACTGGTTGGAAGCTACCACGATTCTCCAGCCTGCGCGATGCATACGCGCAATAGCCTCAAGGCTGCCTGGCAATGGATGCCACTCGTCAGGATGCTTTACATACTCGTCACTGTCGACGTTTATCACCCCATCGCGGTCCAGGATGATCAGTTTCACGGGGCAAGCCTGGAGATGTCAGCAACTTGGTTCATGAGTCGGTGTAACTGTGCGAGCAGTGCAAGTCGATTGACGCGAATGGCCGGATCGTCTGACATCACCATCACTTCATCAAAGAAACGGTCAACCGGGGCGCGCAATTGGGCCATGGCGGTTAACGCCTGCTCGTACTGAGCGCTTTGCATGCTGGCTTCGATCACAGGTGCCAGCGTCTCGAGTTGCTTGGCTAGGTCAATTTCAGCGGCTTCAGTCAAAGCGGCAGGATTTAGCGATATCGACAGATCTTCGGCTTTTTTAAGCAAATTGCCAATTCGCTTGTTGGCAGCAGCCAGGCTGGGTGCTGCTTCAGACCCTTTGAACGATTGAGCTGCCGCGATGCGGGCGCTTACTTGATGCAAGGCAACATCTAGCGCAAACACGGCTTCAACTGCTTCACGGTCTGCCAGGGCAATCCATTGATTGCGATAACGTTCGCGCACAAAGGCAGTGACTTCAGCAACCGTGTCTTTAGCAAGGGCCAAGCTTTGGTCAAACGTGATGAACGCTTTGGTCAGCAAAGCCTCAAGCGTGAGTTCATGAGTGCCTTGCAGGCGCAGGTAGCCTCCCTCGCGCAATTGTTCAAACGCGCTGATCATGCCTAGCGCTGCGCGTCGTAGACCAAATGGATCACGCTCGCCAGTTGGCGCCAGGCCAATCCCCCAAATGCCGATCAGGGTCTCGGCGCGGTCCGCCAAAAACAGAATCACCCCGGGCAGATCCATTGTGGTGACCGCGCACGGCCAGCGAATTCGGTACTGGTTGGCAATCGCCATGCACACTGACTGCGGCTCGCCATCAGCCTGCGCGTAATACCCACCCATGAGCCCCTGCAATTCCGGGAACTCACCGACCATTTGGGTAGTAAGGTCTGCCTTAGCCAGCAAGGCAGCGCGGTCAGCCAGGTCGCTATCCGCACCAAGCGTTTGGGCCAACCAGTTGGCAATTTGCCTCACGCGCTCGATGCGCTGGCGCTGTGTGCCAAGCTTGTTGTGATAGACAATGCTCTCTAGGTTTGGCAAACGATCAATGAGCTTTTCTTTTTTGTCGGTCAGAAAAAAGAACTCTGCATCCGCGAGACGCGGACGCACCACGCGCTCGTTGCCGCCGATGATTGCGCTTGGGTCAGCGATTGGCATGTTGCTAACAATCAAAAACCGATGAGTCAGCTTTCCAGTGGCAGTATCGAACAGTGGGAAGTACTTTTGGTTCAGCCGCATGGTCAAAATCAGGCACTCTGCGGGCACGGCCAGAAACCGTTCTTCAAATTCACCCATATAAATAGCGGGTGCCTCGACCAGGGCTGTTACCTCGTCAAGCAGAGCGTCGACTGCCGGATCGTCGCCAAGCGTGGCGCCCAAGGCAGTTGCTTGCGCTCGAAGCTGCGCGTCGATGAACGATCGCCTGCCTTCAAAGCTTGCGGTGACATGGCCTTGGCTAGCGAGCTGCGTTTCGTAGGAGTCGGCCGATTGGATCTCGATGGGGGCGTCACTTAAGAAGCGATGTCCCAAGGTGCTGCGTCCTGAATCTAGACCAAGCACCCTGCCTGCCAGCACCTTGTCACCGTGCAGGATCACCAAGCGATGGGCCGGACGCACAAAACTCACGGTAGTCGCGCCATCTGCGAGCTGGTAGCGCATCATCTTCGGGATCGGCAGTTTTGCGAGTGCCGCTTCAATGACGCCTTCAATCACTTCGCTTAAAAGGGCGCCGCTGGCCAAACCTTCAGCAACCAGATACGCCTGTTTGCCATCGTCAACCTGGGTGAGATCAGCAGCACCTAAGTGCTCAAGCCCTTTGGCGGCGAGTTTTTTGATCAGGGCCGCCGTTGGCTGGCCTTGATCGTCTAGGCCAACCTTGGCTGGCATGAGCTTTTCAGAAAAGGCTTGGTCTGGGGCCTGCTCGAGTACCTCGGTGATGTGCACAGCCAAACGCCTTGGTGTTGCGAATGGCGTCGCCACGCTCTTGGCAGACAAAAGCGCTTTGTCAGCCAAGCCAGCCTGAATGCCATCGGCAAAGGCTCGTCCGAGACGCTGTAAGGCCTTGGGGGGAAGTTCTTCCGTGAAAAGCTCAACGAGTAGAGGGACGTGACTCATGCGGCTTTAGCCTCGTTATGGTTTGGGCTATGGTTTGGGCTATGGTTCAACATCGGGAAGCCAAGCGCTTGGCGCGAGTCGAAATAGGCTTGTGCTACAGCACGCGAGAGGTTTCGGATGCGACCAATGTAGGCCGCGCGCTCAGTCACGCTAATCGCACCACGTGCGTCGAGCAGGTTAAAGGTGTGAGCAGCTTTCAGTGTTGCTTCGTAGGCTGGCAATGCCAATGGAATCTCCATCAGGTGCTGGGCTTGTGCCTCGTAGTCATTAAAGTGCTGAAACAGCACAGTGGCATTGGCGTGTTCAAAGTTGTAAGTAGACTGCTCAACTTCATTTTGGTGGAACACATCGCGGTAGGTGAGGCGATAGCCATCCCGATCCGTCCAAAGTAGGTCATACACGCTTTGGACGCCCTGCAGGTACATGGCCAGGCGCTCCAGCCCGTAGGTGATTTCGCCAGTGGTTGGGTTGCAGTCAAGGCCGCCGACTTGCTGGAAATAGGTGAACTGCGTGACTTCCATGCCATTGAGCCAAACTTCCCAGCCCAGGCCCCAGGCGCCCAAGGTGGGGTTCTCCCAATCGTCCTCGACAAAGCGGATGTCGTGCTCAGTGGGGTCGATGCCGATCGCTTTCAAGGAGCCGATATACAGGTCCAGAATGTCGGGTGGCGCAGGTTTGAGCACCACTTGATATTGGTAATAGTGCTGCAGGCGATTGGGATTCTCGCCGTAGCGCCCATCCTTGGGGCGCCGAGACGGCTGAACGTAGGCCGCGCGCCACGGCTCGGGGCCGATTGCCCGTAAAAATGTCGCTGTGTGCGAGGTGCCTGCACCGACTTCCATGTCGTAGGGCTGCAAGAGGGCACAGCCTTGCTGGTCCCAATATTCCTGCAGCCGCAGGATGATTTGCTGAAAAGTTAGCATGAGAGAGGCTTGGATCCGGTCGTATTTGGGCGCAAGATAAGCCTCGCGCCAAAAAATCGCTTAAGCGGACATTTTAGCGCGAGCGGGATGACGGATACACGCTCGGTGCCAGGATCGCCTATGATTTGAGTCACGGTTTTAAGAACAGCGAATCAGATTGCTTATGAAAAACGCGACTGAGGGACAAACATGTCTGCAGATGAACTGGTATTGACTGAAGAAAACAACGGCATTTTGGTGGTTATCATCAATCGACCCGAGTCGCGTAACGCTATTAACTATGACACGGCGGTTCAGCTTGCGCACGCTTTTGAACGGCTGGATGCTGATTCAAACTTGCGCATCGGTATTTTGACTGGGGCAGGCAAAGGTTTTAGTGCCGGCATGGATCTAAAGGACTTTGCCAAGTCACGCATTCGCCCCCGGGTTGGCGATCGTGGCTTTGCCGGACTGAATGAAGCGCCGCCAGCCAAGCCACTGATCGCCGCCGTCGAGGGTTTTGCGTTGGCGGGGGGCTTTGAGATGGTGCTGGCCTGTGACATGGTGGTCGCGGCCAGGGATGCGAAGTTCGGTCTGCCTGAAGTCAAACGGGGGTTGGTGCCTGGCTCAGGTGGTCTGTTACGTCTGCCACGTCGTTTGCCTCATCCGGTTGCCATGGAAATGATACTCACGGGCGATGCCTTTGATGCTGAACGAGCCTACCAGTTTGGCTTGGTTAATGAGCTGACCGAACCGGGCCAAGCGCTGGCTTCAGCGCAGGCACTGGCCCAATGCATCAGCGAGAACGGGCCACTGGCCGTGCAGGCTGCCAAGAAAATTATCAATGCGTCGCTCGATTGGCCGCAACACGAGATGTTTGCCAAGCAAGCCCCGTTGCTAAATCCCATACTTGAATCTGAAGACGCCCGAGAGGGGGCACTTGCGTTTGCAGAAAAGCGCAAGCCAGTCTGGCAGGGTAAGTAGAGCACGGGGCTGCGACTTCAGAGGCGCCCGTGGAAAGTTTGTTTGTTGAATATTTCATTTGTCGAGGACAGTAAATCATGACCGTCATCAAGGAAGAAGACCTGATTGAATCGATCGCTGATGCCGTGCAGTTCATCAGCTACTACCACCCGGCTGACTACATTGCCCATCTGGCGCGTGCCTATGAGCGCGAGCAAAGTCTAGCCGCCAAAGATGCCATGGCGCAGATTTTGACGAACTCCAAGCTTTGTGCCGAAGGGCGGCGGCCAATCTGTCAGGACACGGGCATTGTGAATGTGTTTTTGAAGGTTGGCATGGATGTGCGGTTTGATACCAAGCTAGGTTTGCAGGAGCTTTGCGATGAAGGTGTGCGCCGCGGCTATCTGAATCCGGATAACCCGTTGCGTGCGTCCGTGCTTGACGATCCATTGTTTGCGCGCAAGAACACCCGCGACAACACCCCCTGTATTGTTTCGGTCGAGCTTGTGCCGGGCAACACAGTGGATGTGCAAGTGGCTGCCAAAGGCGGTGGCTCAGAGAACAAGTCGAAGTTCGTGATGCTAAACCCGAGTGATTCGCTGGTGGACTGGGTGCTCAAAACCGTGCCCACCATGGGCGCTGGTTGGTGCCCACCCGGCATGCTGGGCATCGGCGTGGGGGGCACTGCTGAAAAAGCCGTGTTGATGGCCAAGCAGTCTTTGATGGAAGACCTCGACATGCACGAGCTGCTTGAGCGTGGTCCAAGCAACAAACGCGAAGAGCTCCGCATTGAGCTCTATGAAAAGGTGAACGCATTGGGCATTGGCGCTCAGGGTTTGGGCGGCTTGACCACGGTGCTTGATGTCAAAATCAAAACCTTTCCCACTCATGCAGCTTCCAAGCCAGTGGCCATGATTCCGAATTGTGCGGCCACCCGCCATGCCCACTTCGTCCTCGATGGGACTGGGCCAGCGCAGTTAAAGCGCCCATCGCTATCAGACTGGCCGGACGTCAAATGGGCGCCCGACTACAAGGCTTCCAAGCAGGTCGACCTGAACAAGCTCACCAAAGAAGAGGTCGCAAGCTGGCAGCCTGGTCAGACCCTTTTGTTGTCAGGCAAGATGCTCACCGGGCGGGATGCGGCACATCAGCGTATCCAGGACATGTTGGCTAAAGGCGAGCCTTTGCCAGTTGATTTCACCAACCGAGTGATTTATTACGTTGGCCCGGTGGATCCAGTTCGTGACGAGGTGGTTGGCCCAGCCGGCCCGACCACATCAACCCGCATGGACAAGTTCACCGACATGATGCTCTCGCAAACGGGCTTGATCGCGATGGTGGGCAAGGCCGAGCGTGGTCCAGTTGCCATTAACTCCATCCTCGAGCACCAGTCAGCCTACCTGATGGCCGTGGGTGGCGCAGCCTACTTGGTTTCCAAAGCCATTCGTGGCGCAAAAGTCCTGGCCTTCGAAGACCTTGGCATGGAAGCGATTTACGAGTTCGATGTGGTCGACATGCCAGTGACAGTGGCAGTCGATGCACGGGGAACCTCAGTACACCAGACGGGTCCTAAGGAGTGGTCAGCACGCATTGCTGGCATCCCGGTTGTGCCAGCCTGAGCCGAATCAAAGTAAGACAGCACTAAGCCGCACAGTGGCCAGCAGCGATGCTGGCCACTGTGCGTTCAGACTGGTTGGTGCCAAGCCCTCATACTGCTGTAATCCAATACCCTCAGATCATCCGTCCTGCTTGATGCCAAACTCTCGCAAAATTTCTTCTGTGTGCTCGCCAAGCATCGGGGCATGGCGTTTGTACTGAACGGGTGTTTCTGAGTAACGAATCGGGCTGGCTGTGGTCGGGGAACTGCCGGCCATGGGATGGGGTATGTTCTGCCAGAGCCCACGGGCTTTGACTTGGGGATGATCAAACACCTGGTCGATTGTCTGAATTGGGCCACATGGCACACCCACGGCTTCAAGCGCTGCAATCCAGTCATCGCGCGTGCGTGTCAGCATGGCGGCTTCGATCATGGGAATCAGTGCTTGGCGGTTGATAATACGACCACTGTTGGTGGCAAACCGATCGTCGGTTCCCCACTCCGTGTGACCAGCCACTTGGCTAAACGCCCGAAACTGGGCGTCGTTACCGATGGCCAGGATCATGAATCCGTCTGCGGTTTTAAACACTTGATACGGCACCACGTTCTGGTGTGCGTTGCCAGCGCGCTTGGGCGTCTGGCCAGAGGTCATGTAATTCAGGTTCTGGTTTGACAGCATCGCAACGTGGCAGTCCATTAGAGCCAGGTCAATGTGTTGCCCCAAGCCGCTATGATCGCGTTCACGCAGGGCACCCAAAATGGCGATCACACCATACAGGCCCGTGAATACGTCGGTGACCGCCACGCCAGCTTTCTGCGGGCCACCGCCAGGCAAGTCATCGCGCTCGCCCGTGATGCTCATCAAGCCCCCCATGCCCTGGATCATGAAGTCGTAGCCTGGATGGCTAGCGAACGGCCCGGTTTGGCCAAATCCTGTGATTGAGCAGTAAATCAGACTGGGTATCTCGGCTTTAAGGCTGTCGTAATCCAGGCCGTACTGCTTTAGGCCGCCTACCTTAAAGTTCTCCAGCAGCACATCGCATTGACTCGCTATTTTGCGCACGATGGCAGCGCCTTCTGGCGTGGCTAGATCAACGGCAATCGATCGTTTGTTGCGATTGGTGCTGATGTAGTAGGCCGACTCCGTGGTGTCTGCGCCATCGGTGTTTCTCAGGTAAGGTGGGCCCCAGGCTCGGGTGTCGTCACCCGAGCCTGGTCTTTCGACTTTGATGACGTCGGCCCCTAGGTCAGCCAAGGTCTGTGCGCAAAAGGGTCCCGCCAGCACGCGGGACAAATCCAGCACACGCACGCCATCGAGCGGTGCACGTCTTGAGTTGCTCATGATGTCATTCCCGAAGTTTGTTCTGTACCCAAGCGTCAAGCTTAAATCGGATCCCAGTCAATCGCATCGGGCGAACGTTCTAGTGCCATGAAATGATGTCGCATCGCAGGTGCGGCGATCTCAGCAATGGACTCTGGCGTCCAGCCTTCGCTCATGTGCACTGAGCGGATTGGTCTTGGTTGGCTAAACAGCATGATTTCGTTGGCGCGCACCGCAAAGATTTGGCCATTGACGTCTTGGGCTTGATCACTGGACAAAAATATGGCCATTGGGGCGATTTTGCCGGCCTCCATCTTCTGCAGCCTGACCACGCGGGCTTTTTCTTCGTCTGTGTTGGCTGGGATTGAGCTGGTCATACGGCTCCAGGCAAATGGTGCGATGCAGTTTGAGCGCACGTTGTAGCGGTGCATGTCGAGTGCGATCGATTTGGACAATGCGGCAATGCCAAGCTTTGCGGCTGAGTAGTTGGCCTGGCCAAAGTTGCCAATCAACCCCGAGGTAGATGTCATGTGAACGAATGCACCGGATTCTTGCTCACGAAAATAGTTGGCCGCAGCGCGACTGACGTAGAAGGCGCCATTTAAGTGAACATTGATCACCTGGCTCCACTCTTCATCGCTCATTTTGTGAAACACCCGGTCGCGCAGGTTGCCAGCATTGTTAACCACGATGTCAATTCGCCCAAACTGCTGCAACGCAGTCTCGATGATATGGTGGGCGCTTGCGCGCTCAGCCACGCTGTCGGTGTTTGCCACGGCCGCGCCGCCCGCAGCCTGAATCTCTTGAGCGACGGCTTGCGCGGGGCCCGCGGTTTTGCCCTCGCCGGTCAGTGCAGCACCGATGTCATTGACTACCACTTTCGCGCCCGCAAGACCCATGGCCAGCGCAATTTCGCGTCCGATTCCGCCACCTGCACCGGTCACCACAGCCACTTTTCCGGTCAACATTGAGCTCATCTTGTCCTCCTGGTGGGATATTGGCGCTTGATGCGCCTCTTTTTTTAATACCCCTATCCTAGCTGTTTGGCGAGCTGACTGTCACTTAAATTGGATTGTCGTTGTTTGCGCAGCGGCAAGGGTGGCAAGTCACGTGTGCTCTTTATGGTTTGTGAATTCCATGTTTTGAAATCGGATAGCCTACTTTGTGCGCCAGCTTGGTACATTCCGTATAAAGGAGACCTAAACGATGGACCTGAGCTGGACCGAGCACGAGGTCGCGTTTCGCGAGCAAGTGCGTGAATTCACCGAAAAAAATCTGCCTGCCGATATTCGTGAGAAACAGATGCATCATCGGCGTCTGGCCAAGGATGACTATATCCGCTGGCATCGTATCCTTGCCAAGCAGGGTTGGGGCGCGCCGAGTTGGCCCGAGGAATTTGGTGGTACAGGCTGGGATGCGGTACAACGGCTTTTGTTTGAAATAGAAACCTTCAAGGCCGGTGCGCCTCGTTTGTTGTCATTTGGACTGACCATGATCGGTCCTGTGTTGATGAAGTTTGGCAACCAGCAGCAAAGGGACCACTACCTGCCGCGAATTATTAACATGGACGATTGGTGGTGCCAGGGCTATTCTGAGCCCGGCTCTGGCTCCGACTTGGCTTCACTGAAAACCCGCGCAGAGCGGGTCGGCCAAAAGTACATCATCAATGGCCAGAAAACCTGGACCACGCTTGGCCATCACGCTGACTGGATGTTTTGTCTTTGCCGTACGGACCCCAGTGCCAAAGCACAGCGTGGTATTTCAATGATTCTGATTGACATGCGCCAGCCTGGTGTGACCGTTAGACCCATCAAAACACTGGACGGTGGTGCTGAAGTCAATGAGGTCTGGCTGGAGAATGTAGAAGCACCCCTTGAGAACTTGGTGGGTCAGGAGAACGAAGGCTGGACATATGCCAAGTACCTGCTGGGTCACGAGCGCACCGGCATTGCCGGCATCGGTCACTGTCACCGCGAGCTGAGCATCCTCAAACGCATGGTTAATGAGGCGATGGCTAGCGGTAATTCGCTCAGTCTAGACAGCAGGGTGATGGATCAGGTCAATCAGATTGAGGTGCAAGTCTTGGCGCTCGAGATGCTGCTGTTGCGGGTTGCGGCTGACAGCACGGCTGGCCCCGGCCCCCAGGCGTCCATTCTTAAAATCCGCGGCTCTGAATTGCAGCAAGAGCTTGCGCGTTTGCAGATGCAGGTCGCAGGCACTGACGCGTGGCCGTATGACCCGCAGTGGATGCGCCAAGAAAACGAGTTTCACGGGCCTGGCGGCGAGTTTGACATTGGCGCAGCGGCCAATTACTTCGACAGTCGAAAGACCACCATTTATGGTGGCACCAATGAGATTCAGAAGGGCATCATTGTCAAGCACATCATTGGCGTGTAGCCCCTTGGCTGCCCAACCAGAGAACGGGAACGAACATGGATTTTGCCTTTTCAGAAGAACAGCGGATGCTGACCGACAGTTTGCAGCGTGTCATGACCGAGCAATGGGGCTATGACCAACGGCGAGCGCGTTTTACGCAAGGCGAGCTCGATCGCCAGGCTTGGCGCCAGCTTGCTGAGCTCGGTGTGGCTGGACTGATCGTGCCCCAAGCGTTGGGTGGCTTTGGTGAATCGCCTGCCACGATGCTTGTGGTGCATCAGATGCTCGGTCAGGGTATGGTGAGCGAACCGGTGATTTCCAGTGCAGTCATGGCGGTCACGATGCTCGCTGAGTGTGACGACCAGGAACTGACTAGCCAATGGCTAGCCAAACACGCTGAGGGTGAGGCGGTGCTGGCCGTTGCGTGGCAGGAAGAGGGGGAGCGTTTTTCTACTGAGCCGCTAACCACCCAGTTGCGCGTCCACCCAGATGGTTTGGTACTCAAAGGGCGCAAGCGCTACGTCTGGCATGGGGCTGGATCGGATGCCATGATCGTGACGGCCAGGCTCGATGGCGAAGCGGCCTTGGTTCTGGTGCCGAGCAATGCGGCTGGCGTTTCTATGCAGGACTTTCCGACCTTTGATTTGTCGCGATGCGCCAACGTGGTCTTTGATGATGTCAAGCTGGCGTCGACGGTCATCTTGGCCAAGGGCCCGGCGGCGCAGGCAATCTTTGCGAAAGGGTTTGATTACGGCGTCACCGCGCTCTGTGCTCATGCTTGCGGTGCGATGCAGTATCTGATCGATGTAACCACTCATTTTCTGAAGACTCGCCAGCAGTTTGGTCAACCACTGATCAATTTCCAGGTGCTACAGCACCGTCTTGCCGATATGCTGATTGCGCAGGAGATGGCGCTGTCGTCGACTTACGTGGCTGCCGCTGCATTGGCGGAGTCTTCGAGCGAATTGCGCTCAAAGCGGGTCTCGATGGTCAAGACTGAGGTGGTCAATGCAGCGCGCCAAGTTGGCGAGCAGGCTGTTCAACTACACGGGGGCATGGGTGTGACCGACGAGTTGGAAGTCGGTGATTACTTTAAGCGCCTGGTTTATGTTGGTAGTTTGCTCGGTGACAACAACTTTCACCTGGCTCGCGCGCAGTCGTTTGTAACTGTTTGAAGTTTATGCCGGAGATGTCATGACACAAGTCGATTTAAACGCCTGGATTGGGCGCACGAAAAGTATGGAAGATGCGATGGACGTGGGCCATGCGGCACGCATTGCAGCCACGCTTGGCGGGCCAGCCCCAGATCGTGGTCAGCCACTATCACCCCTTTGGCACTGGTGTTACTTCTTGGAAGGTGCCGCGATGGGCGAGCTTGGTACGGATGGTCACCCAGCACGCGGTGGCTTTTTGCCGCCAGCAGATAACCGCAACCGCATGTGGGCAGGCAGCCGCGTGACGTTTGAGGGTGATTTGCTGGTTGGCGTGCCAGCGCAAAAGACTTTGTCGGTCAAAGATATCGTCGAAAAAACAGGCAGGACCGGGTCACTCCTTTTTGTGACTGTCATACACGAGGTGACGCAGGATGGTCGGCGTGTCATCCATGAAGAGCAAGACATTGTCTATCGGGCGCCCTCACCACCGAAGTTGCAGGGTACCGATCCAGCACCTCAAGCTCAATGGCGCATGACGGTTGAGCCGTCGTCAGTTTGGTTGTTTCGCTACTCTGCGCTGACCTTCAATGGTCACCGGATTCACTACGATTTTCCGTATGTCACTGAGCAAGAGGGCTATCCTGGCCTGGTGGTTCATGGCCCATTGATTGCCACCAGCATGGTTAATTCGTTTTGCAAGGCCCATCCCGGCTCGCGTGTCAAACACTTGGCCTATCGGGGCTTGCGCCCGCTGATCTGCCCCAAGCCCTTTGTGGCTGCCGGTTCGATGGTTGAGGATGGTTTGGCCCGGGTGTGGGCTGAACAAGATGGAACACTTGCCCATCAGGGTGAGATCAGGTTTGAATGATGGCAGACACCAAACCACGTCCACTGGATGGCATCACGGTAGTGAGCCTTGAACACGCGATTGCGGCGCCCTTTTGCACTCGGCAACTTGCTGACATGGGGGCGAGGGTCATTAAAGTGGAACGACCGGAGGTGGGTGATTTTGCCCGCGGTTATGACGAGCGAGTGCGCGGGATGGCTTCGCATTTCGTCTGGACCAATCGATCCAAAGAAAGTCTGACGCTTGATGTGAAGCAGCCACATGCGTGCGAGGCGTTGCATCAGTTACTGGCGCAGGCCGACGTGCTCGTTCAGAATTTGGCACCCGGTGCGGCAGCGCGCATGGGGTTGGATTTTGAGACGCTTCATGCGTTCAATGATCGGCTCATTGTTTGCGATATATCGGGCTATGGCGATGGTGGCCCGTATGCAGCCAAGAAAGCCTATGACCTGTTGATTCAAAGCGAGAGCGGTTTTGTATCGGTCACTGGCTCGCCAGGTGCGCCAGCCAAAGCGGGTTGCTCCATTGCTGATATTGCCGCTGGCATGTATGCGTACTCCGGTATTCTCAATGCATTGTTATTGCGCGGCCGTACCGGCAAAGGCAGCCGGGTGGATGTGTCGATGCTTGAGAGCATGGTCGAGTGGATGGGTTTTCCCCTGTATTACGCGTTTGAAGGCGCCCGTGCGCCACAGCCCACTGGCGCTGCGCACGCGACCATCTTTCCCTATGGACCATTTGCAGTTGGTGATGGCAACACGGTGATGCTTGGCCTGCAAAACGAACGTGAGTGGGCTGTGTTTTGTGACAAGGTGCTGCAGGATTCAGCCCTGGCAAGCGATCCGGCCTTTATCTCAAACACAAAGCGCGTCGAAAACCGTGATAGGTTGCGAGACCTCATTGTGCAAGCGTTTGCAGGACTAACGATTGAGGCCGTGATTCAACGCCTGGAAGATGCGCAAATTGCCAATGCCCGGGTCAATGACATGAAAGACGTGTGGGCTCACCCTCAATTGGCTGCCCGTGCGCGGTGGAGCGAAGTGGCCAGCCCCGTTGGTCAGTTGCCTGTCTTATTGCCGCCCGCTACCAATAGTTCTTTTGATGCCCGCATGGACGCGATACCAGCGCTCGGTGAGCACACCCATGCCATTTTGTCTGAGTTGGGATTCTCGCCACAGGCGATTGCACAAATGCGGTCGGAAGGTGGGATTTAGATTGGATTGCACGCTTGATCGCTGCACGCGGCTAGCCATCGGTCAAGCGACTGACCGTGCAGGATCATCTGAGGGTCAGCTACTTGAAGCAATGGTTTGATGACGAAGGCTCGCAGATGCATGCGTGGGTGTGGCACAGTCAAGGTTGGTGTGCTGAACGCTAGCTCGTCATACAAAAGCAGATCGAGGTCCAGTGTACGAGGCGCGTTGCGAAAGTGACGCTCGCGACCAAAGTGAGTTTCGATGCGGCGCAAGACGTCCAAGAGCGGCAGCGGCGCCAGCGTGGTGGTGACTTTTGTCACGGCGTTGATATAGGCAGGTCCCGGCGCATCGACTGGATCTGACCGAAAAAAAGATGAAGACGCAACGTCCAGAATACCGGCCGACTCTTTAAGGGCCTTGAGGGCCTGTGTCAAACTCGCTTTCGGGTCACCCAAGTTGGCGCCAAAGCCAATGTAGCCAATCGCTGTGCTCATGGCTCAGTGGCACTGTTGCTGGCGGCGTTGTTGGCGGTGTTGTTGGCGGTGTTGCCAGACGTACTGTTGGTGGGTTTGCGCCGTCTGCGGCGGCGTCCGTTGTCTGAAGGCACTTTGGGCTCGACTGCAAGCTCTTGCAGCATCAGCGCGCGCGCACTCTCGGAAGCATCAGCTAGATCCATCCACCACTGAGCCACCACGCTGTCGTACTCAGCGCAGGCGGCGCGCAACTGCAGGAATTCAACGGCTGCCCTGAACTTTGGCTGCTCAAACATGCGGTGAATCAAGCGTGGCACGCGACGCTCAAGCCTTGGTTGCATGAACCAGATCTCGCGCATGTCCGAGGCATAACGTCGATTGATGGCCAGTGATTCAGTCTGTGCGTTTAGAACCTGGTCCGCCGCTGCGATCAGCGCCGAGGCGACGTGTTCGCCTGCGCCATGCAATCGTTGCCAGTGCAGTCGGACTTGGGGCCATAGCAGAGCAGCAAACAGAAAGCTCGGGCTGACGGTTTTACCGCTTCGGATTCGCGCATCGGTGCGCTCAAGCGCAAGCTTGATGAACGCATAGCCTTCAGGGTCTTGCAAAATGATGTCCAGTAGCGGCAGCAGACCACCGTGCAAGCCGTGAGCCTGCAGTTGTTTGACGCACAGCATCGCGTCACCACAGGTTAGAAGCTTTAATATTTCATCAAACAGCCGTGCGGCGGGAACGTTGTTGATCAAATCAGCATGCTTGGCAATGGGCGCTTCAGTGGCAGCGTCAATTTTGCCTTTGAGCTTGACTGCAAATCGCACCGCTCTCAACATTCGTACCGGGTCTTCGCGATAGCGGATAGCCGGCTCGCCGATCATGCGCACGACGCGACGCTTTAAGTCTTGTACGCCACGATGCAGGTCGATGACTTCTTCGGTGACTGGATCGTAGTAGAGCGCGTTGATTGTGAAGTCGCGTCGCTCGGCGTCTTGCTCGTGCGTGCCAAACACATTGTCACGCAAGATGCGGCCATGGTCGTCTGTGAGTTGCTCGCCACTGGATGGCGCACGAAACGTCGAGGTCTCGATGATTTCCCGACCAAACACCACATGCACCAGCCTGAAACGACGACCGATAATGCGCGCACGGCGAAACAACGGCTCAATTTGCTCGGGTGTGGCGTTGGTGGCGACATCAAAGTCCTTGGGCTCTAAGCCAATGATCAGGTCACGCACGGCGCCACCGACAATGTAGGCTTGGTAGCCGTGCTGTTGCAGCACTTCGCAAACCTTGATGGCATTTCTGGAAACGTGCTGTCGGTCGATCTGATGGTCTGAGCGGCCGATGCGTTTGGGTGTCGCCGCCTCGCCACTGACCAAGCGCTTGACCAAGCCTTTGATTCGTTGTGTGATCATCAGGACTTTTGATCCAGGTTTTTTTCGAATAGCTGAAGCACGGGCCACTGGCGTTCACGGGCAACGTCATGCAGCGATGGGCTCGGGTTGGTCACAACCGGATGGGTGACGGCTTCAAGCAAAGGCAAATCGTTAATCGAGTCACTGTAGAAATGGCTCTGTTCAAACGCATCCAGCGTCAAGCCCATGCTGCCAAGCCAGTCATTGACTCGAACCACCTTGCCTTCTTTGAAGCTCGGCGTGCCAACTATCTTGCCGGTGTAGCGTCCGCAGACGTATTGTGGGTCGGTGGCGACCAGGTGGGGTATGCCAAATGCCCGTGTAATCGGTGCAGTCACAAAACTGTTGGTGGCAGTCACGACTGCGCATAGATCACCTGATCCCATGTGCCCACGTACCAGATCAAGTGCCTCAGGCCGCATGCTTGGTCGAATGACCTCTTGCATGAATTGTTCATGCCAGTGGGCCAGATCGTGCGGGTCGTGCGCAGCCAGCAAGCCCAGCATGAACTCGGCTGCTTCCTCGGCCGTGAGCTTACCCTGGTTATAACGATGCATCAGATCTTCATTGCGGGCTCGGGCGACATCAGGGTCGCCTGCACGCCCGGTGCGGGCCAGAAAGTCAGCCCATTGATAATCGCTGTCAAGCGGCAGTAGGGTGTGATCTAAATCGAATAGCGCCAAGCGTTTCGGTTTCATTTTGTTACGGATGGTGGTTGAGCCATCATGGTTTTTAACAAGGGCAAGGTCAGTGCCCGATGGTTGGCCAAGGCGTACCGATCCAGTGCATCAAGCACAGCAAACAAGGCTCGTATATCACGCGAACCGTGTGTTAGCAGCCACCCAAGAACATCTTCAGACAGGGGCATGCCTCTTTGCAGGGCATAGACCGACAACGCTGCAAACTTGTCATCGTCAGATAACGGTTCAAGTCGGTAAACCGCACCCCAGCCCAGTCGGGTGCGCACATCCTCGCGGCAAGACATTTGCAGTGGTGCGCGATCACCCGCCAAGATTAAACTAAAACTGTCTTTGTCTGTCGCAAGCTCACGCCATTGATTGTACAAGCCAAACAGGGCGTGCAGCGACTGCTCATCGAGATTGTGAACGTCGTCGATGGCTACACAGGGCGGCAGGCATTGAGCTTGGAGTAGGCCCGATAGAACCGTTCCCGTGTCACTGGGCCCATGGACATAGACGCCGCGGTGATGGCTTGCACAGGCTTTGAGTAAGTGACTGCGCCCGCTGCCGTGTGAACCCCAGATGTAGAGAGCATTTCCGGGCGCAAGACTCCGCGCGGCGGTAATGGCTGCGGCATTTGCGCCAGGCACCATGTTCTCAAATGTGGGCTCGGCCGAGGGCAGGATATCGAGAATCAGCTGCTGCGCCATGCGCTCAAGTCGTAGAATAGCGGTTTATGGAGTTGTAACGGCATCATTGTCACATATTGCGCCGCAAACGCATGACTGTGCGTTTTTTACGACTGAACTTAGATACTTTTTGGGCACTTATGAAACACGCAAACAAGACCCCCCTGACTTATCGCGATGCTGGCGTTGACATTGATGCTGGCGAAGCCCTGGTTGATCGCATCAAGCCGCTGGCTGCCCGAACCCTGCGTGAGGGGGTGATGGCAGGTATTGGTGGTTTTGGTGCCTTGTTTGAAGTGCCCAAGCGCTACCGTGAACCCGTACTGGTGTCAGGCACGGATGGTGTGGGTACGAAGTTGCGACTGGCATTTGAATGGCAGCGGCACGACACGGTCGGGGTGGACTTGGTGGCCATGAGTGTGAATGACATTCTGGTGCAGGGGGCTGAACCCTTATTTTTTCTGGATTATTTCGCCTGCGGCAAGCTCTCGGTGGATGTGGCAGCCAGTGTCGTGGGTGGCATTGCGCTGGGCTGTGAGCAGGCAGGTTGTGCCCTGATTGGCGGCGAAACCGCTGAGATGCCTGGCATGTACCCCGATGGTGAATATGACTTGGCTGGCTTTGCGGTTGGCGCGGTCGAGAAGTCTGCCATCATTGACGGCAAAACCATTGCGGCCGGTGATGTTGTGCTCGGTTTGGCCTCAAGCGGGGCGCATTCGAATGGCTATTCGCTTTTGCGCAAGGTGCTGGCCCTCACCAACGCTGGACCTGACCAGGTATTCGAAGGCCGAGCATTGGGTGATGTGGTGATGGCGCCCACGCGCATTTATGTCAAGCCTGTGCTGGCGGCTTTGGCCAACTTTGGTGGCTCAATCAAGGGGCTAGCCCACATCACGGGTGGTGGCCTCTTGGACAATGTGCCTCGTATTTTGCAGCCGGGCTTGCAAGCGCAAATTGATGCTAGTGCTTGGCGCCTGCCAGCCTTGTTTGATTGGCTACAGCGCGAAGGTGACATAGAGCCTCAGGAAATGTACCGGGTGTTTAATTGCGGTGTCGGTATGGTGCTGGTCGTGGCAGCCGACCAAGCCAGCGCGATTGCCAGCATGCTTACACACGAAGGTGAAACCGTTTACACCTTGGGCCAAATCCAGGCATGTGATGTGCATGCCAGTCAGACCGTGGTGGGCTGATAAAGGATTAACCAGCGTCAGGTAAGTGCTGTTTAATGTGAACTAGCACTCGCTGGTCTGCATCGGTGGTCAGGCAATTCACCACAAGGCGGTCAGACATACTGCGCAGCCACGTCAGTTGCCGTTTTGCCAGCTGTCGGGTAGCGGCAATGCCTTGCTCATGTGCTTGCGCCAAGCTGCATTTGCCATCGAGATAGTCCCAGATCTGTCGGTAGCCCACGCATCGCATGGATGGTAGCATTGGGCTCAGATCGTTGCGGTCATGTAATTGCCGGACCTCCTCAACCAGTCCGTCGGCCAGCATTTGGTCAAACCTGGTTTGAATTCTTGCGTGCAAGGTTTGGCGATCATCTGGCTCTAAGCTGATTAGTAATGTGCGTACAGGATTCAGTGCCTTGTGGCCAATCAGGCTAGACATGGTGTTGCCACTGGTTCGATAGATTTCAAGCGCACGACCGATTCGCTGGCTGTCGTTGGGCGCTAGTCGTTTGGCGGTCACTGGGTCAACTTTGGCCAGTTCAGCATGCAGCGCTGGCCACCCCATTGCGTTGGCTTGGCTGTTGATATCAGCCCGTATTTGCGGGTCAGCACTGGGCAAATCGTCGATGCCGTCTCGCAAGACCTTGAAGTACAGCATGGTGCCGCCCACCAGCAAGGGTAGTTTGCCGCGCGCTTGAATCTTGGCTACACAATGGAGTGCGTCCTCACGAAACTGGGCAGCGCAATAGGCCTGGCTTGGATCCAGAATATCCAGCAAATGGTGTGGCACCGCCTGGCGTTCGGCGGCCGATGGCTTGGCTGTGCCGATGTCCATGCCTCGATAAATCGTGGCTGAATCAACATTGATGATTTCGATGGGCAGGTGACGAGCAAGCACCTGGCTGATGGCACTTTTACCGGATGCCGTCGGTCCAGCCAGGCAAATGAGCGGTGGGTCAGACTTACTCATTGGCCGCGCAGAAACAGTCGATCCAAGTCTGCCAGATGCCATGCTATCCAGGTCGGACGTCCATGGTTGCATTGATCAGCACGCTCTGTCTGTTCCATTTGCCGCAGCAATGCGTTCATCTCGGCAATGGTCAGTTGTCGGTTGGCGCGCACGGCACCGTGGCAGGCCATGGTTGCAAGCAACTGATTGCGTTGCTCGGTTAGAAGTGCACTGACGCCGACCGTTTCAATGTCGCGCAAAATCCCGAGGGTGAGTGATTCGATATCGCCACGGGCAAGCAAGGCTGGAACCCGGCGAATGACAAGTGATTGCGGCCCGCCAGCATGGATCTCAAACCCCATGTCCGTCAACGCTTGCTCGTGCTCTTGTGCCAGTGCCACCTCAGTCTCGGTGGCCGGTGTGACCAATGGCACCAGTAGCCCTTGCGTAGCAATGCTGTGGGCGTTCAGGGCGGTCTTTAACTGCTCATAGACCACACGCTCATGCGCCGCATGCATGTCGACCAGAATCAGGCCGTCTTGTGTCTGAGACAAAATGTAGATGCCATGGACTTGAGCCAATGCACGACCTAAGGGCCACACAGGGTCTGGTGCCAAATCGCTGGCATCCATGGCTGCGTTTGGCAAAGCCGCTGAGGCCGCTGGCGCCATCGGTGTGTGCGCCGCCTGCCATGCGGCACTCCAGCCCGGGTTGCTCGCGGGCAGGTTACCGGCACGAGGTTCGTTTAGCGACAATCGTGACTGCCATGCTGGGCGAGATGACGTGGAGGGTGATCGCCAATTGTCATGGCTTGCAGCATCGCTTTCCGGTCCTGTTGGTGCGCTTGTGGCACTGCCAGGTGCGGGGGTGTTTGGCGTTGCGTGCGCATTCTTTGCTAAGGCTTCTGTGATGACTTGTTGCACCAGACGGTGGATGGCACCACTGTCACGAAATCGGACCTCATGCTTGGCCGGATGCACATTTACATCGACTGACTGCGGATCAATGTCGATAAAGAGCACATAGGCTGCCTGGCGATCGCCATGCAGCACATCAGCATAGGCTGCTTTGATCCCATGTGAAACCGTGCGATCCCGCACGTTTCTGCCATTGACAAACAGAAACTGTCGATCCGCACGTGTGCGTGCTGCAGTGGGTCGGCTGACAAATCCACGGATTTGAGCCGGGCCACCGATGGCGTCAACGGGGATGGCTGCATCAGAAAACTCATTACCCAGTACATCCAACACTCGTTTGGCCAGTGATGCAATTGGCCATTGGCGCACAGCCTTGTCATTATGAAAGACGCGAAACGCCACCTCTGGATGAGCCAGTGCAATCCGCGTCATGACGTCCATACAGTGGCCAAACTCGGTGGCTTCGGCTTTCAGGAACTTGCGTCGCGCCGGAACGTCGTCAAACAGACCGCGTACGTCCACGGTCGTGCCTGGTCCACCGGCGGCTGGTTGCACGATTGCGTCGTGACCGTCGATTTGCCAAGCATGCTCAGCCGTGGCAGTGCGAGAGATGAGTGTTAAACGTGCCACCGATGCAATCGATGCCAGGGCTTCACCCCGGAACCCCATCGAGGCGACCGACTCGAGGTCCTGCAAGGTCCGGATTTTGCTGGTGGCGTGACGTTTGAGTGCCAGTGGCAGTTCGTTCGGCTCAATGCCGTGGCCGTTATCGTTGACGGCAATGCGTCGAATGCCGCCGGCCTCAAGCCGAACCTCGATGACATCAGCGTAGGCGTCCACGGCATTCTCGACGATTTCCTTCAGGACCGATGCTGGTCGCTCAATGACCTCGCCTGCAGCGATCTGGCTGATGAGGCGATCCGGCAGGGCAGCAATCGAGCGGGGGGTGACAGTCATAGCAATAGACCTCTGAAATCCAGAGGTCTATTGTAGATGCTAGGATGCCGCTAGTTAGTTGCTAGCTGACTTCGGCCAAATGCGGGTTGCTGCGAAAGAACTGGATCACACCGCGATGCAGTGCGGTGGCAAACTTTTCTTGATATTGCGCGTTGCGCAACAACTGTTCTTCTTTGGGGTTGCTGATAAATGCGGTTTCGACCAGCACTGAAGGAATATCTGGCGCCCTGAGCACAGCAAAACCTGCTTGTTCAACCTGTGGTTTGTGCAGACGATAAACATCCCGCAGTTCATCTAGCAATGAGCTTGCGAATTGCTTGGAGTCCTTGATTTGGGCCGTTGTTGAAAGATCAAGCAACAGCTTGGCAACTTGTTGATCTTGGGACCCAAGATTCACTCCGCCAATCAGATCGGCAGCATTTTCTTTTTTTGCGAGCCAGCTCGCTGAGCTGCTTGAGGCCCCGCGCTCGGACAACACGTAAACGGAGCTGCCGCCAGCCGTCGGGCGAACAAACGCATCAGCGTGAATTGACACGAATAGGTCGGCCTTCACGCGCCTGGCTTTTTCTACGCGCACGCGTAGCGGAACGAAGTAGTCTCCATCACGCGTCAGATAGCCACGCATGCCAGGAGTGGCATCGATCTTGGCTTTCAGGCGCTTGGCAATGGCCAGAACCACATTTTTCTCAAAGGTACCGCCTTTACCAATCGCGCCGGGATCCTCGCCGCCATGACCAGCATCAATCGCGATGGTCAGCATGCGTTGGCGACCGTTTCTTTGCGCGATGGCGGGTGCCTGAGGCTTAGGCTGGGTAGGCGCTGCAATGGCCGGTGGTAGCACTGGGCTGGGTGCACCGGCCGAATTGCCTTGACCGATCTCCTCTAGAATGCGAGCCAAAGGATCATCGCCACTTAACGCAGGCTGCTGCTTAAGCAATGCGATTAGCGGATCCCGAGCCACCAATGGGTATAAATCAAGCACAAGGCGATATTGATAATCGCCAATCGGCTTTAGCGTGAACACCTGAGGCGCGATTGCCTGTTTTAGGTCTATGACGATGCGCACGACGTTCGGTTTGTTCTGACCCACCCGCAGACTTTGGATGTACGGATCGTCAGGCTTGACGTTGGCAACGAGCTTTTGCAGGGCATCGCTCATGCGCAGGCCATCGATATCCACCACCATGCGGTGAGGGTTCTCGAGTGTGAAGTGTTCGGCTTTCAGCTCGCTGTCGAGTTCAAGCGTGACGCGGGTGTAATCTGCTGCCGGCCAAGTGCGTACAGCTAGAACCGTGGACGCCATGGCTAACCGAGGAATGACGGGCAGGCAAATCAATGCACCTGCGGTGGCGAGCAGTTGTCTGCGGCTGATGGGTTTGCGTTGCCCATCGGGCATTAACGTTTGCTTAAAGTCGTCAACCATGATGCACCTCGCTGTGTTTCAGCCTTGATTCGGGCAGTGCGAGCATCGCCCGAATAGGATAGATGGATCAGTAGGTCAGGTATAGGCAATTGGCCATCGGCCTTTTCTGGCCATTCAATCAAAACCAGTGAGCCCGGACGGAATAAATCTCTAAAGCCCGCATCTTGCCATTCACTTGAATCACTAAACCTATAAAAATCAAGATGATAAAAGTATAAGCTCGAAACTTTGTAAGACTCAAGTAAAGCGTAGCTTGGACTTTTGATTCGTCCGCTGACCCCAGCCGCCCTGAGCAGGGCTCGAGTCAGGGCGGTTTTACCCGCGCCAAGGTCTCCTTGCAGGTAAATGCTGAACCCCGGTTCATTATTTAAGCCACTGATTTCAAATGATTTTTTTGTTTCAAGAATGACTTGTCCCAAGTGAGCGCCGAGGGCTTCGGTGGCTTGCTCATCGGGCAGTTCCAGGGTCAATTCAGCTGTGGACATTGCGCAACACTCGCAAAAAATATAAGCGAGTCATCAGGTTAGCAGACTCATCCAGAGCGCAATGGTGACGGCAGTTGCCAGGGTGCTGACCGAAATAATTAGGCTAACCAGGCGGCCATCGCCACCCATGCGCACTGCCAGTACGTAAGCCGCTGGGGCACAAGGCAATGAGCCAAACAGCACGAGCATGGCAGTAGTGATGTCATCCAGGCCAAGCCAGCGTGCGCAGAGCCAGGCAGTCACCGGCAACACCAGAATCTTGGTGGCAACGACCCACGCCACAAATCGCCCCTGTCCCTGGCTGCCTTGCCAGTTCAGGCTTGGTCCAATGCACAAGATACCCAGAGCCACCGCGGCCAGCCCCAAGCGGTCTGCCATGATGTCTAGCGAGAGCGGCAATTGAAAGCCCGCCAGATTGGCAACCAAGCCCAGTAAGGTGGAAATGAGCAATGGGTTGCGCATCAAGGCGCCAAAGACGTTGCCACCCTGATGCCGGGCCAACGGATAGACGGCCGCAATGTTGGCCATCGGAACCGTTAAGCCCACCATGAGTGCCATGACGGTCTGCCCGCTCGCGCCGCCCAGGCTCGGTGCCAGCGCCAACCCCAGGTAGGTGTTGAACCGAAAACCACATTGTGTGGCGCAGGCCAGTGCCATGTCAGGCGTCTTGAGCAACCGCCCGCCTATGCGAACTAGCACAAAGCCAACCACGACCAAGATGAAAGCGACCAGCAACAGGTCGCCGGTCGTTTGCGCCGACAAGGGCGTTTTAAGAACCGATTGGAACAACAGCGTGGGAAACAGTACGTAATAAACCAGCTTTTCCAGGCCGGTGAAGAACTCGCGGTTAAAGCCAAACCGGTGATACAACACCCAACCCAGCAGGATCAGCAAAAAATCAGGCAGTACCAGCCAGGCAGTGGACATTTAAAAAATCGGCTATTGAAAAATGTTGCAACATCGATATTGTGTATCAATTGCGACCTCAGTTGCGCGTTCATTGCGTTCATTGCGTGCATTCGAGACATAATTGAGCTTATGAACACCATTGCGCAGCCTCAGGAATCAATTGCCATCAGTGCATTTATTGATGCGCTGTGGCTCGAAGACGGTTTGGCGGCTAATACGCTGGCTGCCTATCGGCGCGATTTGCATGCGTTTGAGCAATGGCTGGCGGCCACGGGCAAGACGCTCGATCAAGCCCAGAGCCCTGATGTGTTGGCCTGGCAGGCCCACGAGCATCAGTACACCAAAGCCAGCACAGCAAACCGGCGCCTAGCCACGTTGCGCCGTTATTACCGCTGGGCTCGACGCGGTGGTCGCATTCAGGTCGATCCTTGCTTGCAGGTGTTGGCGGCCAAGCAGCCCACTCGCTTACCAAAGACCATCAGTGAAGAGCAGGTTGAGTCTCTGTTACAGGCACCGGACAATCGGGAGCTCGGTTTGCGTGATCGGGCCATGTTGGAGGTGCTGTATGCCACGGGCCTGCGCGTGTCGGAACTGGTTGGCCTGGGTGTGTTGGACCTTAGTCTGTCCGATGGTGTTATCCGGGTGGTGCAGGGTAAGGGGGGCAAGGACCGGCTCGTGCCGCTTGGGGCTGAGGCAGCGCACTGGGTTGATCGTTACTTGAAAGAGTCCAGGCCGGCGCTGTTGCGCAATCGCACTAGTCCAGCACTTTTTGTGACGGCCAGGGCTGCACCCATGACAAGGCAGTCGTTTTGGTTGTTGATCAAGAAATACGCGATTAAATCAGGGGTAACTGCACCAATGTCGCCACACGTGTTGCGACACGCGTTTGCCACGCACTTGTTAAACCACGGCGCGGACTTGCGGGTGGTGCAACTCTTGCTGGGTCACGCTGATATCTCGACCACCCAGATATACACCCACGTGGCGCGAGAGCGCTTAAAGCGCCTGCACGCGCAACATCATCCGCGGGGCTAGCTGCTCAAAGCAAAAGGCCAAACAAGTACAAGACTAAATAAAGCTGCCATGAGATGCCATGAGAGGCCATGAGAACTTGTTAAACTTTACGCATTGCCGCCGTAACTCAGTGGATAGAGTATCTTCCTCCTAAGAAGAGAGTCGCACGTTCGATTCGTGCCGGCGGCGCCATTAGCGATGTCAAGCTCGCGTGCTTTGGTCAAGTGCTTAAAGTGATACTCGTTATTGCAAGCGCCTCGCCACCCACTACAATCCAGCCTTGGCATTCCTGAGAGATTCGCTCGCAAGCCCTTAGCCCTTAGCCCTTAGCGTTCCAGCACCCAAGCGCCTTTATGTCAACCGCAGCCACCCAGACTTCTTTTAGCTACCGTCCCATTTTGATCGGTACGCTGTTTGTGCTGCTTGCGATGGGTACGCGAGCCACCTTCGGGCTTTTCATGCAACCCATGGGTTTACATCATGGCTGGGCTCGGGACGTGTTCTCGATGGCGTTTGCGTTTCAGAACATCACCTGGGGATTGGGGGCGATTGCCGCTGGCATGATGGCTGACCGGTTTGGTTCAGGTCGTACGGTGGCGCTGGCTGCGTTTTTATATGCGCTGGGTTTGGTTGGAACCCGCTTAGCGTCGACTGAGCTAGAGCTTTATCTGACCGCGGGTGTGCTGGTGGGCCTCGGTCAGGCAGGAACCACGTTTGCAGTGATTCTGCCGGTGATTGCTCGCACGGTGCCGCTCAGTTATCGCTCGACTGCGATGGGTATTGCCAGTGCAGGCGGGTCGCTGGGGCAGTTTCTGGTTGTGCCCACCGGGCAGGTGCTGATCGACACGCTGGACTGGACGGGCGCTTATTGGGTGCTGTCGTTTTTCTTGGCCGCTGTCATGCCGCTGGCTTGGTATTTGCGGGGAAAACCAGATGGCAGTGGCATTCAGTTATCCCTTCGGCAAGCCATTCATCAGGCGCTGACACACCCGAGCTTTCATTTTCTGTTCTGGAGCTACTTTGTCTGTGGCTTTCACACGGCTTTCATCACATTGCACCTGCCCGCGTTCGTGATCGATGAGGGTTTAAGCGCCAGTACAGGTGCCATCGCGATTGCGCTCATCGGCTTATTCAATGTGTTCGGCTCGTATTGGGCAGGCCGACTCGGTGGAACCTACAGTAAAAAAAATCTGCTCGGTGCGGTCTATGCGCTGAGAACGTTCGGCATGCTTTGGCTCATGCTCATGCCGATTTCGCCCATGGTGGTTTACGTGTTTGCGGCCTGGATGGGATTATTCTGGCTGGGCACGGTGCCGTTAACGCAAGGCTTGATCGCTCAAATCTATGGTTTGCGCTACGCGGCAACGCTGTCTGGTATTGTGTTTTTAGGACATCAGGTAGGAAGTTTTGTGGGCGTTTGGATAGGCGGTAAAGTCCAGGCAGTTACAGGCAGTTACGATATAGTTTGGTGGATCGGCATTGCTTTGTCGTTGATTGCCGCAGCCTTATGCCTGCCGATACGAGAAAAGCCGCTGACTGCGCCAATCGCACAGCCCGCTTAGCCAAGCTCGAAGGGAGAGTCAACATGACACCATCGTCGACAGATTTCGCTGCCATGCCCAAGCTGAGCTTGCGTTGGCGCGTTGCCACATGGGCAGGGCTCGCTTTTTTGTTGGCGCTGGGTTTTGCGGGGTACTTTATGCCCGGTTTGCGCATTAACTGGGAAACGATCGCAGCCATGTGCGGATTCTGATCGATGCGTGAGCTCGCGTTTCCGGTTGTTACTCTGGCTGAACTCGCTGCGCTGTCGCCCAAGCAAACCTTGGTGCTGACGGTCAACAATCGTCTGGCACGAACGCTGACTGGCAAGCTCGCAGAGACGGTTCAAGAAGGGGCTGCTGAACTCTTGAAGATTGAGCCATGGACATCCTGGCTAACCAATCAAGTGATTGAGCGTCTGTATGCTGGTGATGCAAGTGGGTTCTCACAGGTCCTTGACTCGCAGACAACGCGACTAGTCTGGGCAGACGCGATTGCTCAGTTTGAGGCCGAGCGCAGCCTGATCGACATGGATCAGGTCGCGACCATTGCCGCTGACGCTGACGCACTATTGCTGAATTGGCAGATCGATGTCTTGCCCGCTTGGCGCACACCCGACTACAACCGCTTTTTGAGTTGGCGCAAGGCCTATGAGTCGCGCTTAACAAAGCTCAATGCCATCGATCTGCCCCGTGTGCCGGAGCATGTGGTGTCTTGGATTCGCAGCGGTGCGCTCGCGCTACCCAAGCACGTGGTGCTGATGGGTTTCACCGAAGTGTCGGTTTTAATGCGATTGGTACTCGATGCCATGGTCACGGGCGGCGTGCGCATCAGCCGACTCAATTTGTTCGAGGCCCAGGCTGGGCAGATGGTGAGCAAATTGTCGCTGGCTACCCCTGAGCAGCAATGGTCTGCTGCAGTGGCTTGGGCACGCCGCAATCTGGTTACCCACCCTCGCGGCCGGTTTGCGATTGTGGTACCAACCCTACAAAATGAGGCGACGCAGGCGCGTCGATTGCTTGAACGTGAGCTAGATGGGTTTGCGTATAACGTGGCTGTGGCACCTTCCTTGGCTCAATGGCCTCAAGCGCGTGCCATGCTCAATTGGTTGCGATTATTGGTTGAGTTTGGTCAGCACGGTCGAGTCGAACCGGCGCTGGCAGGCCAGGCCTTATTGGCCGGTGGCTGCGCCGGTAGCGAGTCTGAAGCAGGCGCGCGCGCCATGCTCGATGCACGTTGGCGCCACCAGCAGCGGCTGGTCGTGACCCATGCTGACTGGCAAGACGAGATCCGCACGATGCCAAAGTTGTTGGAGGCTTGGCAACATGCTTTCGCCCTGTGGCAGACCTTGGCAGGTAAACGGCTCAGTTGGTTTGACTGGGCCAATGGATTTAGAAGCGTGCTGGCTGCGCTCGAGTTTCCCGGCGAAGGCACCCAGAGTTCGGTGCAGTATCAGACCGCAGCTGCCATTGATCAGCTGATGTCTGCCTTGGCAGTGCTCGATGATTGTATGGAGCCGCAAGAGGCAGTCAAAGCATGGCAGATGCTGTCACGCTTGGCAAAGCAGACGTTGTTTCAACCGCAGCGAGATCCTGATGCTCGCTTGGATGTGCTGGGCTTGCTCGAAGCCGAGGGTGGACGATGGGACGGTGTTTGGATCATGGGCGTGACCGATGACGTTTTGCCGGCAGTCGTTAGTCCTAACCCCTTGATCCCCATTCAGGCACTGGCCCAAGCGGGGGCGCCTCGGTCAACCGCGCAGCGTGAATATGAATGGGCAGCTGAGCTCATGCAGGCTTTGCGATGCGCAGGCGACGAGGTTGTGTTTTCCTGGGCTGAACGCGATGGCGAGCAGCCGAATCGGCCATCGCCGTTTTTAGCTCGGTTAACGATGGGCGAACTGCCGTCGGACTTCATTGAGGTGCAGGTTCCTAACCCTGTTGCGATGGAAACTTGGCTTGATGAGCCAAACATTGCGGTCACACCGGACGAGACGATTCGAGGTGGTGTGACCGTGCTGCAAACCCAGGCAGCCAATCCGATGTGGGCGTTTTTCCAGCACAGGCTCTCAGCGCGAGGATTGCCAGCTCACGCGCAGTGGCCGGCTACTTTTGATCGCGGGAATTTCTTGCATCGGGTCTTGCAGTTGCTTTGGCAACAGTGGGGTGATCAAGCGCATATGCTCAAGCACATTGCCAAGCCCGATTGGCCAGGCGAGCTGCGCGATCTCATTGGGCGCGTGGCAGCAGACAAGCTCGGGCAGTGGCCACAGGCCTTGCGTGAACTCGAAGAGCAGCGTGGCTTTGATGTGATCAGTGCGTGGCTTGTCTTTGAGTCGCAACGTGAGCCGTTTAAGGTGGTGGAGCGGGAAGGCGAGCATCAATTGATCGAAGGCGCTTTGTCATTGCGTTTGACCATCGATCGGATCGATGAACTCGCCAGCGGCCAGCGTGTGGTGTTCGATTACAAGAGTGGTTCCAAGTTGCCAGAGCCTGCCAAAGACTGGCAGTCAATAGTCCTGCGCCATGCTCAGTTGCTGGTCTATGCCAGCGTTTTGTCTGACGAGGGGCGTAATGTGGATGCGCTTGCCTGGATTTGGCTGCACGCTGGCGGCGTCAAGGTTAAGGGTTTGGCTGCCCAAGAGATCGGGATCGCGGGGGTGCAGGCGCTGGCCGAGCAGAAGTGGGCCGATCTTGATTGGGATGAGCAGCTAAAGCGCTGGGAGACGCGAGTGCGTGCGCTAGCCGCCCAATTTGCGGCAGGCGAGCACGAGAACCGGTTTTGGCATCGTGATGATTTAAAGCATTGCACCATTCAACCTTTACTGCGCGTGCATGCGCAGCTCGATGATGAGTAAGCGCGAGCCCCCAGACATCGGCGCGCGGCAAGCGGCCATTGACCCAGCACGCTCCTTCATTGTGCAGGCACCGGCTGGCTCGGGCAAAACGTCTCTCTTAACTGACCGCATTTTGGCGTTGCTTGCCTTGGTCGATGAGCCAGAGCAAATCGTGGCCATGACCTTTACCCGCAAGGCGGCTGCTGAAATGCATGCGCGCGTGATGGAAAAGCTGCAGCGCGCGACATCGGCTGATCCGCCCGATCAGGCCCATGAGCGCCACGGCTGGGAATTGGCGTGCGCAGCGCTTGCCCGTGATAGCCAGAGAGGCTGGGGGTTGTTGCAGCACCCGGCACGCTTGCGCATCCAGACGATTGATTCGTTTTGTGCATCCTTGGTGCGGGCCATGCCTTGGCTCACTGGCTTGGGTGGCATGCCGCGCATCGTGCAAGACGCGCCAGCGCTTTACATGGAGGCTGCGCGTCGAACGGTGGAGGCTGCCCGTGAGCACGAGTGCGTCCAGTTGCTCTTAAAGCACCTGGACCTCAAGGTTGCGGATGTGGTGCAGGCCATCACCGATATGCTGGGCAAGCGCGATCATTGGTTGCCGTTGCTCGTGCACGGGGAAGATGGCGACGCCATACAGTTTTTTTTAGAGCAAACCATCGCCGATGAGCTGGCTTGTCTGGCCGCCTCGATGCCAGTTGGCTGGCAACATGCATTGGCAGAGCCCGCGCGCTTGGCGGCGCAAGCATTGCTTGACGATGGGCAGCGTGATCATCCGGTCGTGGCATTGCTGGATTGGCAGGCTGGCGAATTGCAGCCTGATCCCGATGAGCTGCCGCGCTGGCGCGCATTACAAGCCTTGCTATTGACCGGCAAGGGTGAACTGCGAAAGGCGCTAAACAGGAACTCAGGCTGCCCGCCCGGATCCGCACAAAAGATCGCCTTGACTGCTTGGCTCGAATCCATGGCGCTTGGCGCTGAATCGGCTGCTTGGGTGGCGAATTTGCAAGCGGTCACCGGGATGCCCGATGCGCAACTGACCGATCAGCAGCGCGTGATTTTGTCTGCGCAGATTTCGAGCTTGCGGTTGGCGGCAGCCAACTTGTTACTGGTTTTTGCGCAACGTGGTGAAGTGGATTTCATCGAGGTGGCACAGCGTGCGGTGCAAGCCTTGGGTGAGGCCGATGACCCTAGTGATTTGTTGCTCAAACTAGATAATCGCATTGCTCATTTGCTGGTCGATGAGTTTCAGGACACCAGCCTGACTCAGTTGACTTTGTTGAAACGTTTGACCGCCGGCTGGCAGGCAGATGATGGGCGTACGCTGTTTCTGGTGGGTGACCCCATGCAGTCGATTTATCGGTTTCGCAAGGCCGAAGTCAGTCTATTTTTACAGGTGCAGCAGCAGGGTGTGGGAGACCTGCACCTGGAGCAGTTAACACTGAGCGCTAACTTCAGATCACAGGCGGGCGTGGTTAATTGGGTCAACCAGACATTTGGACCGTTGTTTCCTGCGGCCAATCACCCTGAGTTTGGTGCAATCCGTTATGAACCGGCTCATCCCTGGCACGAGGCCTCCGAAGAGCCAGCAGTTCACTGGCATGTTGAGCTCGATGACGAGGCTTGTTGGGTGCGCGTGGTGGATGTTGCCCGTCACGCTTGGCAGCACCACGGTGATTCCGATAAGCCCATGGCTATTTTGGTGCGTTCGCGCCTGCATTTGGGTCAGGTCGCGCGCGCGCTGGCCAAGGCGGGATTGCCTTGCCGAGCCATTGAGCTCGATAGCCTGCAGTCTAGGCCCGTGGTGGTTGATCTGTTGCAGCTGACTCGGGCACTGGTTCACCGAGGTGATCGCGTTGCCTGGCTGTCTGTTTTACGCTCGCCGTGGTGTGGGCTGACGCTGGGTACCATGAAGCAACTGTTTGGCAATTCTGAGCAAGCGGTGTGCGATGTACTCGCGCAGTGCCTAACCAGGTCATCGATACCCGAAGGCATTGTGCCCGACCAGTGGTTGCGTTTAACCCGGGTGGCTAGCGTTCTGTTGGCGGCCTTGGGGGATCGTGGCGCCAAGCCTTTGGTTGCTCGTTTGGAGTCTACGTGGCGCGCGTTGCAGGGTGATCGATTGGTCAGTGCTGCCTCAGACTTGCTCGATGCACAGTCGTTTTTAAGCTTGGTTCAGCGTGTCTCAGATTTCAGTGATATTGATCTTGACGAACTGGAGCGTCAGCTAGCGAAGCTGTATGCCCAGCCACAAGTCGCTGGTCGAGCCATTGAAGTCATGACCATGCACAAGGCCAAAGGCTTGGAGTTTGAAGTGGTGGTGCTGCTTGGACTGGAGCGACAGGCAAAGTCTGATTCCACGCCGTTGGTGCGTATCGAGCAGCACAATGACCGGGTTCTGTTTGGTCCTGCCAAGGCACGGATCGACGACGAGCAAGATGTTCTGTCAAAGTACTTGGCTCAGCGCGAAGGCATGCGCCAACGCTTTGAAGTTGACCGGCTGCTGTATGTCGCGGCCACCCGCGCGCGTGAGTCATTGCATTTGGTTGCGGCGTGTCGAGTCGATGAAACAACAGGCGATTGGGCGTCCCCCCCAAAAAATAGCTTGTTGGCCAGGCTCTGGCCCTATCGCCCGGCGTTACCTGTTCCTAAGGATCAGGCTGTTGCCCCTGATTCAGTGCAGTCAGCGCCATGGTGGCGAGCCGCACCCCTGGTTCGCCGTTGTGAGCCGATTGGCGCAGACGACGCCCACGGGTCGCAGACGCTGGTCAGTGCGGGCAGGACAGATCGCTTTGCGTGGCCGGTGGCTGAGTCATCCGAGCGCATCAGCGGTATTCTGATTCACGCCTGGTTAGCGAGATTTGCGCAGCACGCAGGCTCAGTTCACACACTAGCAGTGCCCGCCAAGCCTGCGATTGAGCGACAACTTAGGGCGCTTGGCTTGCCCGCGGCCCTTCGTGCTGAGGCAGCTGAACAAGTGCTGGCTGCGTTAACAGCGATGCTCGCCAGTGAGCGCGGGCAATGGCTTTTGAGTCAGCCGTTGCGCCAAGTGGAATGGGCATTGATCGATGCCCGGCAGACTGTCTCGATCATGGACTTGGCCATTGATCTGCCTGATGGTTGGTTGGTGGTTGACTACAAAACTTCGCGCCCTGGCGCAGGCGAGGATAAGCAAGCCTTTGCCGCACGGATGACTGAACGATACGCTGTGCAGATGAGTCGCTACCGCGAACAATTACAACTGCTTGACGGGCGAAGCGCGCGCTCGGTGCTTTATTTTCCGTTTGACGACATCTGGCTTGAGTTGAGCTAAAGGGCGCGAGCCGCTCAGCCTGTTAGAATGCGCATGGGCGGGCCCCTTCGCATGAACCAGCGGTCAACCTGGTCAGGTCGGGAACGAAGCAGCCATAGCCGTGCCGGGTCAGTGCCGGAGTAAGGCTCGCCTCTTAGCATTTGAAGTTTGAATGCCCATCACACCACGATGCTCGCTTGGGTGCATAATCGGACGCAATGAGTTACTTGGTTTTGGCCCGCAAGTGGCGGCCGCGCGATTTTGAGAGTCTGGTCGGACAGGACCACGTGGTCCGGGCGCTAACGCACGCCTTGTCGACGGGTCGGCTGCACCACGCCTGGCTTTTCACGGGCACCCGTGGGGTCGGAAAAACCACGCTCTCCCGTATCCTGGCCAAATCCTTGAACTGCGAGACAGGCATCACGGCCAAGCCGTGTGGTCAGTGCCGTGCCTGTACCGAGATCGATAGCGGTCGATTTGTCGATTACGTTGAGCTTGATGCCGCGTCCAATCGTGGCGTTGAGGAAATGACCCAACTGCTGGAACAGGCGGTGTATGCCCCGTCAGTAGGCCGCTTTAAGGTCTACATGATCGATGAAGTCCACATGTTGTCTGGGCATGCGTTTAATGCCATGCTCAAGACGCTCGAAGAGCCGCCGCCGCACGTCAAGTTCATCCTGGCTACCACCGACCCACAAAAAATTCCGCCTACCGTGCTGTCGCGTTGTTTGCAGTTCAACTTGAAGCAAATGCCGCCTGAAGCCGTGGCTGAGTACTTGAACATGGTGCTCAATGAGGAAGGTGTGCCGTTTGAGAACGCCGCGCTTAGGCTGATTGGCAAGGCAGCTTCAGGCTCCATGCGCGATGCGTTGTCTTTAACCGATCAAGCCATAGCCTATAGCAGCGCCAATTTGAGCGTCGATGCGGTGCGTACGATGTTAGGCAGCGTAGATCAGACGCACTTGACCCAACTGTTGGATGCGCTGATGCGGGCCGATGCACCGGGTGTGCTCGCGGTGGCTGATGCATTGGCGAGCCGAGGTATTTCGTTTCGTGCTGCCTTGGCAGATTTTGCGGTGCTGTTATCGCAACTGGCCATCGAGCAGCGCGTACCTGGTGACGCAGAGAGCGCTGAAGCTCTGGATGCCGAGCAGCTGGCGCTGGCACAGGCAATCGCACCAGACCTATTGCAGCTTTTCTACACCGTTGCCGTGCACGGCCGCCAGGAAATGACGCTTGCGCCGGACGAATATGCGGGCTTTGTCATGGTTTGCCTGAAGATGTTGTCATTTGTTGACCATGCGCAGCTCCAAACCGTTACAGCTACCCCGCCGGCTGAAAAAAAAACTCTAACGATTGAGCCTGTTGCACAACCCGTGCCGCAGGCTGCGCCTGTGTCTGATCTAACGCATGATATGCCACCGGAGTCGCTTGATGCGTTTGAGGACAGCTTGGCGCATGAGCAACTCATTGAGAATATCGATGATCGGCCGCATGGGCAGACCGTTGATGATACGGTCCCGCCATCTGTGCTGGATGAGGCCTTCATGAGAAGCTGGCCACAGTTTGCGGCAAACCTGCCAATCACCGGTATGGCCCAGCAACTTGCCACGCAGTCAGCCTGCGTGGCCGCCGCTGGCGACTCGCTGTCGCTGCATGTGCCCACGCAGGCCTTAAGTCAAGGTGGCCATGTCAAACGCTTGATTGAAGTGCTGTCGCATCAACTCGGACGGCCAATTCAGCTTAAAGTGACGGTTGCTCAGTTGGAAGAGGGGGCGACGGCGCAATCGATAGCCGATGCCCAAGCCCGCGCGCGCCAACGTGAGGCAGAGCAGATTGTGCAACAGGATCCGTTTGTTAATCAGCTTATAGAAGGGTTTGGCGCTCACGTGGTGCCCGGGTCGGTGCGAGCAGTGGAACTGCCGAAAGAACCGATGGTGCCAACAGCGCCAGTCGTGCAGAAATGAGCCGTTTCAAGTTAAGGTTTGATGCGTTTTTGTTAAAGGGACAATTGAAATGATGAAAGGACAAATGGCTGGTTTGATGCGTCAGGCGCAGCAAATGCAAGAGAATTTAAAGAAAGCGCAGGATGCGCTGGCCGATATCATGGTCGAGGGTGCCGCCGGCGGTAACCTTGTAAAGGTCACGATGTCGTGCCGCCATGACGTCAAGCGTGTCGAGATTGATCCGAGCTTGCTCGGCGAGGACAAAGACATGCTGGAAGATCTGGTGGCCGCGGCTTTTAACGATGCCTTGCGCAAGGCTGAAGCCACGGCTCAAGAGCGAATGTCATCGGTCACCGCAGGATTGCCATTGCCTGCGGGCATGAAGTTGCCTTTCTAAGCATGCACCCGCACTTGCCTGAGCCTCAGGCGCTTGTCGCGCTCGTTGATGCTTTGCGGGCGCTGCCAGGCGTTGGTGTCAGGACCGCTCGACGCATGGCGTATCACTTGCTTCAGCACGATCCGGTGGCTGCGCGCAGTCTGGCTGCGGCGCTTGAACAGGCATTGAGCAATTTGCAACATTGCGAACGCTGCAATGGGTTTGCGCAAGAGACAGTTTGTCCGACTTGTGCAAGCCCCTATCGCGATCCCAGTTTGTTGTGCGTGGTTGAGACTGCTGCCGATCAAAACATCATCGAGTCAACGCACAATTACCAGGGCTTGTACTACGTTTTGATGGGTAGGATTGCGCCGCTTGAGGGAATGGGTGCCAATGAAATTCAGCTTGCGCGTTTGCTTGAGCGTGCGACCGATGGCCTAGTACGAGAGGTTATTTTAGCCACTAATTTCACTGCCGAGGGTGATACCACGGCGCATTACCTGTCTGAAGTGCTGCGCGCCAAGGGCTTAACAGTCACGCGAATCGCGCGCGGCGTGCCAGCAGGCAGTGAGATCGAGTACGTTGACGCAGGCACCGTGGCTTGGGCGTTGATGGAGCGCAAGCCTGCGTAGCCATGACGCCTAGCCGGGTCTGCCAGGATTAGCCCGTGCGCTTTTGCACAAGCTTCAAAATGCTGGAGAAATCCAGTCTCCCAAATCCATCCTCGCTGTGTTGGGCATAAAGCTCGCGAGCCAGTTCGCCTAGCTGCGTTTGTAAATCGCTTTGTTTGGCAGTATCCGAAGCCAAACCCAAGTCTTTGAGCATTAAGTCAACCCCAAAGCCGCCGGCATACTCGTGTGCTGCTGGTACGTTGTCCATGACGCCTGGCCAAGGGTTGTAGACCTCAAGCGCCCAGTTTCGGCCAGAGCTGCGCGCCATGATGTCGGAGAGCACTTTCGGGTCAAGTCCGTTGACCACACCCAGATTTAGTGCCTCAGCCGTGGCAATCATTTGAACACCCAGGATCATGTTGTTGGCGATCTTTGCCACCTGTCCAGCACCAGCATCGCCTGCATGAAACACGTTGCTGCCCATGATGTCGAATAATGCGCGCGCACGTTGCACTGCATCGGGCTTGCCCCCCACGATAAAGGTCAATGTGCCAGCCTTGGCGCCGTTGGTGCCACCAGAGACAGGTGCATCGATGGCCTCGATACCCAAGCGACTCGCGGCTTGCGCAACCTCGCGCGATGCCTGAGGTGAAATGGTGCTGCAATCGATCACCAGCGTAGCAGGCTTGAGCTTGGTCAGTAGGCCATCCGCGCCCAGATACAGTGAGGCAACATGGTGACTGGCTGGCAGCATGCTGATAACCGCCTGTGCGCCCTCGCAGGCCTGGGCAGCACTTTCGCAGGCCAGCGCACCAAGCGCTTCAAATGGTTTGAGTAACGACGCATTGATATCAAAGACCCGCAGATTGAGCCCGCTTTTGAGGAGGTTTTGCGCCATGGGCGCGCCCATGTTGCCCAAGCCAATAAATGCGATGGTGTTCATGTCTTGGTATCTCTTGGTTGGTGTCTCTTGGTTGGTGTCTCTTGGTTGGTGTCTCTTGGTCGGTGTCCGTACGCCTTGATTGGTCACTGCCCGTTTGGTTCTGGGGTGTGCTTTTCTTTGAAAGCTAACGCGCCTTCACGCAGATTGTTTGATTGCTCAGTCAGGTGTAGTGGCGCGTCTGTTCTCTCGTTGAAGGCAGTGATGTGTCTGTTCGTGACATCGAGAGCGCCTAGGTTTCGATTGGCCATATCCGCGTGTGAGTGCGCAATCGAGGCCACTGACTCGTTTTGTGTCAGGCCAGAGGCTTGTTGGGTCGCGCTAGCGTGTGCCATGGGTGGCTTACCTATCCACGCATGCGTGCCACAAGCAGATCATCGAGTTTTTTGGCGTCTGCCACAAAGGCCCGGATCCCTTGGGCGAGTTTGTCGCTGGCCATGGCGTCTTCATTGAGCAGAAACCGGAAGTTGGGTTCATCGAGTTTTATGGCTGGCAGCTCGTTGGCCCGGGCAAACTCAGGCGTCAGGCGCGCGCAGAGTTCACCTTCGGCGCCCGAGAGTTCAGCCAGCAATTCCGGACTGATGGTGAGCAGGTCACAGCCGGCGAGCGCGAGGATTTGGCCGGTGTTTCTGAAGCTTGCACCCATGATTTCGGTGTCGATGCCATGAGTTTTGAAGTAGGCGTAGATGCGTGATACGGATTGCACACCGGGGTCCTGGGTGCCAGCGTTGGCAGCCTCATCCCAGTTGGCGCCAGCGTGCTGCTTGTGCCAGTCATAGATACGCCCGACAAACGGTGAAATCAGTTGCGCGTGCGCATTGGCGCAGGCGACTGCCTGAACCAGACAAAAAAGCAGGGTTAGATTACAAGCGATGCCCTCTTGCTGCAGCACGCGGGCAGCTTCAATGCCCTCCCAGGTTGAGGCAATCTTGATCAGCACGCGCGACTTGTCAATGCCAGCCGCGGCATACAGCTCAATGATGCGACGGGCGCGCTCAATCGTGGCTTGTGTGTCAAACGACAGTCTTGCATCAACTTCTGTCGACACCCGTCCGGGCACGATTCTAAGAATCTCAGAGCCAAACGCCACGAGCAAGTGGTCGACCACCGCGTCAATTGGCAGGTCCTGCCTATTGTCGATGCAGTGATCGAGCAAAGCCTGGTAGGCGGGCAGTTGAACTGCCTTCAGAATCAGGGACGGGTTGGTGGTGGCGTCTGTCGGGGCAAAGCGCTTCATCCCTTCAAAGTCACCGGTATCAGCCACCACGGTGGTGGTTTGTCGTAAGGCTTCGAGCAATGTGGGCATAGGTTATACTTGCAAGGTTTGAATGTTGATTTTGAATCCGGGGTCTAGCGTGCTGCCATCTCTTTTTCCCGGGGATTACCGAGACTACCGAGACGGTCGTCATCGATTCCCCCCTGCAATTCTAGCCTTGGCAGACGGAACCGTATTTCACGGTCAGTCCATCGGTGCTGACGGTTCCATGGTCGCAGAAATCGTCTTTAACACGGCGATGACGGGCTACCAGGAAATTCTCACTGACCCAAGTTACAGCGGTCAGATGGTTACGCTGACCTACCCGCACATCGGCAACACGGGTATTAACCATGAAGATGCCGAGTCGACCAAAGTTCATGCCGCTGGACTCGTGATTCGAGACCTCTCTCTGAGGGTTTCGAACTTCCGCTCTCAGCAGTCGTTGCCAGAATACCTCAAAGCGCAGGGGGTGGTCGGTATTGCGGGTATCGACACGCGCAAGCTCACCCGTATTTTGCGTGATAAAGGCGCTCAAGGCGCGTGCTTGCTCGTTGGCGATGATGTTGCACAGGCTGTGGCCCTTGCCAAGGCTTTCCCTGGCATGGCAGGTCAGGATTTAGCGAAAACAGTTTCCGTCGATAAAACGCATGACTGGAATGCTTCGGTTTGGCAGCTTGGCCAGGGGTTTAGCCATGGCACCGGTGCTGGGCCGCATGTGGTGGCGTACGACTTCGGCGTCAAGCACAATATCTTGCGTCTGATGATTGAGCGTGGCTGCAAAGTGACGGTCGTGCCAGCACAGACAACGGCAGACCAAGTGCTGGCGCTAAAGCCTGATGGCGTGTTTTTGTCCAATGGCCCGGGCGACCCTGATCCTTGCGATTACGCCATTGAGGCAGCCAAAGTGTTCTTGGATCGAAAAATCCCTTTGTTCGGTATTTGCCTGGGTCACCAAATCATGGGCTTGGCCGTGGGTGCCTCTACGGTCAAAATGAAGACTGGCCATCACGGCTCCAACCACCCAGTGCAGGATCTTGATACGGGTCGTGTTTTTATCACGGCGCAAAATCACGGCTTTGCCGTTGATGCCCAAACTTTGCCTGCGCATGCGCGCGTGACCCACGTATCGCTCTTTGACGGCACTTTGCAAGGTTTTGAACTGACTGATCGCCCAGCGTTTTGTTTCCAGGGGCATCCTGAAGCAAGCCCCGGCCCACACGACATTGTTGTGTTGTTTGACAAATTCATGGGCCTGATGGCCAATGCGACGCACTGAGTAGCTCATGCCCAAACGTACTGACATAAAAAGCATTCTGATCATTGGCGCCGGTCCTATCATCATCGGCCAGGCCTGCGAGTTTGATTACTCCGGTGCCCAGGCGTGTAAAGCCTTGAAAGCAGAAGGTTATCGAACCATTCTGGTCAACAGCAACCCTGCGACCATCATGACCGACCCTGAAACGGCGGACGTGACCTACATTGAGCCCATCACCTGGCAGGCTGTGGAAAAAATCATCGAGCGCGAGCGGCCCGATGCATTGCTGCCTACGATGGGTGGGCAGACCGCCTTGAACTGTGCGCTTGATCTCGAGCGCCACGGGGTGTTGGAAAAGTATGGCTTGGAGATGATTGGTGCCAACGCGCATGCAATCGAAAAAGCCGAAGACCGTCAGAAATTCAAAAACGCCATGTCGGCCATTGGTCTGGAGTCCGCCAAGTCAGGCGTGGCCCACAGCATGGAACAAGCGTTGGCTGTGCAGCGCCTCATTGCAGAGGAAACCGGATCAATTGGCTTTCCGATGGTGATCCGTCCGAGCTTTACGCTCGGTGGTTCAGGTGGTGGTATCGCGTACAACGCCGAAGAGTTTGAAACCATTTGCCGGCGTGGTCTCGAGGCATCGCCCACCAATGAGTTGCTCATTGAAGAGTCGCTGCTCGGGTGGAAAGAGTACGAGATGGAGGTTGTGCGTGATCGTGCAGATAACTGCATTATTGTGTGTTCAATCGAAAACCTTGACCCCATGGGTGTTCACACGGGTGACTCCATCACGGTTGCGCCTGCGCAGACGCTGACGGACAAGGAATACCAGATCATGCGTGACGCTTCGATCGCTGTCTTGCGCGAAATCGGGGTAGACACCGGCGGCTCAAACGTGCAGTTTGCTGTGAACCCAGACAATGGGCGTTTAATCGTCATTGAAATGAATCCGCGAGTCTCGCGCTCCTCGGCACTCGCGTCCAAGGCTACCGGGTTCCCGATTGCGAAAGTTGCGGCGCGTTTGGCTGTTGGCTATACGCTTGATGAGCTTAGCAATGAGATTACAGGCGGTGCCACCCCCGCGTCGTTTGAACCAACTATCGATTACGTGGTCACTAAAATCCCCCGATTTGCCTTTGAGAAGTTTCCGCAGGCTGATGCCCGCTTGACCACCCAAATGAAGTCGGTCGGTGAGGTGATGGCCATGGGTCGCACGTTCCAGGAGTCCCTGCAAAAGGCCATGCGTGGCCTGGAAATCGGTGTCGATGGCTTGAACCAGATGACAACCGACCGGGAAACCATACAGGTCGAGTTGGGTGAGCCAGGCCCCGAGCGTATTTGGTACGTGGGTGATGCGTTTGCTCAGGGATTTACGCTGGATGAAGTGCATCAGCTCACCAAGATCGATCCTTGGTTTCTTGCCCAGATTCAAGAGATTGTTGATATCGAGCTCGCCTTAGAGCAGCGCACACTATCCGATCTAGACCGTGACACTCTCTGGCAACTGAAGCGTCGTGGTTTCTCTGATCGCCGGCTCGCGTTTTTGCTTGACACCACGGAAGCTGAGATACGCAAGCTGCGTCATCATCATGGCGTGCGCCCGGTCTACAAGCGCGTGGATACTTGCGCGGCCGAATTTGCAACCAACACGGCCTACATGTACTCGACCTATGAAGAGGAATGTGAAGCCCACCCCACTGACAAGCGCAAGATCATGGTGCTTGGTGGCGGTCCAAACCGGATTGGTCAGGGCATTGAGTTTGACTACTGCTGTGTGCATGCGGCCTTGGCATTGCGTGAAGACGGGTTTGAGACCATCATGGTCAATTGCAACCCTGAGACAGTCTCGACTGACTATGACACGTCGGATCGTTTGTATTTCGAGCCATTGACGCTTGAAGACGTGCTGGAGATTGTGCACAAAGAAAATCCAGTGGGCATGATTGTCCAGTACGGTGGGCAAACCCCACTGAAACTGGCCCGTGCGCTTGAGGCCAATGGCGTGCCAATCATTGGCACGAGCCCTGACTCGATCGACATGGCGGAAGATCGAGAGCGGTTCCAGAAGCTTTTGCAAAAGCTAGGTTTGCGCCAACCGGCCAACCGAACCGCCAGAACGCAAGATGAAGCGCTTGCGCATGCCCAAGACATTGGTTATCCCTTGGTCGTGCGTCCGAGCTACGTGCTCGGTGGTCGTGCCATGGAGATCGTGCACGAGCAGACCGACCTAGAGCGTTACATGCGCGAGGCTGTCAAAGTCAGTAATGATTCGCCTGTGTTGCTTGACCGATTCTTAAACGATGCAATCGAAGTGGATGTGGATTGCCTGTGTGATGGCCACCGCGTTTTTATCGGCGGGGTGATGGAGCACATCGAGCAGGCTGGCGTTCACTCAGGTGATTCGGCTTGTTGTTTGCCACCATACTCACTGCCAAGTGAGACGATCGAGGAGATCAAGCGCCAAACAGCGGCCATGGCGCGTGCTTTGAAGGTTAACGGGCTCATGAACGTTCAGTTTGCGGTCCAAGGCGGTGATGTGTACGTCTTGGAAGTCAATCCGCGTGCTTCACGCACGGTGCCGTTCGTCTCCAAAGCCACGGGCTTGCAATTGGCCAAGATTGCCGCACGCGCCATGGCTGGTCGCTCGTTTGATGAACAAGGTTTGACCCAAGAGGTCGTGCCGAAGTACTTCTCGGTCAAAGAGGCGGTGTTCCCATTTGTGAAGTTTCCGGGTGTTGACACGATTCTTGGTCCGGAAATGAAGTCCACGGGCGAAGTGATGGGCGTGGGCGAGAGCTTTGCGGAGGCGTTTGTGAAGTCGCAGATGGCAGCCAGCGTTAAGCTACCCGAGTCAGGCCGTGTCTTCATTAGCGTCAAGCAACAAGACAAGCCGCGTGCCGTTGAAATCGCCCGCATGCTGTCTGATCTTGGCTTCAGCATCGTAGCCACGCGCGGCACAGCGGCGTTGATCAAAGAGGCGGGCATCGAGGTTGTCGCTGTCAATAAGGTGACCGAGGGCCGCCCGCACGTGGTTGACCTGTTGAAGAATGACGGCGAAGTGGGGCTTGTGATCAACACGGTTGAAGAGCGCCGCAACGCAATTGCCGACTCACGTGCGATTCGCACCCAGGCCTTGGCCAATCGCGTGACGTACTACACCACGATTGCAGGTGCTTGGGCAGCGGTGCAGGGCATGCACTATCTGCGTCACGGCAAGGGTTTGCAGGTGTATTCACTGCAAAGCTTGCACGAGTCGCTCAAAGGCTAGTTGTCCGTGAGAGGCCGGTGAACGTGGCAGTATTTATTACCGGCGCTTCTAGCGGAATTGGTCTGGCGCTTGCCAGACACTATGCCAACCTTGGCCATCCATTGGGCTTGGTCGCTCGCCGTGGTGATCGGCTAGAGCGCCTGGCCCAGGATCTGCCTGGCCGTGTTTATATCTATTGCGTCGATGTCCGTGACCGCACGGCCTTGCGTGTCGCTGCGGCAAAATTTATTGAGCAAGTTGGAACAGTTGATATGGTGATTGCCAACGCGGGTGTGAGCGCTGGTACCTTAACGGAGTTCGATGAAGACTTTGATGTGTTCAAAGATATCTTCGACATCAACGTGTTAGCCATGGTGGCAACATTTGAGCCGTTTATCCCGGTCATGGCGCAGCAAGGGTCAGGCACGCTAGTGGGCATTGCGAGCGTGGCCGGGGTGCGTGGTTTGCCCGGTGCCGGTGCCTACTGCGCATCAAAGTCGGCGGTGGCAACCTATTGCGAGAGCCTGCGCTTGGAGCTTAAGCCCCGCGGCATTGATGTGGTGACCGTAGCACCTGGGTACGTTAAAAGTGAGATGACCGCCAAAAACCCCTATGGCATGCCATTTCTACTCAACACAGATGAGTTCGCGAAGCGGGCCGCCAAAGCGATTGATGCCAAGCGACGGTACGCCGTGATTCCCTGGCAGATGGCCATCGCGGCAAGAATCATGAAGTGGCTGCCACCCTGGCTTTATGATCGTCTGGCTATGAATGCACCACGCAAGCCCAGGCGAAATCAATCAGATTGAAAGGGGGCGTAGGAGTCACCCTTATAACGCTGGCAGCCTAGGCAACAGCATCGTTGTCTGAGCTTTGCAGGTGGCGCACGTCTCCCCAATCGAGCAGTGACCACTCAAACCCACGATCGTCTGCCGTAATCTGTATTCGGTTAATGCTGGCGTTTAAAAAAACAGTTTTACGCGGCGCATCAATGGGCTCACCGGTGGCAGCGCGCCAGATGATGTCCATGGCACCACCGTGGGTGACTACCAGTACACGTTCTTGCGGATGTCGCGCGGCCAAGGCTTCAAGCGATTGGGTTACACGCGCGTGAAATGTCCGCAGCGTTTCTCCCTCGGGAATGATGCCATCGGGATCACGCGACTGCCAGATGCGGGCGACTTCAGGGTGATGGTCGTGCATGTGATCGAATAGAACGCCTTCGAGAATGCCGTAGTTGCGCTCACGCACGCCTTGAATTTGTTCAACCGACAGGTTTAGCCGGTTGGCCACCGCCTGGGCGGTTTCTCGAGCGCGCGCCAGATCGCTGCTGTAAATGGCATGTAAGGGGCTGTGTCGACCGTCGTGCTTGGCTAGATAAGTGGCGAGCTGCTCTGCCTGATCACGTCCATGCTGGTTTAGATCAATGTCGCGCCAGCCTTGGATACGGCGCTCAACATTCCAGGGGGTTTGCCCGTGGCGTACGATCAGAAATTCAGTGCTCATGTGTGGTGGTTGTCTAGTTGTGGCTGTTCAGTTGCGGCTGTTCAGTTGCGGCTGTTCAGTTGCTGGCTTGTTCGGGTCAGCTTTGTACTGTGCGCAGTACCGCTTCGATCACAAATCCTTCCCACTGATTAAACAGTCGGGGCTCATTGATCTGCTCACCCAAGAACGCCGATAGCGTGTGTTGATTCGACTGGTAAAAGTAACCCATGGCCGAAATCATGACATAAATGTCCCTAGAGGACACTTCGGCGCGAAACTCACCACTGGCCTGGCCAGCCGCGAGCGCGCGCTGCACCAATCCGATGGCGGGTTTAGAGAACTGACTAGCGAGCAATGATTGGCTAATGTGTTTGCCGCGATGCAGGTTCTCACTATTGAGCACTGTTACAAACTCTGGGTGGTCACGGAAATAGCGCACAAAAAATATCACGGCTGACTTTAGTGCCTGCACGGGTCGATTAAGGTCGAGTTCAACCGAAGCTTCAGCCTCGTTGTATTGTCTGTATATCTCTTCGAGCGTGGCGATAAACAACCCTTCTTTGCTGCCGAAGTAGTAATAGATCATGCGGTCGTGTGATTTAGCGAGCCTGGCAATCTTGGAGACGCTGCCGCCGTGCAGGCCAGACTCGGCAAATACGGAGACAGCAGCTTGCAAGAGACTGGTGCGCGTGTCTTGCGCTCTGACTTGACGTGGTGCGCGACCGATGGGCTGGTTCACTGTTCAGCAAATGCCCGTTCGATCACAAAGTCACCTGGCTTGGTGGTGTTGCCTTCCTTAAAGCCACGCGCTTCAAACATGGCCTTCAAGTCTCGAAGCATGGCCGGACTGCCACAAATCATGGCACGATCGATGGCAGGGTCGAGTGCGGGCACACCGAGATCCTCAAAAAGCTTGCCCGACTCGATCAGGTCGGTGATGCGACCTTGGTGTTCGAATGGCTCTCGTGTTACCGTCGGGTAGTAGTGCAGTTTGTCGCGCACCATTTCACCTAAAAACTCGTGCGCTGGTAGCTCGCGGGTGAAAAGGTCGCGATAGGCGAGTTCAGCCACCTCGCGCACGCCATGCACCACGACCACTTCTTCAAACTTCTCGTAGGTTTCCGGGTCGCGCACGATGCTCAAGTAAGGCGCCAGCCCAGTGCCAGTGCCAAGCAGATAAAGGCGCTTGCCAGGCAACAAATAGTCAATTAGCAGGGTGCCGGTGGGTTTGCGACCGACGATGATAGTGTCGCCGGGCTTAATATGCTGCAGTCTTGAGGTTAGTGGTCCATCGGGCACTTTGATACTGAAGAATTCCAAGTGCTCTTGGTAGTTGGCGCTTGCGATGCTGTAGGCGCGCAGCAGTGGCTTGTCATTGACGCGCAAACCAATCATGGTGAAGTGCCCGTTGCTAAAGCGCAGCGAAGTATCGCGGGTGGTGGTGAATGAAAAAAGTCGGTCGGTCCAGTGGTGAACGCTTAAGACGCGCTCCTCGCAAAATGCAGTCATGAATCGTTCCAAGTAGGCCCAAGGGCTGTGTCATTAAATCGAAAAATCGTGATCAAGGTGGTGAATGTGGTCAATGTGGTGAACCTTGCGCTCGAAGCGGCATCGGTCTACACTGAAATGTAGCAAGCTCTACATTACTCGATTTTCATCAAGGCTTTACTTTAACCGCTCAAACTTTGGCAGCTAGCTAAAAACTCAGCCAACTCGGGAGATAGATCAAGTGTTTCGCATGATTTTCAAGGTCAAGGTTGCTGTCTCGGCCGGGTTGGCCGTGTTGGCCACCGGTGCGGCTTTGGCGCAGACGCCCATTCGTATTGGTGAGATTAACAGTTACAAAGCCCTGCCGGCGTTTCTGGAGCCCTACAAAAAAGGCATGGAACTCGCGGTAGACCAAATCAACGCAAAAGGCGGCGTCATTGGTCGGCCACTTGAACTGATCACGCGCGATGACAGCGCCACGCCTGGGGATGCGGTGAGGGTGGCACAAGCCCTGGTTACTCGTGATCGGGTCGATGTGCTGGCGGGCACGTTTTTGTCGCACATTGGCTTGGCTGTGAGTGACTTTGCGCGCCAGCGCAAGGTGTTTTTTCTGGCGAGCGAACCGCTCACCGACAAATTGGTGTGGGGCCAGGGCAACGAATATACCTTCCGGCTTCGGCCTTCGACCTACATGCAGGTGGCGATGCTCGTGCCTGAAGCCGTGGCGATGAACAAAAAGCGCTGGGCACTGGTCTATCCCAACTACGAATATGGTCAGTCAGGGGTAGAGACATTTAAGGCTTTGATGCGGGCAGCGCAGCCCGACATCGAGTTTGTGGCTGAGCAGGCTTCACCGCTTAATAAAATCGATGCCGGTAGCGTCACGCAAGCCTTGGCTGATGCCAAGCCAGAGGCGATTTTTAACATGCTGTTCGCGGCGGACTTGGCAAAGTTTGTACGTGAAGGCAATACCCGCGGATTGTTCAATGGGGTTGAAGTGGTCAGTCTGTTAACTGGCGAGCCCGAGTATCTAGATCCCCTCAAAACGGAAACACCCCAAGGTTGGTTGGTGACCGGTTACCCCTGGTATGGCATCCAAACGCCCGAGCACCAAGCGTTTCTCAAAGCCTATCAAGACAAGTTCAATGACTACCCGCGCTTGGGTTCTATTGTTGGCTACTCGACCATCGTGTCGCTGGCCGCTGGTATTGAGAAAGCCAGCAGCGTTGACACTGACAAGCTGATTCAGGCCTTCAAAGGGTTGAAGGTAGAAACCCCGTTTGGCGAAATCACCTATCGGGCCGAAGACCATCAGTCGACCATGGGCAGCTTTGTGGGTCGCACCAAGCTAGTCGATGGTCAAGGGGTCATGGACGGATTTCGGTATGTGGACGGCGCCGATGTATTGCCGCCCGGTGAGCAGGCCGCTGGCATGCGTCCTAAGCCACAGTGATGCTGTTATCTGTCGCTGTGCTTAAACTGGGGTGGTGGAGCTGGTGAGGCTGAATTGGTGAAGTTTAATTGAGCGGCCTTGCGCTGCAATTACTGACCGGACTGGCCAGTGCTTCGTCATTATTTTTAGTGGCGGTTGGCTTGTCACTCATTTTTGGGGTCATGCGCATTGTGAATTTTGCGCATGGCTCTTTTTTTATGCTGGGCATTTATCTGGCCTACAGCTTGGTCTCAGTGCTGACCGGGTCGCTGGGTTTTTGGGTGGCTTTGCCACTGGCGGCTGTCATGGTCGGTTTGTTCGGCGCTTTGGTGGAGATGCTGCTGCTGCGGCGCATCTACCGCTCGCCAGAGCTGTTTCAGTTATTGGCCACGTTTGCGATTGTTTTGGTGATCAAGGATCTGGTTTTGATTGTCTGGGGGCCAGAGGAGTTGCTTGGACCTAGGGCGCCGGGCCTGGAGGGCGCGGTGTTGTTACTCGGACAGCCTTTTCCTGCTTACGAGTTGTTTTTGCTGGTGGTTGGCCCAGCTGTGTTGGCCGCTCTGTGGTGGCTGATGCACCAGACTGCCTGGGGGCGGGCAGTGCGTGCGGCGACTGAGGACCGCGAAATGGTGGCGGCACTTGGGATCAATCAAGCGTGGCTCTTTACTGCAGTCTTTGCGCTGGGCGCTGGCTTGGCGGGTTTGGGTGGTGCTTTACAACTGCCACGCGAACCTGCAAGCCTGGAGCTTGACCTCACGATCCTGGGGTCGGCGTTTGTGGTGGTGGTGGTGGGTGGCATGGGCTCATTGATCGGCGCCTTTGTAGCTGCCGTACTGGTTTGTGTGATTAAAGCGCTTTGTATTTGGCTGGGTGTCGTGACCGTCTTTGGTGTTGAGCTGGCGTTTCCAAAGCTCACGCTGGTGGCCGAATTTCTGGTGATGGCTGCGGTTTTGATCTGGCGCCCCTGGGGGCTGTTTGGTAGACCCCAGACAGCATCGACCTATGCCGATCCAGAAGACCCGTGGCGTTTGCCAACGTCAGCGCAAAGCGCGCTCACACTGCTCATGCTGGCAGTGGCCGCGGCCTTGCCATGGTGGAGTCAGGCCTTTCCGTATGTCGTGGTGCTTGCCACGGACATGGCCGTGGCGGTCTTGTTTGCAGCCAGTCTGCATTTGCTGATGGGCCCGGCTGGCATGCATTCGTTTGGCCATGCGGCCTATTATGGTTTGGGTGCTTATGGTGCTGCCCTCTTGGTGACATCGGCTGGCTTGCCCATGCCATGGGCGCTGGTGCTAGCGCCAATGGCTGCGACCCTGGGGGCTTTGCTGTTTGGCTGGTTCAGTGTCAGGCTCTCTGGGGTGTATCTAGCGATGCTGACCCTAGCATTTGCGCAGATCGTCTGGTCGATTGCATTTCAATGGGATGGGGTCACTGGCGGCAGCAATGGCATCATTGGGCTGTGGCCTGTGGATTGGCTGGCTGAGCCGCAAGCCTACTATTGGCTTGCGCTGGGGTGTATGGCTGGTGGCATCTGGGTGTTGCGCCGGGTGTTGTTCTCGCCGTTTGGCTATGCACTGCGCGCTGCGCGGGACTCTACCATTCGGGCGCAGGCTATTGGCATCGATGTCCACCGCATCCAGTGGATGGGATTTGTGGTGACTGGCACGGTGGCTGGACTGGCCGGTGCTTTGTTTGCGTTTTCCAAGGGCAGCATCGCACCAGACGTGCTTGGGGTGGCGCAATCGATCAATGGCCTGGTGATGGTCATGCTCGGTGGCGTGCAAACTTTGGCTGGACCCGTGGTGGGCGCCTCCACCTTTGTGTGGCTCTCCGATACGGTCTCGCAGCATTCAGATTACTGGCGCGCCGCCTTGGGGTCAGTGATTTTGTTGTTGGTGCTTTTGTTTCCGCGCGGGCTTGCAGGTTACGGGCGCCTGCTGCTGTTGCTGGGCAGACGAGGTGAGCCATGAGTTTGCTTCGCGTGCACGGCCTGTCAAAGTCGTTTGGCGGTGTGCAAGCCGTGCGTGGTGTTGACCTGGTAGTCAGTGCCGGTGAACTGGTGGCTTTGATCGGTCCCAATGGCGCTGGCAAGTCAACGACCTTCAACATGATCAATGGGCAACTGACGCCAGATGCTGGCGATATTGAATATGAGGGTCGACGTTTAGTGGGGTTGCCTGCACGCGCGATCTGGCGACTCGGCGTTGGTCGCACGTTTCAGACTGCGGCAGTGTTTGCATCCATGACAGCGCGCGAGAACGTGCAGATGGTGATGCTGTCCCATGACCGGCGTTTGGGCAGGGCGTTTGCCCGGGCAAGCCGATATCGTTGCGATGAGGCGCTACAGACCCTTGAATGGGTCGGGCTTGCCAGCCAGGCAGAGCGAGCCTGTCAAAGCCTGGCTTATGCTGATTTAAAGCGAGTAGAGCTTGCCATGGCGATTGCCAATCGCCCGAAGTTGTTGTTAATGGATGAGCCCACCGCAGGCATGGCGCCAGCCGAGCGACAGTCTCTGATGGCGCTCACGCGCCAATTGGCTAAAGACAAGCTGATGGGGGTGCTTTTTACTGAACACAGCATGGACGTGGTGTTTGGTTTTGCTGACAGGGTGTTGGTGATGGCGCAAGGCGAGTTGATCGCGCAGGGTTTGCCCAGCCAGGTGCAGGCGGACCCCAAGGTTGGCGAAGCTTACTTTGGGCGTTCTGGCTCGCAGGTGGCCATGGCGGCAAAGGGTGCAGAGGGTGCAGAGGGTGCAGAGGGTGCAGAGGGTGCGCTAGGCGCTGTGTCAGGAGATGTGCCATGACGGCGCCAGTGCTCATGGTCTCTGGGCTTAGCGCCTGGTATGGTCGTGCGCAGGCCCTGTTTGATGTTGATCTGACGCTCAATCAGGGCGAGGTGGTTGCCATCATGGGCCGCAATGGCGCCGGCAAAAGTACACTCCTTAAAACACTGATGGGGCTGGTGCCCAAGGCTCGCGGCGATGTGCAGTTCTTTGGTCAACCCATCCTTGGCAAGCCCACGCATGCGTTGGCTCGCTCTGGCCTGGGATACGTGCCGCAAGAGCGCCGGATTTTTACGGGGCTAACGGTACGCGAGAATCTTCGGATGGGCGTGCAGCAGGTGCATCGGTGGCCTGACGGCACACTGGGGCCGCAATGGAACGAGTCTTTGTTGATCAACCAGCTGCCTAACCTTGCGGGCTTAATGGATCGACTGGGCAACCAGATCAGCGGTGGTGAGCAGCAGATGTTGAGTTTGGCGCGAACCCTAATGGGCAACCCGCTGGTGCTATTGCTCGATGAGCCGTCAGAAGGCGTGGCACCGGTGGTGGTCGATCGCATGCTTGAGATGGTAGCCACACTTAAATCGCAAGGGGTCAGTGTGCTGCTTTCCGAGCAGAACTTGGCCTTTGCACAAGCGGTCAGTGACCGGGTCTATTTGCTTGAGCAGGGACAGGTTCAGTTTGAGGGTCAGATGAGTGAGCTGATGGCTGATCCAGCCATCAGCCAACGGTATCTGGGTGTGGCAGGCGGGTAGATCGCCGATTTTGGCTGGGCGGAGTCTGCTAGGCTGGCCACGCTGGCTAGGCTGTGGAGTTCGTTGCGCTTTCAGAGAGCTTAGGGCTTAGGGTTTGGGCTTAGCCTCAAGCGATTTGTTGACCAGCTTCGGACTGTATACAATCTGAGACAAGCGCAGCATGTTGACAAGTCCACCCGGATTGTCACCATCGCGGGTGCGGAGACTGTTCACAATGACCTTGACTCTGGACGAATTAAACAGCGCGAGCATTGAGCAATTCAGTGACTTGCTTGCTGGTGTTTATGGCCAAGCCGCCTGGGTAGGTAAGTCAGCGGCAAGCGCACGGCCTTATGCAACGCTGGCCGCAGTTAAGTTCGCACTGTCTGGCGCTGTCAGACAATCGACACCGGCTCAGCAGCTTGAGTTGATTCGAGCGCAGCCGAGTCTGGTGTCTGATGACTTGATTCTCAATGCCTGCTTGCCGGGCGAGCTTGAGGCGCTGGGACAACTCGAGCAATCCTATAACGCCCGGTTTGGTTTCCCGTTTGTGTTGGCTTTAGCCGGCCCGAGAGGGAACGGACTAAGCAAAACGGATGTTTTGAGGACTTTGCAGCGGCGTCTGAATAATCCAGTTGATTTCGAGCGGTCTGAGGCCTTGCGCAATCTTGATCGAATTGCCGAGCTTCGTTTGAACGACAAATTTGGTTTCGTGCCCTTGCTTGGCAATCAACTGTGGGATTGGTGTGAAGACCTTGCGGTTTACAGTGAGCCCGAATACGCCCAACGAGGCGAACTCACGGTGACTTACCTCAGCGATGCGCACCAGGCGTGTGCCCGGCACATCGAGCATCTGATGCGAGACGATTGCGGGTTTGACGAGGTTCAGATCGATGCGGTCGGTAATGTGGTAGGTGTCTATCATGGTCAAGACCCAAACGCCAAGCGATTGCTAACTGGTAGTCACTATGACACGGTACGCAATGGCGGCAAGTACGATGGACGGCTGGGCATTTTTGCGCCCATGCTGTGCGTTCGCGAACTCGCGGGGCAAGGTATGCGTCTGCCTTTTGGAATTGAGGTGGTGGCGTTTTCCGAGGAAGAAGGGCAGCGCTACAAAGCAGTGTTTCTGGGGTCGGGCGCACTGACTGGCCAATTTGACCTGGGATGGCTTGATCAGCTTGATGCCCAAGGCATTAGCATGCGCGATGCCATGCAGAATGCTGGCTTGTCGATCCAAGCCATCGATTCACTGAAACGACACCCGAGTCAGTACTTGGGGTTTGTGGAAGTGCACATCGAGCAGGGGCCAGTATTGAATGAGCTTGACTTGCCCTTGGGTGTTGTGACGTCAATTAACGGCAGTGTCCGGTTCATGGGTGAGGTGCGTGGCATGGCCAGTCACGCAGGCACCACACCCATGGGCATGCGTCGCGACGCGGCTGTTGGCGTGGCTGAACTGGCTCTTTATCTGGAAAAGCGTGCTGCATCGGTTCCCGATCTGGTAGGCACGATGGGCATGCTGGAAGTCACGAGCGGCTCGGTCAATGTGGTGCCTGGCCGTTGTCGGTTTAGTTTGGATATTCGTGCCACGACCAATGATGTGCGCGATGCCTGTGTGGCTGATGTCAAGGCTGAGCTCGCCAGGATCTGCGAGCATCGTGGTTTGCAGTTCGAGCTCGAAGAGATCATGCGTGCCGCAGCAGCCCCGTCTTCGCCTCAATGGCAGGCTAGGTGGGAAGCGGCGGTCCTGGCTCAGGGATTGCCCGTGTTTCGGATGCCCAGTGGCGCGGGTCACGATGCCATGAAGTTGCATGACATCATGCCGCAGGCCATGCTGTTTGTGCGAGGCTTAAATAGCGGGATCAGTCACAACCCGCTGGAAATGACGACCAATGATGATGCACAACTGTGTGTTCAGGCTTTCAGGCATCTGTTGCAGCAGCTTGCTCAATCCTAGGCGTATTTTTTGGTAAAGCGCGGGGACGTGGGTGCTTGTCATAGCCCACTGTCAGGCCCACTTGCAAACTTCCTTAACTTCCCACAAAATACGTTGTATAAGTCGCACCCCGGTTCATGTTGACCGGGGTTTTATTTTGAGGCTGGAAACGTTATGTCTGCTATCCCGATTACCGCTGTAGGGTTTGAGCGCCTACAAAAAGAGCTCCATCGCCTAAAGCATGTTGAACGTCCGGCTGTGATTGAAGCCATCGCTGAAGCACGGGCGCAGGGCGATCTTTCAGAGAACGCCGAATATGATGCCGCCCGTGAGCGACAGGGTTTTGTGGAGGGACGCATCAGCGAGCTTGATGGGGTGCTCTCCAATGCACAGGTGATCAATCCCAAAGAGCTCGACACCGATGGGCGTATCGTCTTTGGAGCCACCGTTGAAATTGAAGACCTCGAGTCGGGTGATAAGGTTGTGTATCAGATTGTGGGCGATATCGAAGCAGATATTCGTCAGAACAAGATTTCGGTTTCCAGTCCGGTTGCTCGTGCGCTGATTGGCAAGAGCGAAGGCGATGTGGTGGTGGTTAACGCACCGTCTGGCCAGCGCGAGTATGAAATCCTCTCGGTGCGGTACGAATAAGGCCAAAGCGGTAACTGGCTTTGAGCTTACTCTCTACCCTTGCTGAGTAGGGTTCACTTATTTGGCGCCGCGCCTAGCGCCGGCACGCAGGCTAAGCGCACTACGGACGGATTTCTTGGCCGGGGTACGTGAGCGCGAGCCAGGTTTGCCAGCACTGGCAGGGCGCTTTGGTTTGGACGACGGTTCTGCGCGTTCAGCAGAGAAAGCCCTGAGTGTTGGCTTGTCAGAATCGGATCTGCGTGGTGTGCGTATTGCACTGTCTGATTGGGTGCTGGCTTTGCTGGCGGTTCTGCCTGCACTTTTACGGACAACCTTCTTGCCCTGAGCCGCTAATTTCTTCGGGGTGTGTGGTTCGCTTGCTTTGCGACTGGTACGAGGTTCTTTGGCGGGCGCTAAGCCGATTGCAACGGAATACAATCCCTTTTTACCCGGTCGGTAGAGGATCAGGGTTTTGCCCAAGTGATGCACCGGCGCACACCCAAGCTCATCGCAGATTTGAGTCAACATCGTGTTGCGATCGTCGCGCTCTTGAGAACCTGCCCGAACTTTGATGAGCTCGTGCGCGTTTAGCGCAAGGTCGATTTCTTTCAGCACGGCTGGCGTGAGCCCTTGGTCGCCAATGAGAACGACCGGGCGCAAGGAATGGGCAGCGCCTTTGAGCGTGCTGCGTGCCTGACTGGTCAGGCTAATGGGTGTGTGTGTTTCAGACATGTCGAGATTGTACGTTAATGGCCAAGAATAAATTCTCAAAAAACTGGGTAAACCAACATATTCAGGACCCCTATGTAAAGCTAGCCCAGCAAAAGGGCTATCGCGCGCGAGCGGCTTTTAAGCTGCTTGAGATCGTCGATACAGAAAAGTTGCTGCAGCCAGGCGATATCGTGGTTGACCTGGGCTCCACGCCCGGCAGTTGGTCGCAGGTGGCGCGCGAGCGCTTAAAGCGGGCTGATGGCACGATCAACGGCCTAGTGATCGCCTTGGACATGTTGGAGATGGAACCCGTTGCAGGGGTGCAATTCATCCTAGGGGATTTCAGGGAGGACGGTGTGTTGCGCATACTGGAGGAGTCGCTTCAAGGCAAGTCCGTTGATCTGGTGATTTCTGACATGGCACCCAACCTGAGTGGGGTGGCCAGTGCGGATTCGGCGCGCATTGGGCATGTGTGTGAGTTAGCGCAGGATTTTGCGGCGAGACATCTCAAACCAGATGGTGCGCTGATCATGAAGGCGTTTCACGGCAGTGGGTTTTCTCAGATTGTGCAGAACTTGAAGTCACAGTTTGTTAAAGTAGTTGAACGCAAGCCCAAGGCTTCGCGTGACAAGTCTTCCGAGACGTTTCTGGTTGCGCGTGGATTGAAGGCAAGTGACTGAGGACGATCGATTGAGGTGGCCGATTGAGGTGGCCGAGGGCACTACCTAAGAAGGGGAGCTAAATGTCCTATGGGCTGGTTTTTGCGCAGTTTGGCTTGCTCGCGGCGCTGTTGTGGCAAGTCTACAAAGCCTGGCCAGATTTGATATTCGGCACCCTAGGGGCGGGCCTCTTTGCTGTCTCGATTGCCCTGGGCATTTGGACGTTGACCCTAAACCGCCCAGGCAACTTCAACGTGACCCCTGAGCCCCGAGATAACGCTCAACTAGTGACCCTAGGGCCGTATCAATGGATCCGTCATCCGATGTACACGAGTCTATTGCTGTTTGCGGCAGCCTGCGCTGTGGTCATCGATGGTTGGTGGGCGTGGTACACATGGGGTGCATTGCTGGTGGTGTTGTGGTTTAAGTCCGAGGTTGAGGAGCTTTTTCTGACTAAGCAATTCCCCCAGTACCTGGCGTACCGGCAACGCACCAAGCGATTTGTGCCATTTGTGTGGTAATTCGCTCACCTCTGCGTTGTGCGAGATTGTTGCGTTGGTCTTCAGTCGGACGACTCTTGGGTTTGATCATTGCGTGTTCACACCAACTCAATCATCACAGGCTGATGATCGGACACCTGTGTGGCGGTGTCAACTGAGACGGATCGAAGCCTAGGTGCGACCGAGTCACTTAAGAAACAAAAGTCACAGCTCACCGCATCAGGACCATAGGTGTCATCGTATAGCCGGAAAGTCGGTGGGTGAGACTGCTTGGGGTTATTGAGCACCCAGGCATCATGAAACGGATGCGGCGCATTTGACGAGATGAGTGCATCGTATGGCTGGCTCTGAGGCTCAAAATTAAAATCACCACACAGAACGACATCGGTCGTATATGGCTTGGGCTGATAAGGGGTATCAACCTCATCGGTCGCCACCAACGGTTGATACTGCGCTTGATCACATAGGGCTTGGTGAATGTGTCGTAAGGTTTGTGCTTGCGCGAGCCGTTGGATTTCGCTGTAGTACTCAAGATGCGTGGTCATGATGCGCACAGGCCCCCATTGGGCCTGCAGGGTGCACACGGTGCACTGCCTTGCCATCCAAGGATGCGGGTTGACCGGCCCGACTGGCGAGGGAAGTGCGAAATGCTGGATTTGAAGGATCGGTAGGCGCGAAGCGATCAAGTTGCCAAATCGCTGGCGGGGGCGGTGGCTCAGCGGTTGTTCGTCAATCGCTGCACCGAATACCACCTCAAAACCTGGCAACAGCCTGGCAAGCTCGGCGGGTTGGTCTTGGGGTGTATCGTTTGCATTGGGTGTATCGCCCGTGAGCTTGGGGTAGTTCTGCGAGATCTCTTGCAGGCACAGCACATCAAAGTCACCCATGGCGCGCGCACCCTGGACGATGCGCTCAGGGCTCACCACGCCATCAAGTCCCTTGCACCACTGGGTATTCCATGTGATGAGTTTCATGTTTTGATGTTCACTTTATGCCAGCTCGCATAAACGATTGCACAAACTGGCGCTGAAATATGAGAAATCCTAACAGCAAGGGGGCGGATGTCAATAAGGTAGCAGCGGTGATGATCGACCAGTCAATGCCCTGGTCTGCCGAGGAGAACACCTGCAAGCCCACGGTCAAAGGTCGTGATTCAACGGAGTTACTGACCACCAGTGGCCATAGGAAGTTGTTCCAGTGATAACTCACGGAAACCAGTGAGAAGGCCAAGTAAGTTGGCTTGGCTAGGGGAATGTAAACATGGCGCAGGATTTGCAAGGTAGAGGCGCCTTCCATTTGTGCAGCCTCCACGAGCTCTTTGGGCACGGTTTTGAAGGTTTGTCGCAGCAGAAATATCGCAAATGCCGAAGCGAAGTAGGGCAGGCCAATCCCAAATAAGGTGTCGACCAGGCTCAGTGAGCTTAGCGTTTGATAGTTTCGCACGATCAGAATCTCGGGCATCACCATTAGCTGCACGAGCATCAAAGAAAACAGCACACTGCTTCCAAAAAACTCATGGCGCGCAAATGCGTATGCAGCTAACGTGCACAAAAACAATTGAATCGCCAAGATCCCAGCCACCAAGATGATGGTGTTCAGGAAATATCTCGGAAAGGGTGCGGCATGCCAGGCTGCGACAAAGTTGTCTAGCGTGAGCGGCGCTGACCAAGAAAACGTCGTTGCGTATTCGGGTGGATGAAATGCGGCCCAAAGCGCATAGATCAGCGGCAAGATCCAGGCGATGGCGAGAACCCACGCACCAAAGGTGCTTAACCCGCTAGCGGTGGTCAGGGCGCCAGCTTGTGCGCCATGCTGTGCCTTGGCTGTCATCTGTAGTGTGTCCGCTTGTCTAACCAGAAAAATTGCAGTAATCCGACAATGGCCAGAATGGCTAAAAGCACCATGGTCAACGCTGAGGCGTAACCACGATCCCAGAACTTGAAACCAACTTCATACAGGTAAAACAACAGCAGCGATGAGGCGTTGTTTGGTCCACCATGGGTCATCACAAATATGTGGTCAACCATTCTGAACGCATTGATCAGCGCATTGACCAGCACAAAAACCGTGGTTGGCATCAGCAGCGGCCACTGGATCTTCCAGAAGAAGTACCACTTGGATGCCCCTTCGATCTGGGCCGCCTCACGGTAGCTTGGGCTTAAGGTCTGAAGCGCAGCCAGGTAAAAAATCATAAAGAACCCAGCTTCTTTCCAGATGGCCACGATGGTCACAGACATCAATGCCAGGCTTGGGTCGCCCAAGAAGTTCTGGCTTTTTAAGCCCAAGAGTTGCAGCGCCTGGTTGATGAGGCCGTAGTCAGGGGTGTAGAAAAAAATCCAGATATTGGCCACTGCAATCATGGGCAAGACGGTTGGCAGAAAATAAGACATGCGTAAAAACGAGCGACCAGTGATTTTGTCGTTGACCCAAAGTGCCATCAAAATGGCAATGGCCATCGACAACGGAATCGTGGCGAGTGCAAACCAGAGATTGTTGGTGACAGACTTCCAGAACACCGGGTCTTCAATCATGACCTGATAGTTCTCCAAACCCACGAATAACGGAGCGCGGCCAGCCCGAGGCGTTGACATCAGGCTATCAACTATCGTGGCGATGGCTGGGTAATGGGCAAAGCCCACCAAAAACACAAAGGCGGGCAGCAACAGCAGATATGCCTGTATGTGTCGAGAGTTCAACGCATCGAGTCCGATGTTACAAGGCCAGGTTCTAAAGGGCTGAAGCGGCCCACCTGTCTTAGGCAGGCCGCTTCAGTTAGTCACTTACTGATAGGGGCGCAGGATGCGGTTGGCTTCAGCCTGAGCGTCTTTCAAGGCTTGCTGAGGCGTTTTAGCGACCGTCAGTGCTGCTTGCAGGGCATCATTGAGTGCCTTGGTCACACGCTGATTGTCGTGCGTTGACAGTTCAGCCACGGCAAACGGCAGTTGGTCACGCGCCACCAAGGCGGGCGGGAACTCAGCAGCATAGGCTTTCAATGCCGCGGTGTCATAAGCAGCAGGTGATACAGCCACGTAGCCCGTGTCAATGCTCCACTGGGCAGCACGCTCGGGTTGCGTTAGCCACTTAGCAAAACGGAAGGCACCTTCTTGCTCAGCCTGAGAGGCTTTCTTGAAGATGAAGAAGTTGCCGCCACCGGTTGGCGAACCACGACGGGTATTCTCTGGCAGCATGGCCACACCAAACTCAAACGGTGCGTTTTTGCGGATGTTGGTCAGGTTGCCGGTGGTCGTCCAAATCATGGCTGCCTTGCCCTGCATGAAATCCTGCGGTGTGGTGCCCCACTGGACCACGCCTGGGGGATGAATTTTGTATTCTTGTGATAGGTTGACCCAGTACTGCAATGCTTCAATGACGTCCAGGCCATCAAAGTTCACTTTGGTGCCTTCAGGGTTGGCCAAGATAGCACCATTCTGGGTGCTAAAGCCCTGGAACAACCAGTATGGGAAACCACTGGATGGCACTTGGATGCCCCAGCGCTCGACGTTGCCACTGGCGGCACGCTTGGTGAGCTTTTGACCCATGGAGATCAGTTGCTTCCAGTCCTGAGGCGCGACGTTGGGGTCAAGGCCAACCTCTTTGAATGCCTCTTTATTCCAATACATCACAACGGTTGACCGTTGGAAGGGGATGCCCCAGGTTTTATTGTCTACCTGGCCGTTTAACAAAAATGCTGGGAAGAAATCCTTCATCCACTTGCGCTCATCATCAGTCTTCACGAAGCTGTCAAACGGAACAATGGCGTCCTCATCGATTAGCGTAAACGTATCGGTTGACAGCAAGATGGCGGCTGCAGGCGGCTTATTGGCTTTGTGCGCAGTGAGTGCCTTGACCACGGTTTCCTGGTAGCTGCCGGCATAGACGGGCACAACTTTCAGGTCAGGGTTCGCGTTGTTGAAATCAGCGGCATAGCCATCGATGATTTTGGTGATGGGTCCGCCAACGGCGACCGGGAAATAAAACGGCACTTCGGTTTGCGCGAGCGCTGCTGTGCTGACGCACAGACTGGCCGCGAGCGTGGATGCAAGACTAACGAGCTTTTTCATTGCGGATCTCCGAGGTTTAAACAATGCGCAGTCCTTGGGCATCGAACCAATGCTGGCTTGCAGCCTGCCAGCCCAGGTTGATCTGCGCGTGGGGTTGGATCACGGCTTTGCCATCGGCTCTAGCCGTGATGGGATGGGGGCCGACCTGCATGTGCACGAGCAAGTCGGCCCCGGTGAACTCTGTGTGGGTCACGGTGGCTTGAATGGCACCGTCAAATCCGACGTCTTCAGGACGAATGCCCAATGACTTGGCACCGGGTGGACCAGTGACGGCAACGTCTGTACCGGCAATCAAGCCGCCCTCGACGGGTAGCACATTCATTTTGGTGCTACCGATGAATTTCGCCACAAATAAGCTCGCTGGCTGTTGGTAAATCGTGGTGGGCGAGGCGATCTGCTCAATTTTTCCGTCTTTGAGCAGCACCACACGGTCTGCCATGCTCATGGCTTCAGTCTGGTCGTGGGTTACATAAACGAGCGACAACTCAAGCTTTTGCTGTAGCGCACGCAACTCATCCCGCATGGACTGGCGCAACTTGGCGTCTAGGTTCGATAGCGGTTCATCCATCAGGCACAGCCTCGCGTCAGCCACCAAGGCGCGAGCGAGCGCCACCCGCTGTTGCTGTCCGCCAGATAATTGCGAGGGCTTTCGATCACGTAGCGTCGATAATCCAAGCAGACTCAGAACACGGGATAAGCGTGTCTCGATCTCACTGCGAGTGATTTTGCGGATTTTTAGGCCGAATGCGATGTTCTCTTGAACCGATAGGTGTGGGAACAAGGCGTAGTTTTGAAACACCATCGATACCCCGCGGGCTGCCGGCTCGGTCTTGGTCACATCGTCACCGAATATCCGGATGCTGCCGGTTGATGTGGTTTCCAGCCCGGCAATCAGGCGCAAGGTGGTCGTTTTGCCGCAACCTGAAGGACCCAACAATACCGAGAATTCACCAGCCGCAAGCGCGAGGTCGGTGGGGTGCAGGGCGGTCGTGTTTGCCCAAGATTTGCTGACTTGCTTGAATTCAACGGCAGTCATGTCAGTCACATTTTTTCATTGCCAGCATTTGTAGTGCTGTGGCATGACGTCAATGTGACAGATAGGCGAAATACTGCCTACGCCCCCAATGGGCTCATCGATTTATGTAGCTTCGATGTTTTAGCAATGTGGCTGCCATCTCAGCAAACCCCGCTCCACCACGAGCCTGGCAGACATATTTGGGCAGGTCTTCCAAGCGATGTAGCTGGTCTTGAACATTGGCCACACCCACCGAGTTCTCAAAGAAACCAAACATAGGCGCGTCATTCGGTGAGTCGCCAATAAAGAGAATTTGATCTTGTAACCGTTGCACTGATTGACCAAATATCTCGTCAAACAAACGGCGTGTCATGGTCAGCTTGTCATATTGCCCGAACCAGCCGTTGACGTGAATGGAGCTAACTTTGGCGCAGGCACCATTGTCTTCAAACAAGGACACGATTTTCTCGATGGCAGTCTCGGGTAGCCGATCCACGTCTTCGCAGAAATCGATCGCGAGGTCGGCCACGCGGTAGGGCTGGTCGCTGGCCAAGGCGCATCCGGGGACCTCGGCCAGAATGATTTTGGCGAGCGCATCAAGCCTTTGGCGGTTCAGCTCGCGGGCTTGCGCATCGGCCCAAAACTGTTGGCGCATCTTTCGTGCCGCAAGGTCGTAGCACATGAAAAAAGCGCCATTCTCACCAACCACGGCAGACACTGGCCACATTCGGGCGAAATGGTCGCACCAGCCAGCAGGACGCCCAGTGATTGGAATGACGTGAATACCTGCATCGTGCAAGGCCTGCATGGCCAAGTAGGCCTGGGCAGTCAAGCGTCCTTCTGTAGTCACGGTGTCATCGATGTCGCACAGGACATACTGGATGCTGGCTGCCGACTGGCTAGGCAGATGAGCAAGGTCTTTCACTTCTTTGAATCCCTGACGCAGTGAGCTGGTGTAGCCTAAAAAAAAGGGGGTGACATTAGTCACCCCCTTCTTTTACCTTAAATTGCAAGGCATTGATTTAGCCTATAACTGAATCTTTAGCCGATGCGCAATCTCACCCACGATACCGCGGCGGAAAGCCAACACGCAGACCACAAAAATCGCTCCTGTGGCAATCGTGCTCCAGCCACCCAAGTTGGCCAAGTAGTTTTGCAGGTTGATGATTACAGCCGCGCCAGCAATCGGGCCCCAGAGCGTTCCAATGCCACCCAAAATGGTCATCAGCACCGCCTCACCCGACATTTGCCAGAACACGTCGGTTAGCGATGCAAGTTGCAGCACCAACGCTTTTAAGCCACCACCCAAACCAGCCAAGCCAGCAGAGATGGTGAAGGCCATGAGCTTGTAACGGTCAACGTTGTAGCCCAGCGAAATCGCACGGGGTTCGTTTTCACGGATGGACTTGAGCACTTGGCCAAATGGTGAGCGCACAACACGAAGCACCAGCAAAAACGCCAGCGCAAACACGCCAAGTGAGAACCAGTACATGTTGGTTGACGGACTCAAATCAATCAAGCCCAGAAACTCACCCCGTGGCACGCCCTGAATGCCGTCCTCACCGTTGGTGAATGGCACTTGGGTCGCCATAAAGTAGACGATTTGTGCCAGCGCCAGCGTGATCATGGCGAAATAGATACCTTGGCGACGAATGGCCAGCGCGCCAAACACATAGCCCAGGGCCGTTGAGCACACCACGCCGATCAATAAGCCAATCTCTGGGGTAACACCCCATTCCTTCATGGCATGCGCCGTGACGTAGGAGGCTGAGCCAAAGAAAGCCGCATGGCCAAATGACAACAAGCCGGCGTAGCCAAGCAGCAGGTTTACCGAAGCTGCAAATATCGCAAAACAGAACACCTTCATCATGAACAAGTCATAGACAAAGTTCTGGAAGGGCAGTAAGGCGAGCAGCACAAAAATCACGATCGACAGTTTCGTGAACGTCGACGTCGATGTTGATGCGCCAACAGTAGCAGTGGGGGTAGTGGTAGTTGCGTTCATGGTCGGGGCCTTTTTAGCGAACTTTGCCAAACAGCCCGGCGGGCTTAAGCAGCAGCACAATAATCATGATCACAAAGATCGAAACGGACGAGGCTTCCGGGTAGAACACCTTCGTGAGGCCTTCGACAACACCCAAACCGAGGCCTGTCAGGATCGAGCCTGCAATCGAGCCCATGCCGCCGATGACCACCACCGCAAACACCACGATAATCAGATTCGAGCCCATCACCGCAGTCACCTGGTAGATGGGCGCCGCCAGCACGCCGGCAAACGCAGCCAATGCACAGCCGGCACCGTAGGTCAGCGTGATAATCAAAGGCACGTTGACCCCGAGTGCTTGGAGCAGTCTGGGATTCTCGGTGCCGGCGCGCAATAAGCTGCCGAGCTTGGTGCGTTCAATGAAGTACCAAGTCGCAAAGCAGACCAGCAACGCCAGGCCGACCACCCACAGGCGGTAGTACGGCAGAAACAGGTCATTGACCCTTAAGCCGCCACGCAACATGTCTGGCACGGGGTAGCTGTTGCCCAGCACCCCAAACCAGTGACGAAACAGGCCCTCGAGCACCAAGGCGATGCCAAACGTCAGCAAGAGCCCATAGAGGTGATCGAGGTGGTAGAGGCGCTTGAGCATGGTTTTTTCAACCAGAATGCTGAATGCGCCGACGATCAATGGTGCGAGCACCAAGGCAACCAGATACGGCACCTGAAATTCAGGCATGCCAATCCAGTTGCCAAGCTGGGTCAGTCCAATCCAGGACAGCATGGCGCCCAGCATGTACAAGGCGCCATGCGTGAAGTTGATCACATTGAGCAACCCGAAGATCACCGCCAGTCCCAAGCTCAACAGCGCGTAAAACGAGCCGTTGATAAGCCCAATCAACATCTGGGCAGTAAATGCTTGCGGTGATACGCCAAGCAACTCAAACATGATCTATCTCCCCAACTTTCCTATCAAGAACCGGTAACCAGCTTGCACTTGGACTGCGACAAGGGCAATGTTGCCTGAGCCGCCGGGATCACACGGGCAACGGTTGCAATATCGTTGCGGTTCTTGGACTCCTTTGGTGACTTGACCTGCAAGAGGTACATGTCGTGTTCAAACTTGCCGTCTTTTCGAATCACGCCTTTGAACAAACCATCGTCAATTGGCGTTGACTTCAAGTAAGCCATGACTTTGTCGGAGTTGTCCGTACCAACCGCCTGAACAGCCTTCAGGTAGTTCAGGGTTGCTGAGTACACACCCGCCTGAACCGAAGTCGGGGCTGTGCCCTTGAAGTTCTTCATGAAGCGCTCGGCAAACTTGCGATTTGACTCGTTATAGTCCCAGTACCAACCCACCGTAAAGTTCATGCCTTGGGTTTCTTGCAAACCCAGTGCCTGAATATCAGCGGTGAACATCAGCAGTGGCACGACGGTTTGCTTTGAACCCATGATGCCAAGCTCGGCAGCCTGCTTGATCGAACCAATGGTGTCGCCACCGGCGTTGGCCAAGGCAATCACTTCAGCACCCGATGATTGAGCCTGAGCCAGGTAAGAAGCGAAGTCCGTGGTGTTGATGGGGTGCTTGACGCTACCGAGTACTTTACCGCCAGCAGCAGTCACCACTTGCGATGTGTCACGCTCAAGTGTGTGACCAAACGCGTAGTCAGCGGTCACGAAGAACCATGTCTTCTTGCCGGTTGCAACCACGGCGTCACCGGTGCCGTGAGCCAAGGCGTAGGTGTCATAGACCCAGTGCACGGTGTAGGGGTTGCAGCGCTCGTTGGTGATTGGCAAGGATGCAGCACCCGTGACCAGCGCAACACGCTTCATTTGGTCAGCCACTTCCATGGCGGCCAGTGCGGAAGCAGTGGAGACGTTACCCACGATCATGTCGACGTTGTCACGCTCGAACATTTCACGAGCCTTTGAGCTCGACAGGTCAGCTTTGGATTGGGTGTCAGCCGAAGTGATGTTGATTTTTTTACCCAGTACGGTGCCACCGAAATCGGCCACGGCCATTTCAGCAGCCACGACAGCGCCGGGGCCTTCAATGGCCGAGTAGATGCCTGAGAGGTCAGTCAGCACGCCGATGTTGATTGCATCATTGCTCAGCTGTGCCGAGGCATTTGCGCCGACGGCGAACAAAGCGCCTGCGACGACTTGGGAAATCACGGTTTTTTTCATGCGATGTCTCCTAAACACGAAGTTGGTAGTGCTGCAAATGCAGGGCTTAGACCCCTAGAAGCGCTTCAAGCTCTTTCTGGCTTTGTTCAAGCTTTTCTTTCTCAACCATCATGACGACTTCGCCGTGCTCGATCACGTAGTTACGATCGGCCAGTTTGGACGCAAAACGGAAGTTCTGTTCCACCAGAACCACGGTGAATCCTTTCTCTTTAAGCGTGCGCACCACGTCGCCAAGCTTTTGCACGATCACCGGTGCCAAGCCCTCGGTAATCTCGTCAAGCAACAGCAGTTGGGCGCCGGTGCGCAGAATACGGGCAATGGCCAGCATCTGCTGTTCACCACCCGATAGGCGCCCGCCCGGACTGTTGCGGCGCTCCTTCAGGTTAGGGAACATGCCGTAAATCTCGTCAAGCGACATGGCGCTTGAGCTTGGGCCAACCATGGGCGGCAGCATCAAGTTCTGTTCGCAGGTCAAGCTCGCAAAAATGCCGCGCTCTTCCGGGCAGTAACCGATGCCAAGCCCGGCGATTTCGTGCGTGGGCTTACCAATGACTTCTGTGCCGTTGATTTTGATGGAGCCTTTGTTGGCGCCCGTCAAACCCAGAACGGCGCGTAAGGTGGATGTGCGACCCGCACCATTTCGCCCCAACAGGCAAACCACTTCACCGGCATTGACCGAGAGATTGATGCCATGCAGCACATGGGACTCGCCATACCAGGCATTGAGGTCCTTGATTTCGAGCACAGGTGTTGTAGCCATAAGTCTATTGGGTTCAGTCAGTGTTGGTTTGAAACAATTCCGCCATACCATGAAGCGCGCATAGGCGCCCTAAGCGCGTCAGTGGCCTTGCAGTTCGGTATCAGCAGACCCCATGTAGGCTTCCATTACCTGCGGGTTGCTCGACACGGTCTGGTAATCACCTTCCGCAATCAGTTCACCGCGCTGCAGCACTGAGATCGTATCGGCGATGTTGGACACCACCTTCATGTTGTGTTCGACCATGATGACCGTGCGGCCGACGGCCACTTTGCGAATCAGCTCAGTCACGCGCTCTACATCCTCGTGGCCCATGCCCTGAGTGGGCTCGTCAAGCAGCATGACTTCGGGGTTCATGGCAACCGTGGTGGCAATCTCAAGGGCTCGTTTGCGACCATAGGGTAGGTTCACCGCCTGTTCGTTGGCAAACTCAGCCAAACCAACCTGTTCCAGGGCGTCGATAACACGGTCATTCAAGATGTCAAGCGTCTTGTCGCTTTTCCAGAAATGGAAGGTGGTGCCTAGCCTGCGCTGCAAGCCAATGCGAACGTTTTCCAGCACCGTCATGTGAGGAAAGACCGCCGAGATCTGAAACGACCGCACGACACCTTCACGCGCAATTTGCGACGATGACTGGCGGGTAATGTTGTTGCCGTTAAAAAGAATTTCGCCCCGGGTAGGCGTCAGAAATTTGGTGATTAAGTTAAAGCAGGTGCTTTTGCCAGCACCATTGGGACCGATGATGGCGTGAATGGTGTGGCGCCTGACTTTAAGGTTTACATCGTTGACAGCCACGAAACCAAGAAACTCCTTGGTCAGATGACGCGTTTCGATGACGTATTCAGTTGTGTGTTCCATACATAAGATTTATACCTGAGTGGAAGGTTATCCGTGTGCCCCGCTGTGTGAGGACTTTCCCTTAGTGATGGCCATTGCCTTACGTCTAGTAGGCTAAATCGCCAAAGCATGCTTGACTGCAGTCTGTCCGGCAGTCACTTGATGGGCACGACCCAAGCCCGGCATCAAGACCAGATCGCCGTACAGCAATGCAGCCTCACGCTTTTTGATGGCCAGGGGATCATTGGCCAACGCTGGTTTTAGGCCAGCGATTGCGGCACGCGCCATCATCCAGCCACCAAAGACGTCACCCGCAAGCATGAGCATCGGCACGGAACCGAAGTACACCGCGGCAGCATCGGTCTTGCCATGCGCCAGAACCCAATCGACGCTGTTTCGTAGGGTTTGCGCACCTTGTTGCAGCTGTTGTCCGAGTCGCGCGAGCGCTTGGTCTGGCAAACTACCGAGCTTGACGCCAGTGTTTTGTACCTCGTCGATGACGGCGATCACTGCGGCCCCGTTGTCACGCAAAATTTTTCTGCCGATCAAGTCGTTGGCTTGAATCGCCGTGGTCCCTTCGTAGATGGTGGTGATGCGGGCATCGCGCAGGTGCTGAGCGGCGCCGGTCTCCTCGACATAGCCCATGCCGCCATGCACTTGAATGCCAAGTGAAGCAATGTCTTGCGACTGCTCGGTGCACCAACCTTTAACCACTGGGATCAACACATCGACCCGCGTCTGCGCGGCAGTGGCTGTCTGCGCATCATCGCTGGCAGCGGCGATGTCCATGTGGGCGGCAGCTTCATAGGCCAAGGCACGCATCGCTTGCACGCGACATTGCATACTGGCGAGCATGCGGCGCACATCTGGGTGATAGGCAATCGGTGCACTCGCCTGGCCTTGATCACCGGGAATCAAGGTTTTACCTTGCACCCGGTCATGGGCGTACCAAATCGCTTGTTGCAAAGCACGTTCGGCAATCGCCACACCTTGCAAGCCGACGTTTAAGCGGGCGTGGTTCATCATGGTGAACATGTAGGCAAGGCCCTCATTGGGCTTGCCAACCAAATAACCCACAGCGCCGCCGTCTTCGCCGTAGCTCATCACGGCGGTTGGGCTGCCGTGTATGCCAAGCTTGTGTTCGAGCGAAATGCATCTCACATCGTTGCGCGCACCGAGCGAGCCGTCGTCGTTGACCAGGAACTTTGGCACGATAAAAAGCGAAATGCCTTTCACACCGGCCGGCGCATCGGGCAGGCGAGCCAAGACCAAGTGGATGATGTTCTCGGTCAGGTCATGCTCGCCGTAGGTGATGTAGATTTTGATGCCTGAGACAAGGTAATGATCGCCGTGAGGCACAGCTTTGGAGGTAACTGCAGCTAGATCCGAACCCGCTTGTGGCTCGGTCAGATTCATGGTGCCTGCCCATTGACCAGAGACGAGCTTGGGCAAGAAGGTTTGTTTTTGTGTGGCGCTGCCATGATGGTCAATGGCGTGAATGGCGCCAGCCGTGAGCATCGGGCACAAACCAAATGACATGCTGGCGCTGTGCAGCATTTCATTGGTCGCGGTGGCCAACAGTTCAGGCAAGCCTTGCCCGCCATAGTCCTGGCTACATGCCAAGCCATTCCAGCCGGCCTCGATGTATTGCTGGTAGGCCTCTATAAAGCCTGGCGTGGTGCTGACCACATGCCCCGACAATTTGGCAGCGTGCTCATCGCTGACCGTATTCAGAGGCGAGACAACACCCGAACTGAACTTGCCGGCTTCTTCGAGCACGGCATCGATAACGTCATCAGAAAACTCTTCAAAGCCAGGCAACTGGCTGATTTTTTGTGAGTCAACAATATGCCGAATGACAAATGCCATGTCGTCAGTGGGCGCTTGGTATTGAACAGCCATGATTCAGTTCCTCGTTCAGCCAATTCGCTGGTTTGAAGTCAAAAAAGCTTTGAATTCGCAAAGAATCTATTTCCGTGGTGCAGCAAGTCACATAATCGTTTGCCAATCGCTACATAATCGCTTGACAATTTGTTCACTGCTGCCAGTTCGCCGCGCGCTTGTCGATAAACGCCTGTACCCCTTCGAGTGCGGTTTCATCCATCATGTTGCAAGCCATGGTTTGGCCTGCTAACTCATAGGCACGTGCGATGTCGGTTTCAACCTGCTCATAAAAAAGCCGCTTGCCCAAGCGCAGCGCCGGAGCTGGTTTCTTCAGGATTTGGTTGGCGAGGGTTTCGGTGGCTTGCGCCACCGCATCTTTGGCGACCACCTCATTAACCAGCCCCCAGTCGCATGCCTGTTGGGCGCTGATAAATTCACCGGTCACCAGCATATACATCGCTTCTTTGCGGCCAATGTTGCGTGACAGTGCCACCGAGGGTGTTGAGCAAAACAAGCCAAGGTTCACGCCTGAGACGGCAAACTTGGCCGTGTCCGCTGCCACGGCCAAGTCACACATGGCAACCAACTGGCAACCCGCGGCGGTGGCCACGCCTTCAATTTGCGCAATGACCACCTGCGGTAGACGTTGAATGCCGAGCATCACGTCGCTGCATTGCTTAAAGAGCCCTTCGTAGTAGTCGTGGGACGGGGCTGCGCGCATTTCCTTTAAGTCGTGCCCTGCACAAAACGCCTTGCCAGCACCAGCCAGGATAACAACCTTGACATCATCATCCTGGGCAAGCACATCGAGTTCAGTCTTTAGTGCGCCCAGCATCGACTCAGACAGGGCGTTAAATGCGTCCGGGCGGTTTAACGTCAGGCGCACTAACCCGGGTTTGATGGTTTGTCTGACCAGCAGCTCATTCATGCTCGTCTCCTCATACTGGTTGTTATGTGGTGTTAACTGTCTGGTTTTAACTGTCGATGGCTTTGGCCGAACCTGCCTGCTTGCGCAGTTCAAACTTCTGGATTTTGCCGGTTGATGTTTTGGGGACTTCACCAAATATTACGGCTCTGGGCACTTTGAAGTGGGCCAGGTGTTCCTTACAAAACTTCACGATGTCTTGATCAGTGACTGTTGAGTCGGGCTTGAGTTCAATAAATGCACATGGCGTCTCACCCCACTTGGGGTCGGGCATGGCCACCACCGCCGCTGCAAGCACTGCCGGGTGACGGTACAGGATATCTTCCACTTCAATCGAGGAGATGTTCTCGCCACCGGAGATGATGATGTCTTTGCTGCGATCCTTGATCTTGACATAGCCATCCGGGTACTGCACGGCCAAATCACCGGAGTGAAACCAGCCGCCTGCGAAGGCGGCATCGGTGGCTTTAGGGTTTTTGAGGTAACCCTTCATCGCAATGTTGCCGCGAAACATGATCTCGCCCATGGTCTGACCGTCCCAGGGCACCGGTTGCATGGTTTGCGGGTCGAGCACGCGCACATCAGCCTGCAAGTGATAGCGCACGCCTTGACGTGAATTCAGTCGTGCTCGCTCGGATATGTCCAGACTATCCCACTCATCGTGCTTGACGCACACAGCAGCGGGCCCATAGACCTCGGTTAGACCATAGACGTGGGTGAGTTCAAAGCCCAGCTTTTCCATGCCCTCGATCATGGCCGCCGGGGGTGCAGCCCCCGCCACCATGGCTTTGACACCGGATGGCACGCCGGCCTTCATTTGATCGGGTGCGTTAATCAGCAAGCTGTGCACGATGGGTGCCGCGCAGTAGTGCGTCACACCATGGGTACGAATCAGATCAAATATCGCTTGTGCATCGACCTTGCGCAAGCAGACGTTCACGCCCGCGCGCGCTGCCACGGTCCATGGGAAGCACCAGCCATTGCAGTGAAACATTGGCAAGGTCCACAGGTAAATGGGGTGGCGCCCCATGTCCCATTCCAGAATGTTGGAAATGGCGTTGGTGGCGGCGCCCCGGTGACTGTAGACCACACCCTTGGGGTCACCGGTGGTGCCCGAGGTGTAGTTTAGGCAAATGGATTGCCATTCGTCGCTTGGCAACACCACCTCAAACTCGGGGTCACCCGAGGCCACCAAGTCTTCATAGGTGGTTGGGCTCAGTGCAGCAGGCGCAACAAACGGTTCGTCTTGCGCTTCAAACACCATGGGCTCGCGGCCGTGGCTTTTCTTCAAAATCTCGAGTGCTTCGCGCATGACTTTCGCAAACTCGCTGTCCACAATCACGAGCTTGGCTTCACCGTGGTTCAGCATAAATGCAATGCTCGCTGCATCAAGCCGGGTGTTTAGGCTGTTTAAGACCGCCCCGGCCATGGGCACGCCGAAGTGTGCTTCGACCATGGGCGGGGTGTTGGGCAGCATCACTGCCACGGTGTCGCCCGTGGTGATGCCTGCTTTTTGTAGGGCGCTCGCTAAGCGGCGGCAACGCATAAACGTCTGAGACCAGTTCTGGCGAAACTCACCATGCACGATGGCCAGCTTTTCCGGGAAAACCAGCGCAGCGCGCTCGATGAACGAAATCGGCGACAGCGCGACATGGTTGGCTGGGTTTTGGTCCAGACCGCGAACATACATGTGATTGGCAGGCAAGGTCGGTATGGTGCGCACCGTTGACATGGTTTGGGTCTCCGCAGGCTGATGTCTGGTTCTTTTAGATGGGACTGATTTATCTATTCACTTTACACCTGCGCAGGGAAAATTTCAGGCACCTAAGGGGCGGTGATTAGTAAATTATTAAAACAGCACAGCCCGCATTTGCGCGGGCTGTGATTACTTCGGGTATAGCTGCAATGGCCTGGTTGGCAATCCTAGTACCGGTCTGGCACGATCATTTCGCGCGGGACCGGGTGACGGTGGTAGTCCGGGTTGTGCACCCTTTCAGGCAATACCACTTCAGGGTGGTCGATTTCCTCGTAGGGCACTTGCGCTAACAGATGGGCAATGCAATTTAAGCGGGCACGCTTTTTGTCATTGCCCTCGACAATCCACCAAGGCGCTTCGGCAATATGGGTGCGCTCGAGCATCTCTTCCTTGGCTCGGGTGTAGTCCTCCCAACGGCGGCGCGACTCAAGGTCCATGGGGCTAAGTTTCCATTGTTTTAATGGGTCTTTGATGCGCATGGTAAATCGTGCGTGCTGCTCTTCGTCAGTGATCGAGAACCAGTACTTAATTAGAATAATTCCGGAGCGAACCAGCATTTTTTCAAACTCAGGTACCGTCCTAAAAAACTCTTCGCGCTCGTCTGGCGTACAAAACCCCATCACGGTTTCAACGCCAGCGCGGTTGTACCAGCTGCGGTCAAACAGCACCATTTCACCGCCAGCTGGCAGCTGGCTAACGTAACGCTGGAAGTACCACTGGGTTTTCTCTCGCTCGCTTGGCGCAGGCAACGCGACCACGCGGCAAACCCGCGGATTTAAGCGCTGGGTGATGCGCTTGATCGAGCCGCCCTTGCCAGCGGCGTCACGACCTTCGAACAACACCACGACTTTGAGCTTTTTGTGGGCGACCCAGTCTTGCAGTTTGACGAGCTCGCCCTGAAGCCGAAACAGCTCCCTGAAGTACAGCCGCCGGTTGATGGCGTGCTCCGATTCTTCGCCTTGTGATGGCGCAGCCAATAAAAGCTTGTCGAGCCGCTCGTCGTCAAGCTCCATTTCGAGTTCTTCATCAAAGCTATCCATGCGGTCTGCTTCGAGGCGCTCGCGGTAAGTGGGTGTTGGCTTATCTGGCATGGCTGAAATCTTCCGAGTTGGCAGGCATGATTTTTTGTTCATTTGTGGAAAGGAATGGTATTTAAATTGTGTGACTAATGCATGACAATCGTTTGGCTGCGCTATGTTCTTCCACATGTTTAAATGGAGCGCAAGTAACTATCGTTGCTGTCTTCAAACAAAGCCATCAGAGAATCCATGCAGATTGATTTTATGCGTTACGTGCTGTCGGTGACGGTGGTCGCTGGCTTGGTTCTTCTCTCGGGCTGGGTGCTGTTGCCCTTCATGGCCGGCGGTGTTTGGGCTGCCATGATTGTGGTGGCGACTTGGCCGATGCTCATCGGGTTGCAGCGTGTCTTGGGTGGTAGCCGGGTGTTGGCCACGTTGGTGATGACTTTGGCTATTGTGTTGCTGCTCATCATGCCGCTGTGGCTGGCAATCACCGCTGTCATCGACCATAGTGCAGCGGTCTCTGCCTGGGTGCGTCAGATCATCGCGCAGGGTGTGCCGAATGCGCCTGATTGGGTGGCGAGCTTGCCCATGATCGGCGATCGGGTTGCCGCTGCTTGGAATGACATTGCTTCGCATGGGACGAGCGAGCTATTTCAACAGTACGTGGGACCCCATTTGGCAGGAGCCGGTCAATGGGCGTTGGCCCACGTGGGTGGCCTAGGTGGGGTGTTGATTTCATTTTTTCTGATGGCGGCACTTGCGGCCGTCATGTACATGCAAGGCGAACAGGGCGCTGAGCTATTGCGCCTTCTGGGCGAGAGACTCGGTGGCGCGGGTGGCCGAGCCGCCGTGATCTTGACTGGGCAGGCAATCCGCAGTGTGGCCCTGGGCGTGTTTGTGACAGCGCTGGTGCAAAGTCTACTGGGTACCCTGGTGTTGGCCATTGCCGGTATTCCCTACGCTGGGTTTCTGGGGGCGGTGATGTTGTTGCTTTGTGTGGCTCAAGTTGGACCGTCACTGGTGCTGGTGCCGGCCGTGGTGTGGATGTTCTGGCAGGGTGACTCGATGGCCTGGTCAATATTTTTGGCGGTCACCAGCACCGTGGTGATCATGCTGGACAACTTTTTACGCCCCTGGCTGATACGCCGAGGTGCTGATTTGCCTTTGCTTTTGGTGCTGTTGGGCGTGATCGGTGGTTTGCTGACGTTTGGCTTGATCGGTATTTTTGTGGGCCCGGTGGTGCTAGCGGTCACCTACACGCTGATGATGGCATGGCTTTCCCGAGGCACAACGGATTACTCGGATTAGGCTTAGAGCAAAAATACGGTCGCCAAGCCCAGAAAGATAAAAAAGCCCAGCGAATCGGTTGCGAACGTCAAGAGCACCGAGGATCCCATGGCAGGGTCCTTACCAAGACGCGAGCGCACCATGGGCACCAGCACACCCACCATGGCGCCCACCAGCATGTTGCAGATCATGGCAGCCATCATCACCAATGCAACGGGTACCGACTCTGAAATCCACCAGGCGAAACCGCCAGCAGCCACGCTGCCCATGGTGCCCACCATCAATGTCACGGCCATCTCGCGTTTGATCAATTGCCAAGCGTTTTGCGAGGTGACTCGACCAACCGCCAAAGCCCGAATGATCAACGTCATTGTCTGGTTGCCGGAGTTGCCCCCAATGCCCGCAACAATCGACATCAGAAACGCCAACACAACAATGTGACTGACCGTATCCTCAAAGCGCGAAGCCACAAAGGCCGCGGTGCCAGCTGTGCATAGGTTCAGAAAGAGCCACGGTGCACGGTTTCGGATGCCGCGCATGACCGGCGCAAAAATGTCCTCTTCCTGCATCCCGGCGCGTGAGAGCGCCTGCTCGTCTGAGTCCTCACGGATCACATCCACCACATCGGCAATGGTCACTCGACCGATCAGCCTGCCACGGCGATCAATGACGGGTGCAGATACCAGGTCATAGCGTTCGAACGCTTGTGCAGCTTCGGAGTCCTCGTCCATGGGGTCTAGCGTCAGATAGTCCGTGCTCATGACATCGCGCACCGTGGCTTCTGGGTCGCTCACCAGTAATGCGGAAAGCGACAAGGTGCCCAATAGCTTGTCGGTGCGGTCCACCACAAATATCTGGTCCGTGTGGTCAGGCAGTTCTTCCTGGCGGCGCAGGTATCGCAACACGACTTCAAGCGTGACGTCATCACGCACCCGGACCATTTCAAAGTCCATGATGCCGCCCACGCTGTCTTCGGGGTACCCCATGGCCTCGATCAGTTGTGCACGTTCTTTGGGTGTCAGGCCTTTCTGGACTTCTGCCACCACTTCGGGCGGCAGGTTGGCGATGAGATCAGCAATCTCATCGGCATCCATGTTCTCGGTGGCGGCCACCAAGTCCGCCCGATCCATGGTCTCGATCAGTGACTGTCTAACCCAGTCAGCCACTTCAAGCAGCACGTCGGCATCGAATTCCGCACGCACCAGTTGCCAGATCATCTGGCGGTCTTCTTTGGGCAATGACTCCAAAATAAAGGCGATGTCGGCCGGGTGCAGTGAGTTCACCAGCGAGCGCAGCTCGTTTTCGTGCTGCCGATGCAGCAGGTTTTCGATCAGCGGACCACGTTCGTCGCCATCTCCTTGCTTGTGCACTAGATGTTCGACCAAGGCATGGCGGCGCAACTGATCCTGCACGCGCGTGAGCGCCAGTTGCGCATCTTCCGGGTCGAGTCGACGAGCCACCCGGTCGTCGTGCTCATTGTGCTCGTCGTGTTTTGCTTGGGCCATGCCGTTGTTTTCCGATGCTGGTGGTGTGTTTTGATGCTGATCTTAAGTCTGCCGCTCGAACCAGCGTTCAACGATCTTGGCCCAAAGTGTGCCGCCAAGCGGCAGCAACTCGTCGTTAAAGTCGTACGAGCCGTTGTGCAGCATGCAGGGGCCCAAACCGTGGCCGGCATCGCGATGGTCACCCATGCCGTTGCCAATCCACAGGTAGCACCCGGGCACTTTCTCAAGCATATAAGCAAAGTCCTCGGCACCCATGGTGGGTACCACGCGTGCGTTGACATTGTCTTGCCCGACGATTTCGCGCATGACGTCGACACAAAACGCGGTCTCAGGCTCGCTGTTGATGGTGGGCGGGTAGTTGCGCTTGAAAGTCAGCTTGCCCTCGCAATTCATTGCGCGGCAGGTGTGCTCAACAATCTCGCCCATGCGTCGCTCAATCAGGTCCAGTGTCTCGTTGGTAAAGGCGCGCACTGTGCCAAGTAGTTTGGCGTCCGTGGGGATTACGTTCATGGCGCTGCCGGCGTGAAACTGGGTGACGCTAACCACACCCGCCTCGAGCGGGTGACAGTTGCGGCTCACAATGGTTTGTAGCGTCTGAGCGACATTGACACCCGCCATGATAGGGTCGTTTCCCAAATGCGGCATGCCGCCGTGAGCGCCCTTGCCGATGATATCGATCACAAACTCGTTGCTTGATGCCATGATGGGGCCGGGTGTGACGCCAAATGTTCCGGTCGCCAGCCCAGGCCAGTTGTGCATGCCAAAGACGGCTTTCATGGGGAATTTTTCAAACAGGCCATCTTCAATCATGCGCTTGGCGCCACCGGCGCCCTCTTCAGCGGGCTGAAATACCAGGTACACCGTACCCGCGAAATCGCGGTGTTGTGACAGGTAGCGCGCGGCGTTCAGCAACATGGCGGTGTGGCCATCGTGACCGCAGCCGTGCATGGTTCCCGGATGCTGGCTGGCATGATCAAAGGTGTTGAGCTCCTGCATCGGCAGGGCGTCCATGTCGGCTCTGAGGCCAATGGCATTGGCTTTGTCATGCGCCCGAGCGCCTTCAATGGTGCCCACCACACCGGTGCCACCCAAGCCTCGGTGAATCGGGATGCCCCAGTCGGTCAGGAGTTTGGCCACCAAATCGGAGGTTCTTTGCTCTTGATAGGCGAGCTCGGGGTGGGCATGGATATCACGCCGCACCGCCTTGATCTCGTCTTGCCACTCTAAAAAAGGTTCCAGCAGTTTCATCAAATGCTCCGCTTGAAGTTCACTGATGGTTATTATGAAGGCAAACAATTAGCTTCAGGTTGTAACTTTTGCGGTTTGAGTGGGTTTAAAAAGTGGTGCAATGGGCGTGTTGCATAGCTTTACTTTAGGGGAAACAGGATTGAAATCAATCGACAGTTACAGATCACTCGTGCAACTGTTGGACCAGACGCTCGCAAGCCATCGTGATCGAGTGGCGTTGGTGTCCTTGGGTGCCGAGCTAAGCTATGCCGACTTGGATCAACAGGCTCGCAACTGGGCAGCTTGGCTGCAATCGCTCAATTTGCCTCTGGGCACGCGCGTGGCCATCATGCTGCCCAATATGCTGGCCAGCCCAGTCGCCCTGATTGGCACGCTTCGTGCCGGCTGTGTGGTGGTCAATGTCAACCCGCTTTACACCGCGCGCGAGTTACAGGCCCAGTTGCGCGATAGCCGCCCGGATGTGATCGTTTTATTTGAGGCGTTTGCAGCCACCTTGCAGCAAGTGCCGGTGTCTGATCGTCCCAAACACGTGGTAGTTGCCGCTGCTGGCGACCTCATGCCAGGGATTAAGGGTGGGGTGGTCAACTTGGTGGTGCGTCATGTGCAGCGCAAGGTGCCGTCGTGGAATATGGTCGGTACCCAACGACTGTCCTCGATACTTGCGCAAGGGGCTGCGCTGGCATTTAGCCCGCCAAGTCTGGCGCCAGACGATCTGGCTTTCTTGCAATATACGGGCGGCACCACCGGCGAGCCTAGGGCGGCGATGCTCAGTCACCGCAATGTGGTGGCGAATATTTTGCAGGTCGATGAGATTGCCCAGCCAGCCTTGGGTGATTTATTGCCCAAGCCACTGACCATGCTGACCGCCTTGCCGCTTTATCACGTGTTCGCCATGACAGTCTGTGAGTTGTATGCCTTATATGCCGGCATGCGGGTGGTGCTCGTCATCAATCCGCGTGACCTGAAGACGCTCACCAAAATCTGGCGCACGGAGCGCCCGCATATTTTCCCGGCGGTCAATACCTTGTTTTCTGCACTTTTGCGTTACGAGCCATTTGCCAAGCTTGATTTCTCCAATCTGCGCATTGCGCTGGGCGGCGGCATGGCCATTCATGAGCCAGTGGCCACCCAGTGGCGCAAATTGACTGGTCGCACCATTGTTGAGGGTTATGGCATGTCAGAGACCTCACCGGTGATTTGTGCCAATCGCACGGACGCCCGTAACTTTACCGGGACCGTTGGTTTGCCGTTACCCGGCACCGACATCCAGATCCTCGATGAGGACAGGCAGCCAGTGACCGATGACCAACCCGGTGAAATTGCGGTCAAGGGTCCGCAAGTGATGCTCGGTTACTGGCAGGCGCCAGAAATGACGGCGCAGGCCATGACCGCCGATGGTTACCTGCTGACCGGTGACATTGGTGTGCGTCATGAGAATGGTGAAGTCAGTATTGTTGACCGTAAGAAGGACATGATTCTGGTGTCAGGGTTTAACGTCTATCCTGCTGAAATAGACGCCGTCTTTGCCAGTCATCCGGATGTAACCGAGTGCGCAGCCGTCGGTGTGCCGGATGGTGAAGGGGGCGAGGCGATTAAGCTCTTTGTGGTGCCGGCCAAGCCTGATGTCGATGTGCCGGCAATGCAGGATTGGGCCAGAGAACGTCTGACGGGCTATAAGCGCCCAAGAGAAATCGTGCTGGTGCAGTCCTTACCCAAGAATACGGTGGGCAAGACCTTGCGTCGTCGGTTGCGTGATTATTGATGGCGGAACCACTGACTGCGCGACCACGGATGCATTCTGGCATCACAAACCCGGCGCATCTTTCATGTGTGGCAAGATCAGATCCAGCAGGGCCTGCTCGATGCCCGGTGCGCAAGCCAAGATGCGTCCAGTTTCTGGCCAAGACGCTTGTCGGTCATAGGGGTCTGTCACCCATGCGCCGGCTTCGCGGGCGATGACGGTGCCAGCAGCCACATCCCAGCTCTGAATGCCTTGTTCCCAATAGGCGTCCACGCGCCCTGCGGCCAGCCAGCATAGATCGAGTGCGGCCGAGCCCTGACGGCGAATGCCTCGGGTGTTCAGAACCAGATCCTTCAGTGTGCTCAGGTAGTGATCCAAATAATCAAAGGTACGCACCGGGATGCCCGTGGCAACGAGGGCCTGACCCAGGTCTTTGACATCGGGACGTGTAATCCGATGACCGTTTAGCCAGGTGCCCACGCCTTGCAGGGCGGTAAAGAGTTCTTCCCGGCTGGGGTCATACACCACACCAATCACGGGTTGGTCGTGGGCCAAGGGCTCGCCCATGGCATCTGGGGCACCCGCGTGCGCAACCAAGCCTATGGACACCGCATAATGTTCCATGCCGTGCAGATAGTTGGTGGTTCCGTCAAGCGGGTCGACATACCAGGTGGCTAATTCGCCTCGCATGCCGCCGGATTCTTCGCCGATGATGCCAAGCTCTGGGGTTTCCGATTGCAAGATTTCAATCACCGCTTCTTCCGCCTCGCGGTCAGCCTGCGACACCAGGTCGTTGCGGCCTTTGTGGTCGATTACCAGGTTGGCTCGCGAGAGTCGGTGGCGCTGTAGCACGGCCGCACCCGCGTGGGCTGCGCGCACGGCAATATCAAGGTACTTGGCATAGGGCAGCATGGGCTTGGGTTCCTGTTGGTTCGTTGGGTTACTGTAATGCTAAAAGCACGATGTTTCACTTCATTTGCGTCACGGATAAGCCCACACCCCATGGCAAGTAACCCACAATCTAGTCATGCGAGCTCAAAAGAGGTGCTTGTCATTGGTGGTGGCATCTGCGGATCAACCACGGCTGCTGTGCTGGCGCAGGCTGGCATGAAAGTGACGTTATTCGACCCTGAAGCCACGCATCAGCACCACCTGGCGGCTGCCCTGACGCCAGTGATTTCAAGTGATGACAACGTCCGTTCTCGTTTGTCACGGCTGGGCGCGAGCATGGCCGCGCGCTACTGGCAAACCTTGGATCCTGCCATTGGTTGGCCGTGTGGGGCGTTGCAATTGCAACGACCAGCGGGTGCCAAGCGGGTGCAAGACTTGCAAGCGCAGGTTGAGATGTTTAATCAGCCCGACTGGGCTTGTTGGGTTGGGCGCGAGAAGGCCAGTGCTTTGGCAGGCATGGAATTGCCGCGTGGCGGCGTTTGGTTTAGTGGTGCTTGGCTGGTTCGGGTGGCCAAACTCGTCAACCTATTGCAAGCAACGCCGAACGTGCAGGTGGTCACCAGGAAAGTGGCTCGGATTGAGCGCGTCGGTCAGCATTGGCAGGTGTTTGATGAGCAAAGACAGATCGTGGGGCAGGGCAATATGGCAGTGCTGGCCAATGCGTTTGGGGTATTGCCGTTACTCAGAGGCTCTGGGCTTGATCCGGTTTTAAGCGCTTGCAAACGCTTGCCTGCGTTGCATCGCTTAGCGGGTGAGGTCACGTTCTTGCCTGCCAAGGCGCTCGCCGGTGGTCCAACCTGCATTGTAGGCGGTGATGGTTACGTCTTGCCAGACATTGACGGTTGGTGCGTCTCGGGCGGCACCTATGTGCGAGGCGCTGAACTCGCGCAATGTTCCGAGGCGGGTCGCCAGGCCAATGTGATGCGGGCGCAACATCTCTTGGGACGTAAGCCCGAGTTGACGGTTGATCCCTCGAGTCTGGCGGGGTGGGCTGGCTGGCGGGCTGTGTTGCCGGGCCGACTGCCAGCCATTGGCCAGTTGCCGCATGCTCCCGACCTTTGGGTTTTTACCGCCGGGGCGTCACGAGGATTGACTTGGTCGGTGTTGGGGGCGACGGTGATTCGAGATGGTTTCTTGGGTCAGTCAAGCGCGTTGGATGCTGACATGTTGGCTGCGGTTGAGCCGTGAGATTGAGACTTAATTTTCTCTGACAAACCAAAATTTAGTGCGTGACTAGTGTTTAGTGGGGATTTAGCCCGTTTTTTAGGCGCTGCAAGGTCGCTCGAAGGTCACTTTGAGCCTCTTGTACCGGGTTTTACCCGCATTTTTGCGGTTAAAGGTGGGGCGTGAGTTTATAAAACCCGATAAATCCGTCAAAATAGAGGTTTTGCTGTTGGATTGAACGCCCTTCTCATGAACCTTGATTCACTCAAACTCTCCCAGAGCAATCCCGCTAAGATTGTTTTTGATGCAGGCGCCAGATTCAAGTTGGTTGTAGAACCACATGCCCCTGGGGTTTTCAGGATCAGGCTCGGTTCCATAGATGCGGTCGCCCATGACATGCCCGCTTCGGGTCGTGCCAAAGTGCATGCAGACATGTTGGTAGCGCGCGGTGAAGCCATCAGTGAGGCTGAGACCAAGGTGTCGGATGACGGTCAGTCTTGGGAAGTAATACAGGGCGATACGGTCTTGCGGATTGGTAAACAAGAGTTTGGCCTGAGCCTTCTTAAAGCCGATCAGGTCGTCATGACGTTTACGCCTGATGGTATTGCGCAGGACGACGACACCTGGGCGTTCGGCATTGCGTTGGCGCAAGACGACACGGTCTATGGACTGGGTCAGACCGTCACCGACTTGAATCGGCGTGGCGAGTATATAGTCTCAGACGACCCCGCGCACATGGCATTGCCGCTTGCCTGGAGCCCCAAGGGTTGGGGTCTGTATGTCAATACGATTGGGCGCATCGATCATGATGTCGCATCCAGTGCATCAGGCGTTTATGAGGTGCACGCGCAGGCGCCCGTACTGGACCTGTTTGTATTTGCAGGTGAACCTGCTGAAATTCTTAACCAATACACGGCGATTACGGGTCGCGCTGGCCAAGTATCGCTTTGGTCGATGGGCGCGTGGCTCAAGCAATCGGTTGGCACGTCGCTCACCCAAGTCGTGGAGCAGGTTGAGCGCCTGCGCGCCGACGGTATCGCGCTGGACAACGTAATGTTATGCGCACCGATGGCGTGGCGTTTGCAAGAGTTCAAGCTCACGATCGACTGGGACAGTCACCGATTCCCGGATCCCAAACAGGTTCTGGATCTATTTGCAGCCAAGTCAATCCAAATCGCGCTGCCTGCGTTACCTGCCGTGCTGGCGGACAGCACAACGTTTGAAGAACTCGAAGACCGTGGCTGGTTGCTCGCCAAAGATAGCGGTGAGGCGTTTGTTTGTCCTGGCAATGATGTAACCGGTGGCCAGGACTATGGCTTATTGGATTTGACGCACAAAGATGTCTACCGACAGTGGGTTGAGCGTCACCGCCAATTGGCCGATGATGGCGTGGGTGCGGTGCTTTGTGACGTGCAGATTGACTTTCCCAATGACGTAACTTGCCGCGGCGGCGAGTCTGGTGAGCAATTACGCACACTCTACCCAATGTTGGCGCGCCAGGCGCTCTATGAAGCATGTGCAGGGCACAAAGTGCCGCCGGAAGGCTTGGTGCTTACGCATGATCTCGTGCCGGCTGGGCAACGCTATCCTTGGCAGGCACCGATCAAGACTGAATTTTCATGGGATGGCCTGCGACAAAGCATCCGCGCTGCTTTGTCGGTCGGTTCCAGCGGCTTGCCGCTACAAATGCATGCCTTGGGTGATGTGGGTGATGGCGCACCGGCCCAGATCGATCCAGCACTTTACCTGCGCTGGCTCGCGATGTGTGCCTTCTCGGGCAACTTTCAGTTTGAAAGTGCTGACCATCTGACGGGTGCCAAGCTCGGCGCACAACACCAAGGGCTCGTGGCGCACTGGATGCAGTGGCGCTATCGTTTGATTCCCTACATTCTGGGTGCCATTGAAGATGCTGCACGCACGGGTCTGCCGGTGCAAAGACCCATGGCCATGTGTTTTCCGCAAGACAGCGAGGCACATCGTTGGGATACCCAGTACATGTGTGGGCCCGCGTTACTGGTGGCGCCAGTGACTGAGCCTGGCAACACGGTGCAGGTTTACCTGCCGCAGTCAGAGGGCTGGTGGGACTTGAGCACGGGCTGGCGTTATGAGGGTGGCCAGACCATCGAATTTCAAGCTGGGCTGGATGTCATTCCGGTGTTTGGCCGTGAGGGAAACATGCTTTGCTTGGGGCCTGCTACCCGTAGCACGGCTGAATTTAACTCGGCCAAGTTGCTCGATGAAGTCTGGATGTTTGGCATGCCGATCCACAACCCGGTGGTCATGCGCAACAAAATCCGAGTCATGCAAATGCAGGGGTCAAGCTACATCAAGGGCTTGGAAGGCTTGAAAATCCTTCCTTCTGAGGGCTTGGAAGTCAAACGCCGCGGTGCTGAGGTTCGCATCTCGCGGGCACGCTGATGTTTGATTGGCATCAGAGTCAAGCGACCAACGTTGACTCGATTGTCGACCCGATTGTCGACCCGATTGCCGACCCGATTGCCGACCCGATTTGACAGGGATTTTTTATCCGTACATAATAGCGGGCTTCGGGGTCGGTAGCTCAGTCGGTAGAGCAGCGGACTTTTAATCCGTTGGTCCCGGGTTCGAGTCCCGGCCGACCCACCAGTAAATAAAAATCCCAGTCAGCGAGAGTTGGCTGGGATTTTTAGTTTGCGCTGATCGTAACTATCCCGAAGTTCCAATGACGCGATGTTCGCAACCAAACATTCGGTCGAACTTTTGTTGTCACTGACTATGGTTTTTGACACCATTTGTTTATTATGGCAACATACACCATATGAAGGCTAAGCGCATTTTCTATGACAAGGCGCTATTGCCTGAAGGTTTCATTTTGGAAATGGTGATCTGGCAACTGCCAGAGCCAAGTGAAGAAAGACCGCACGGACTGAAGTACCGGTTGTTTTATGGGCGAGATGGTGTTCGCCAAGTTGGCTATGACAATGAGCGAGGCAAGGGCGATCACAAGCACATCGGTAAAGTAGAAATACCTTATAAGTTCACGACCGTAGAGCAATTAGTGGCCGACTTCTTGGCAGACGTTGAGGGGGGTAATCATGCAAAAGGTGAGTAAGGTTACAGTGCACGTCAATAGCATTTCCGACATGGGCAGGCGCTTTACGAACGCCTGGAATCGAGCCGCGTCTGGCAAGAAAGTCAATGAAACACACATCACGTTTCTTGATCTTCAAACTATGCTTGAGACACTTTCATTGCGTCGGTTGGAATTGCTCAAATATGTGCATCAACATGGCGCGGAAAATGTGAAACAACTTGCCACTGCGCTGAACCGTGACTACAAAAACGTCCATCAAGATGTTGCGGTGCTCGAGTCCGCTGGTCTGCTGCTACGCGATGGCCGCAAACTCTCAGCGCCATGGAGTGAATTAAGCGCCAGTGTGTCTTTGATGGCGTCGTAGTAACGTATGGTTCATCAGGCTGGCTGCCTTCGAATCTGTGGAACCTTGTTGATAAAAATGTGGGATGTTTATTAAGTTGCAGCAATTTGTTGAGTCAAGGAGTAAACATGGCAAAGATCTCGAAATGTGGTGGGAAGACCGGTTCGGTCACGCCTTCGACTGCCTTACTCAATCAGAGGCTCGATACCTTACAAACACCTCGGATGCTGACACCATTCGAGATAGAATTACTGCGCAAGAGCAAACGTGAAATGGCGGCTCGTTTCAAAGAGTTATCCAACGGTTGAGTTATTGTTTGCTTACACACTTTGCTACACACTGTAAATATTCGGTGAAGACGTTACCTATTGTCGGCCGTATCACTGATTTCGGTCAGCGACAGAGCACACTTTGATAATTCTTGCGAAGGGGGTAGATCCAGATGTCCTTGGTGGGCAAGAGTTGCTTGCTAGATTTGCTCTTCTTTCC
>CAMCOS010000006.1 GCA_945876565.1 Lautropia mirabilis | reverse complement strand
CTCGGTCATCGCATTTTGTACCGCCTTCGCCACCGCAGTCGGCTCTAATTTTGACTCACCCATTGGGTGACTCTCCCAATCATGTGCAAACCTCCATCAAATCACGGTTTGCGCTGTATTGTGAAGGGGTCAACTGAGGAAAATAGGATAAAGCCGCCGTTATTCTCAGTGCTGACCTTGCCAGAGAGCTTCAGAAAGCCCTGACCATCTTTGGACAAGAACTGCACATTCCCAGTTGAAACTCCCCCCATGACTGTGTCAGCAATAAATTCCCAACGGCTTTCGGGAAGATCACTGAAATTTTCTAGAACAACGGGCTGCGGGTTTGAGGCGAAGGCCATGGTGGCACTCATCAGAAAGAAGCACAAAACAAAGGTTAGCTTATTCCAAACGATCCCAAAGCCAGGGTGGTTTGTCGGTAAGTTGGCTTGCGATGCGACGGGTTGGGTCATGGAGAGCCTTTTGGGACAGGGTGGGGGCAATAAGGTGTGTTGCTTATACAAACCTCTTAGTTTCTGCCATCGAGCATTACTGTGTATCTACTCCGACCTTGTTTTAGTCGATTAGTTCGCATGTCGGCTACTGATCAGGCCGCCATAGATCATTAAAGGCGCAGCGTGATCAGCCCAAGAACGATCACGAATGCACCTGCCCATTGGCGAGGTGTCAGTCGTTCTTTGAGTAACCAAACGCCCAAGAGGGCGGCAAACAGCACCGAAGTCTCTCGGGTGGCTGACACCATGGCCATGGGTGCTTGGGTGAGTGCCCACAGCACAATGGCGTAGCCCGCAGCCGACAGTAAGCCGCCCATGGCAGTAGCAGTCATTCTCGCCCGCATGTATTGCGCCAAGGCCTTGCCCTGCCCGACCATGACCAGCAGCGCGGTGAACACGATGCTCTCCAAAATAAAAAGCCAAGCAGCAAATGACAGGGCGTTTTGTGAGAGGCGCGCACCTTGGCCATCGACGACGGTGTAAGTCGCAATGGTCAGGCTGCAGGCAACGGCCCAGCCAATGGCAGAACGGGCTTTTTTGAGCTGGGCTTTAAAGGCAATCGCGAGTACCCCAAGGCTAACCAATAAGACGCCGAGCCAGCCTGCGCTGCTTAAAGACTCACCGAGCGCAACCCAAGTACCGAGCGAGACCAGCAGTGGTGCGCCGCCACGCATGATCGGGTAAACCACGCTTAACGCACCGTTTGTATAGGCACGGGCGAGGGTAACGTAATACACCAAGTGAATGGCAATTGAGAGGCCAAGCCACGGCCAGCTCGCTGGGTTGGGCATTGGCAACACGAGGGCCACTGGTACAGCAATCACCCCTGTCCAAATGACCAGAGCGGCGGTGTGTAGAAGTGGATTGCTGCCACCGTGGACCCAGGCATTCCACGTTGCGTGTAACGCAGCAGCGCCTAGGACGGCGAGAAAGACTGGTAGTGGGTAGTCCACGATGTTGTCAGCGGCAAGCGCGGTTGGTGTGGCGGGGGCATCGTTGAGCCTTAGTAAAGGAGCCGATGGTAGCATGCAGGTATCGAAACCGGTTGCCAGTTCCATGCATGACATCCTTGAGTTCGTCACATTAGATCAAGTGCCCTATGAAGGCTTGACCATGGGTCTGACTAAAACCCCATTTGGGTCAGTTGTGCTGGCTTGGGATCGCCTAGGTTTGCGCGAGGTCAGCCTTCATCACTGCGCATCGGATGCCCTAAGCGATTGGGTAGCCGGCGATCATCCGTTTAAGCGAGATGATCGCCAAGCACGCGAGCTGTGGTCGCAGGCTGTTCAGACAATGAGGATGAGCTTGCCTCTGGTGCTGTGTGGCACTGCATTTCAGCGCGCGGTCTGGGTTGAGCTCCTGAAAGTCCAGTCGGGCCAGACGATCTCTTACGGGCAGTTGGCTAGACAATTGGATAAACCCTTGGCTGCCAGAGCGGTTGGTACTGCCGTGGGCGCCAATCGACTGGGATTTGTGGTGCCATGCCATCGTGTGGTCAGGCAAGATGGCGTGATGGGTCAGTTCCGGTGGGGTCCTGCACTTAAAGCCAAACTGCTGGTGTGGGAGTCCTTACAGTCCCATGGGTAAGCGCGAGCGTGACATTACCCCCCAATATCAACCCACGAGGCCTCGGCGTGGCCTAGTTGGCTGGGTTTGGCGCTTGCTGGTTTGGCTGATCGCGGCGGTGCTTCTGTATCAGGCTTATTTGTTTTCTAGTGTGCTCTGGTATCGCTGGTCCAACCCACAAGATACGGCATTCATGGCCAATGAGCGTGCCCGATTGAGTCGATTGGATCCGCCGAGGATGATCGAACAAACCTGGGTGCCGTTTGATCAGATCTCGCGCTTTGCCAAGCGAGCCGTGATTGCTTCAGAGGATACGGGGTTTGTCGATCACGGGGGTGTTCAATGGCAGGCTATTGAACAAGCCGCTCGAGCAAATGCCGAGTCGGGTCAGATCAGGCGGGGTGGTTCGACCATTACGATGCAAGTTGCAAAGAACCTGTACCTGTCCTCAGACAGAAGTTATGTCCGCAAGGCGCAAGAGCTGGTCATTGCGCTCATGATTGAATTGCTCTGGGATAAGCAACGTATCCTGGAGGTCTACATGAATGTTGCCGAATGGGGTGTTGGTAAATTTGGCATCGAGGCAGCGGCAAAGCATTATTTTGGCGTGCCGGCGAGCCGTTTGAACGCGAGACAGGCTGCTTGGCTGGCAGCGATATTGCCCGCGCCCAAGCGTTACGACCGTCAGCGAAACTCAGCCTGGATTGAGCGTAAAACAGGGATTATTTTGCGGCGTATGCCTCAGGTGCAGGTGCCTTAAAGGGGTGGCATGCGCGTGTTCAAAGGTGCGGTAAAGGGCTGATTCGGTGATGTTTTTGTGCGACAGCGTAAAAAATCTATTAACTGTTATTGCATACAGTACTGTTTTAATATACAGTTACCTCATGCGTTTCTAAAGCAAACACTGAGGTCAATATCATGACAGCATTCACACAGACAGGAACCATGATCAACCCCGCCTTGCTCAGCTCGGTTGATAAGCGCAAAGCGGCTAGCCTTAAGGGCGATATTGCACTGGTTTGCTTTTGGGCAGCACTTGTGCCTGGGTTTATGTGGTTTGGTGCAATGGTTGGTTTCTGAATGAAGATCCAGTAAGTGCCACTCGGGTCGGTAGGGCCTCTAGGGCTCCCAGGGCTCCCAGGGCCACAAGAGATCAAGTGGTGCTAGGCGCAGGCTTATAAGCTCAAACCTCTAAGCTCAAACTGCGTTACAATAGTGGGTTGACGTATCCTCTGCCCAGCAAAGCTGAATCAAACAGGTTGATCGGCTCATAACAATTGCGCTGAGAGCATGATGCACATGGAGCTTAGAAATGAATTTGATTGCACAAATCGAGCAAGAAGAAATTGCTCGTTTGACAGAAGGTAAAACCCTGCCCGAGTTCGGGCCAGGCGACACCGTGGTGGTGAATGTGAATGTGGTTGAAGGTAACCGCAAGCGCGTTCAGGCCTACGAAGGTGTGGTGATTGCTAGACGTAACCGTGGTCTGAATTCTGCATTCACGGTACGCAAGATTTCCTCGGGCGAAGCCGTTGAGCGTACGTTTCAGTTGTATTCCACCCAGATTGCTTCGATTGAAGTCAAGCGCCGCGGTGATGTGCGTCGTGCCAAGCTTTACTACTTGCGTCAGCGCTCCGGCAAGTCAGCGCGTATCAAGGAAAAGCTGGTTCGCCGCTCAGTGGCCTGATCGTAACCTGGGCATGGGAAAGCAGGAGTTCGAAGCGCAAAGTTCTGTTTCCAACTCTTTCTTTCCCCAAAAAAAGCACCGGTGCGGTGCTTTTTTTTTGAGCATCCCCCAACCTCCAGACCTTCTTCTACGTCGATTCTGTCAATTGCTCCCTCGCTGGCACGGCTCGGCTGGTGTTATTCGGTATGGTGAGTGATGTCTGATAAGCCCCAGTTTCCAGATCCGTCCGGTTCGCCCGGTACACCACCCTCACCACCTGCGCCTCGAGCCAGGGTTCGGTTAACCTTTGATCCCAAGGAGCAACCTTGGTCGTTGCCCATTGATCGGTTTGGTCTGGTGCCCCAGGATGCCCTGCATCCCGAGTTCGTGCGCACAGTGTTAGGTCGCCCAATTGAGCGAGCGCTGGATTTGCCCGATGCGTTCGCTTCTCGTTACCAGACGGCGAACCCACAAGCGATCGAGGCCGCTGTTTTAGTGCCACTGGTAATGCGCGATACTGGTTTTACGGTGTTGCTCACACAACGCACAGCGCATCTATATGACCATGCAGGTCAAGTGAGTTTCCCGGGTGGGCGGGTAGAGCAATCGGACAAAAGTCCAGTCGCGACCGCGCTGCGCGAAACGCACGAGGAAACAGGCTTGGCGCCTGAGCACATTGATGTCTTGGGCAGCCTGCCACGCTATTACACCGGAACGGGGTTTGCGATCACACCAATTACTGGAATGGTCCGTCCAACCTTTACCTTGGCGCCAGACGAGTTTGAAGTGGCCGAGGTCTTCGAGGTGCCCTTGGCGTTTTTTACGGACCCGTCCAATTACAGATTGCATCGGGCCAAGCTGCCTGACGGCTCGCAGCGGCAGTATTACTCCGTGCCGTGGGAGCAATACTTTATCTGGGGTGCGACAGCAGCCATGCTGCGTGGCATGTATCAGGTCTTGGCAGAAGCTTTTTCATCGAGCAAGCGCTCGTAGAGCGAATGTCGTCTGGGGTCGATTTCTGAGCGCTTGAGTGCATCCAGCACCCCGCAGTTCGGCTCACGTCGGTGACTGCAGTTGTAGAATCGACAGTGTTTCTTGTGTTCGGTGAACTCGGGGAAACCTCGCTCGATGTCCTCAAGCGACAAATGAGCGAGGCCAAACGCTTGCACACCTGGTGAGTCAATCAGGTCGCCCGCTTGGTGTGGCAGGTGATAGAGCCGTGTGGCCGTGGTGGTGTGTTTGCCAGCATCAAGCGCTTGCGAGTGCTCCCGTGTCGTGGCCTGTGCGTGGGGGACCAGTGCGTTGAGCAAGGTTGACTTGCCCATGGCGCTTTGGCCCAGCAGCAGTGTGGTTTTGTTTTTTAGTAGTGGCATGATCTGCGCGTGGACCGTTGCAGAGTCAAGTGCTGACGCCTCGAGAATCTGAACACCCAAATCCCGATAAGGTTTGAGCCGCTCGCGCGCTTGTGGCAAGTCATCGGCAAGATCCGTTTTATTGAGCACGATGATCGGGTCAACCTCGGCAGCCCACCCACCAGTCAGCGCCCGACCCAGCAAATCATCGGAGAATGTCGGCTTGACAGCCACGACCAGGATCATTTGATCGACGTTGGCAGCGAACTGCTTGGTGCGCCATTCGTCGGAACGGTACAGCAGATTTTGTCGAGATTCGATCTCGATTAGCACGCCCTCTTGCTCGCCTTGCAGTTGCACGGCTACCCAGTCGCCAACCGCGGCATCGTTGCGCTTGCCCTTGGGAAAACAATGCCTAATTTGTCCGGATTGCAGTTCCACGTTGTAGTGCCGACCATGGGCACCGATGACTCGACCCCGCTCAGTTGTCAGGATGGTCATGCGCTGGCAAGCGCCCTGATGCGTATGGTGGCTGGCGGGTGACTGTCGTAGAAGGCAGAGTGCACGGGGTCCGGCGTTAGGGTCGCGGCATTGTCATTAAAGAGTTTGACTAGCGCGGAAACCAAGTCACTTGACTGGCTTTGCGAGGCAGCAAAACGATCGGCTTCGAATTCATCGCGACGCGAAAGCCAGCTTGTCAACGGGGTAAGCAAAAAGGTGAACACAGGCAGCACCAGAAAAAACAGCAGCAAGGCCATGCCGTGGTTGCCGTCTGCCAGGGGAGTCACACCGAGCCCCACGTAAAACCAGCCTTGTAAGCTGAGCCAGCCCAGCAGTGCAAAGATCAGCAGGGAGCTGAGAAGGGAGATGACCAGTCGTTTGATGATGTGATTATGTTTGAAGTGGCCAAGCTCATGCGCCAGCACGGCTTCAATCTCTGGTGGCGTGAGTTTCGATAGCAGTGTGTCAAAAAATACGATTCGTCGTGATTTGCCAAAGCCGGTGAAGTAAGCATTGCCATGCGCGGAGCGTTTGGAGCCATCCATCACAAATAGGCCTTGAATAGCAAAGTCACAGCGCTTGGCTAGCGCCTGGATACGGTCTTTGAGTGACTCGTCTTGAAGTGGGGTGAATTGATTAAAGAGGGGTGCGATCCATGTCGGGAAAATCAGCATCACCGCAAAATTGAATGCAGCCCAGCTTGCCCACGCCAAGATCCACCAGTTTGAGCCGGCACTCTCCATTAACCATACAATCAAGGTCAGTAGCGGCAGACCAAGCACTGCACCAACCATCAGGCCTTTGATTGTGTCAATCGCATAGAGCTTGGGTGTCATGCGGTTAAAACCATACTTCTGTTCCAGCTTGAACTGCCGGTACAGTGAAAACGGCATGTGAATCGCGCCCAACAACACCGACACCCCCCCAATCATGGCCACGTCACGCCAGAGCGTTGATTCGAACCAACCATCAAACGCCAGGTACACCCCGCTGAGCAGGCCACCGAGGGTGAGTGCCAGTAGCACCGCCAAGTCAAACACCCCTTCTGCAATGCGCAGTCGGGTGCGCTCGGTCGTGTAGTCGGCCGCTCGCTGGTGGCTGTGCAAGCTAATCCTGTCCGCGAATTCCGATGGCACCTTATCACGGTGCGTCTGAACATGGCGGATTTGTCGTTGCGCCAACCAAATGCGAACAATGGCGTTGGTTGCCAGGAACAATAGAAATAGGGAAGTCAGTGTGCTTGCTTGCATATGCGACAATCAAAGCCCGTCAGTGGTTGGAATACTCAGTGTTCTGAACATGTAGACAGCTTTGACGATTATAAGGTTCGACCATGGCGCATAACCAAACACAGACAGAAGCACAAACACGTACAGACAAAGGGGTTAATGGGAAGGGCGTTGGCAAGGACGCTGGCACGAAGGTGGTGCGCAACGAGATGCGGCTGGTGTGGGTGGACATGGAGATGACTGGTCTGGACCCAGAGAAAGAGCGCATTATTGAGCTCGCTGCCGTGGTGACCGAGCCAGATCTGACGGTGGTGGCGGAGTCACCCGTGTTCGTGGTTCATCAGTCAGACGAGATTTTGCAGGCCATGGACAAGTGGAACCAATCGACCCATGGCAAGTCTGGCTTGATCGATAAGGTCAAGGCTTCAACCCTCACTGAGGCTCAGGCGCAGGCGCAGATGTTGGCGTTCTTGTCTGAGCATGTGCCGGCTGGCAAGTCACCGTTGTGTGGCAACTCGGTTAGCCAGGATCGTCGGTTCATGTATCGATATATGCCGGCGCTTGAGCAGTTTTTTCACTACCGAACCATTGATGTCAGTACTCTCAAAGAGCTTGCGCGCAGGTGGCGCCCAGCATTGTTAAAAGGATTTGAGAAGCGTAGCAAGCACGAGGCGCTGGCCGACATCTATGAATCGATAGACGAGTTGCGATACTACCGCGAGCACTTCATTCGTCTGGAGGGTTCGGTCAGTTGATTTGGCTGTGGCGGCGAAGTCTAGGGCTGACGATACGCCGATACCAGTTATACAAAAGCAGCCCGGATGTTAATAGGCCAAGACCTGCCATCAGCCACATGGTCGCAGCACCTGCGGGTGCATTGGGCATGATCCATAATCGCAATGGCTCAAGCAGTCCGCGCCCAGGGCCGAACCCGAGATACCAGCCACCGACCAGCCCGATGATGGTGAGCGTGACGGTCTGAATCATCAACGGCACCATGGCGATCTTGTGGGCACGAAGCAGGTAGACATTGGCGCAGTGCATGGCATCGATGATGTGGAAAAAAGGCAGGATTACCAGCAGTGACAGGGCGATGGTCGTGACCGTTGGGTCGCTGGTGTAGAGCGCCACAATCTGTTCGCGTGCAAAAAATAGAACCAAGGCAGTGATGACGGCGCCCGTGAAGGTCACGATCAGTCCAGTCATGCCCGTGCGGTGCGCGAGTTCGAGATTACCACTGCCGATGGCCTGTGCGGTCTGGGCAGCCGTTGCGATACCGATGGCCAGTGGCATCATGTAGCACAGCGCTGCCAGGTTTGAGGTGATCTGATGGCTGCCGGTGACGGTGGTGCCTTCTTGGGCAATCAGTAGCGCCATGAACGTGAAGGCGCTGACTTCGACCACGTAGGATGCGCCCATGGGCAGCCCGAGCCTTAGGATTTCCCAGATACCCTTGAAGTTCGGGCGGCGCAGCCGCAGGTTGAACTGACGGTAAAACGGTTGGCGCCATAGCCACCACAAACTCACGCCCAATGTGAGCCAGTAGACAATCGACGATGCAATGCCTGCGCCCGCCACGCCAAGCGCTGGCATGCCAAGGTTGCCAAATATTAGTACCCAGTTCAGAAAAATCTTAACGGCCACACCAGCCAGATTGATCATCATGATCATTTTTGGGCGTGAGACGGCCTGCGCCAGTGAATAGACCGTGCGAAACATTAGCGATGCTGGTAGGCCGAATGTGAGCGCCAGTAAGTAACTGCCCAGACGCTCGCGCACCGCTGGGTCCACCGGCCCGGACAGCGATAGCCAGATGTCTGGAAAGCTCATCAAAATGGCACCGAAGATCGTCAGGATGATGGAAACCCAGATCCCCTGACTCCAGGCTTGACCGATTTCATCGTAGCGCCCGGCACCATAGGACTGCGCCTGAATGGGGATGAGCGCATGCATCACACCCATGAGCCCAATAAAAACCGTGATGAATATCGCCACGCCTAGCGCCAGCGCAGCCAGATCTTGTGGGCTTGAGTGGCCCGTCATGGCAGTGTCAAGCACCCCGAATGCGATGCTGGCCCATTGGCTAATGAGCACTGGCCAAGACTGCCGTAAGATGCCTCTGAGCGGATGGGGTGCTTGAGCGGCAGTTGTCATGGGTTGGTCTTGGGGGTGAGTAGCAAGACCCGATAGCGATCAAATCGGTCAGCACCCCGGGAGCCAGTCCATAGCACGCGTGAGTCGCGGTCAAACCCAGCAAGACCCTGCTGAAGTCGTTCCGCCGTGGTTTGCTGAATCAGCAACGGGCACTGATCATCGCGTGATATTTCAATGCCATCAAATACGTACAGCGATGCCCTAGGGCCAACCGACAAGCCACTGGATTGAGCACATAGCAATTGGCCTGAATTTTGACTGGCTTGATCGATGACCTGTCTCACCTCAGCGGACATGGGGCGGTAGCTGCGTACATAGTCAACTGTGGGCAGCCATAACAAAACCAGCAAGATCCACGTGCTGGTCAGCCCCATGGCGCTTAACAAAGCGCCGCGCCAGGCAACTTTAGGGTGCAGTTTCAGGCGCCAGATGATAGCCCCAACCCAGATCGCTGAGATGACCAGCGCCATGGAGAATGCACCCCACGAAATTGGGCCGTCATAGCCCACCGTTTGTCTGGCAATGTTTTTAGCAATCTGGGTGGGCCAGCCTGTTTGCTGGGTGATCCAGCCTAACCACACCATGGCGCCCGACACAGAAAATATCATCAAGGCGAACCAATCCAGTGTGTTGACCACGGCACGCCGCAGGGTTGGCACCGAAAACGCCGCTAGCATGGCGCACGGTACCGTCAGCGCTATGTAGTTCAGCTCACCTGGATTGGGCGTCAACGCAATATTTAACAACTGCGCTAGGGCGAACACCCCAGGTATCCAGACGTGAGGTGCCAAGATTTGCTTGCGCCAGTTCCACAATGCCAGCAATACCAGTGGCCAGGTCGGCCACAAAAACCAAGTCAGGTCACGCCAGGCACCTGTGTGTTGATCAATTGCGCCGATGTTTAGTTGTGGGCGGTTCCAGAACCACCACTCGGTGGCCCAGATGGGGTTGATGGCGTTCACGCTCAACCACCAAAACAGCACCAGCAGCGGTGAGATGATGAGCGCGAGCGCAACGGGCAAGCGGCGAGCTGCCAGGGTCGCTCCAGGCAGCACGAGGATCAGGCAGGCAATCCACAGGGGTAGTCCAGCCGTGGCACCCGCGGTCAAGAAGGCGCCGGCGATCGACAGCGTCATTAAGACACTGCCTTGCCACGGCTTGTCTGGCAGCCGAACGGCGCCCAACATCGCAATCGCCTGGCAGGCCAATAAGGCAGGGGCTTCAGATGTCTCGTGGGTGCGCAACAAAATGCCGATGGTTGCAATCAGAAAGAGCACGCTCATGTCGGCGAGCAAACGGCCATACTGTGCTTCATTTGGTTCACCACCAAATGGCAAGGGCACAGGCTGTGGCTCAGGTCTGCGCCCAGCAAGATAGGTGGCGTACCAAAGGGCAAATGCGGTGATCAGCACCCAGGCCAAGGTGCTCAGGCGCGCCGCCACGATGTTATTCATGAAGGAGCCGAGCAGCTCGACTGCAGCAGCGCCGGCCCAGGTGGGCAATGGGCTGGCTTGTGGCAGGGGTGCGCTGCCGATGTGCGGAAATAGCCAAGCCCAACCGCCCTGGGCGCTGGCCGTCAGCATGGTGGCTAACCCAACGACGTCATCTGTTTTCCAGGGGTCGCGTGCAAACAATCCGAGCAACGCGTAGAGCAACAGCAGTCCGATCAGGATAGCAGCAGGCAGGCGAGTGGTCGCCAAGGCAGTTAACCGTGCTGGTGTGGGATGCTCAAGTGACACGATAGAATTGATACTGGAGATTGGCTCGGTGCAACAGTGTAAACACTAAAGCATGTGTCTACGAGCGCGCTAAAGAGTTCGGCGTGTCCATCACTTGACCAGGGGTAGAACGGTCCCGCAAAAAAGAAACGGGCAGCGACTCAGCTGCCCGTGGCTTTCACGCGTAAGTGCCAGGGACTAACCTGCCTGACCACCTGGCTTGCGTGTGCCTGCGGTACGCGCAAAACGCTGGCGAAACTTCTCAACCCGACCGGTTTCAACCAGACGCGTTTGAGCGCCGGTATAAAACGGGTGCGATTCCGAAGTCACGTCGCACTTAAATAGTGGGTAGGAGACGCCGTTAATCTCTGCTGTTTCGCGCGACTTCAACGTCGAACGCGAGATAAACGAGTTGCCGGTTTGCTGGTCCAGAAACACAACGTTGCGGTATTCCGGATGAATGCCTTCTTTCATGATTTTCCCTTTTCCGCCTGCCCCCAAGCCGGCACATTTAGCCAGACAGGATCAAGCAAGCTCAAGTAAACGTTATCGGTTAGCGCTGCACTGAGTATGGCTGCACTGAGTATGGCTGCACTGGGTATAGCTACGATGACAAGCATCAAATTCGCCAAGCTCTGTATTGTATGCCGGATTCTGGCTGCGGGCAAACGTTAAAATCCGGGTCTGCCAATTGCGGGTGGATTCGAAGCCGCAAAGTAAGATGGTTTCATGAAGAGGTCTCAGGGATTGATGGATCAACCAACCGTGTCGGAGCAGGCGGGCGTGCGTTATTTGCATTTTGACTCCCCCTGGATTCAGGGGGCGATGCAGCTCAAGCGTCCTGATAGCCTTGTGTTGTCCTACACCGAGCAGATGATGGCCTGGCTTTTGTTTTTGCAGCCCCTGCCAGAGCAGATGATTGGTCAGCTCGGCCTAGGCGCTGGCTCTATTACGCGGTTTTGCTATCGGCATTTGCCAAACCCGTTGGTGGTCGTCGAGCGCAACCCTGGCGTGATTCGAATTTGCGAGCAGTATTTTCGCTTGCCGCGACACACTCGTTTACGTGTTTTCCGGGAAGATGCTGAAAGTTGGGTAAAAAATCCGATTAATTTCCAGACGTTGTCGGTGTTGATGGTGGATTTATACGACACCGATGCACTTGGCCCGGTCTGTGACTCGCTGACATTTTACAAAGGATGTTTTGATTGTTTGTCGCCGCCCGGCGTGCTGAGTGTGAACCTTTTTGGCAAACACGAGAGTTTTGCGCTCAATCTGCAGCGTCTGCAGACGGTCTTTAGCGGGCGGCTCATCCTATTGCCGCCAGTCGAGGAGGGCAATCAGATTGTGCTCGCGTTTAAGGGGCCGGATCTGCGCGTGGGCAAATCCGATCTTCTGCATCGTGCTCAATGGCTAGAGCAAGCTTATGGATTGCCTGCTAAACGTTGGGCGCGTTCCATTGGGTCCGTCGAACACCTATGATTGGCGCAGTTGAGCCATTGCGCAACGAACCGCTTGTGATGGCTAAGTAGCCAGCCATTGACAAAAAAAGGATAAACGGGAGAGTAGAGGTGGCTAATCTTTACAGCGTTTTAAGTGAACGGTTTATGCAGGAACCCGAGAAGGTGGCCTTGCAGACAACGCAGTCCATATGGACGTATGCGCAACTGCACCAATCGGTTGGTCAAATGGCCAACTGGCTCAAAAGCCTTCATCTGCCTGCGGGTAGCCGAGTCGCGGCTCAGGTTGAGAAGTCCCCGCAAGCGCTGTTTTTATATCTGGCCACCTTGCGCGCGGGTTACACCTATTTGCCTCTGAACACGGCCTATCGCCAAAGCGAGATTGAGTATTTTCTGGATAACGCCAAGCCGGCTGTGGTGCTGTGCGCCCCAGAAAACCTGCCTTGGGTCCAGCCCCTGGCTGACCAAGCCGGCTCTGGGCATGTGATCACACTCGATGCGACTGGTCAAGGTAGTCTGATGCAAGCGATCCTGGGCTTTTCTGGCGAGTTTGAGGATGCGCTGACGGGCACTGACGATTTAGCGGCCATTCTTTACACGTCTGGCACGACCGGCCGCAGCAAGGGCGCGATGCTCACGCACGGCAACCTGATTTCCAATGCCCAAACGCTACACCAATATTGGGGTTGGTCTTCAGACGATACTTTGCTGCATATGTTGCCGATTTTTCACATCCATGGCCTATTTGTGGCGTGTCATGGGGCACTGTATGCTGGCGCCAGCATGATATGGCTGCCCAAACTCGATGTGGATGCGGCTTTGCGTTTCTTGCCGGAAAGTTCAGTCATGATGGGGGTGCCAACCTATTATGTTCGGCTATTGGCAGATGAACGTTTTAACCAACAGGTCACCAACAATGTGCGCCTATTTGTCTCTGGTTCGGCACCACTCTTACTTGAAACCTTTGATACATTTGAAGACCGCATTGGCACCCCGATCCTGGAGCGTTACGGCATGAGCGAGACAGGCATGCTGACTTCTAACCCGTATGAGGCCAGCCAAGGGCCGCGAATCGGTTCGACCGTTGGCAAGCCTTTGCCAGGTGTACACGTGCGTGTTGTGGACGAGCAGTTAAACCCATGCGCTGAGGGCGAGATTGGTCATATTCAGGTCAAGGGACCGAATGTGTTTGCCGGTTACTGGCAAATGCCCGAAAAAACCCGTGAGGAGTTCACCCAAGACGGCTGGTTTAAGACAGGAGACATGGGTCGCTGGGGTGGGCAAACACCGCAGGGTCAAGATATCCCCTCGGATTATTTGTCCATTGTGGGGCGCAGTAAAGACTTGATCATCTCGGGTGGCTACAACGTCTACCCCAAGGAAATCGAGTCGGTGATCGATGACATGCCGGGCGTGCTGGAGTCGGCCGTCATTGGTGTGGCTCATCCGGACTTCGGCGAAGCGGTGGTGGCAGTGATTGTTCCGGCCAAAGGCATGGAACTCGACGTCTCTGGCATGCTGGCCGCGCTAAAGACTAAGCTGGCGAACTATAAGGTTCCCAAGCAGGTTCACTTGGTCAACGAGTTGCCGCGCAACGCCATGGCCAAGGTGCAAAAGAATGTGTTGCGCGAGCAGTACGCCAGGCTGACGTGATACAGTAAGGAAACTCCTTAAGTTGGTGAGACAATGAGCGTATTAAGAAGAAGCAGAGGTTGGTTTTTGTCTTTGGTCTTGTTGGTCTCGGCCTGCGCCTCAGGTCCTGAGGTCAGAAGTGACTATGATCATAGCGCCGACTTTGCGGCCTACCGAACTTTTGCGTTTGCAGACCCATTGGGCACAGACCGTGCCGGCTACACCACCTTGCTAACAGAGCGCTTAAAGACACTGACTCGTTTGCAGATGGAGCAACGCGGCTATATTTATGATCCGCAATCGCCAGATTTGCTGGTGAACTTTCTAGCGCAGTCGAAACAAAAAACGGAGTACGTTCCGCCACCGCCCATGCCGTGGGGACCCAATTACTATGGCTATCGCATGGGTTGGTATGACCCGTGGGGAGGCTATGGCTGGGGGGGCTATGGTTATGGTTCCAGTGTGATTCAGTACACCGAGGGCGTTCTTAGCATCGATCTGATTGATGCCCGTAAAAAGCAACTGGTCTGGGAAGGGGTGGCAACCTCGGCAATCGACGATGTCGAGCAGGCAGCCTCCGAACAGTCATTAGCCCCCGTGGTGGTGGACATCTTCGCGCGATATCCGTTTTTGGCGGGATCGGGTGTGGTCAACGATCTCACCAAGTAATCTATCTTTAGGACATGCGTATGCGTTCGCTCAATGGGCGCAGATGGCTCTGGGCTAGCCTTTTATTGTCAGCATTAATTTTGGTGGGTTGCGGCGAGCCACCGGCTAGCCAGCAGCGTGCGCCTGCGCTGGTGGACACGGTTAAGCTTGCGCCAACCAAGGCGGTCATCAGTGCCGATTTGCCAGGTCGGGTCGATGCGGTGCGCAACGCCGACGTTCGAACTCGTGTCACTGGGATTGTGCAAAAAGTTCTGTTTAAGCAGGGCAGTGAAGTCATCCAGAATCAACCCCTGTTTCAAATTGATCCCGCCCCCTATCAAACGGCGTTTGATCGCGCCCGAGCGGACTTGCAACGGGCCCAGGCCGACGAGAGATCGGCCATTGCTTTGTCCAAGCGTTATGCGCCACTGGTAAAAATTAATGCAGTCAGCCGTCAGGAATATGACGATGCTGTGGCGCGCGCTGATCAAGCCAGGGCAAATGTGATGGCCGCTCAGGCAGCCTTGAGAGCTGCTGAGATTGATCTGAGCTACACCAACGTGACTTCTCCGATTAATGGTCGCATTGGCGAAGCCTTGGTGACTGAGGGTGCGCTCGTGGAGGCATCCACGGCCACCCAGATGGCTTTGGTTCAGCAAATCAGTCCCATTTATGTGGACGTTTACCAGTCGGTCACCGAGCTCTCGCAGTTGCGCCGGGATTTCAAGGCCGGCCATCTCAAACTCGTGGGCGATGACGCGGCCGAGGTTTCGGTGATTCTGGAAAGTGGAACGCTCTATCCTGGTAAAGCAAGACTGCTTTTTACGGGCATGACGGTGAGTGAAACGACAGGTCAGGTGGTGTTGCGCACTGAAGTCGACAACCCGGATGCGGTTCTTCTGCCTGGCATGTATGTGCGGGTGAGGGTCGAGCAGGCGGTCGCTGAGCAGGCACTCATGGTGCCGCCACAAGCGCTGCAGCGTGCAGCCAACGGCCTGACCAATGTATACGTGGTTAGAGACGGCAAGGCGTCGATGGTGCCAGTGCAAGTAGGCAATGATTACGACAATCAGGTGATCATTACGCAAGGCCTGAGCCCGGGTGATGAAGTCATCGTGGCTGGATTTCAAAAAATACGCGAAGGTGCGCCCGTCCAAACCCGTCCATGGCAGCCAGGGCAGTAGCGCTGACTGACCAGGCCCGATAGGCATCCAGTTCATGTCACAGTTTTTTATAGAACGGCCGATATTTGCATGGGTGGTGGCGATTTTGATTACCGCCATCGGTCTGTTGTCGCTGCGTACCATGCCCGTGGCGCAGTATCCCGATGTGGCGCCTCCGGCCATCCAGATCTCCGCAACCTACCCAGGTGCTTCAGCAGCTGAGGTAGCCCAGTCGGTCACCAGCATCATCGAAAACGAACTCAACGGTGCCAAAGGCCTGATCTACTACGAGTCGGTCAGTGACTCCAATGGCCAGGCGCAGATTACAGCCACATTTGAGCCGGGCACTGATCCAGATCTCGCGCAAGTTGATGTTCAGAACAGGGTTTCAAACGTGGCCGCCCAACTGCCTGGGGCGGTGAGTCAGCAGGGTCTGCAGTTTGAGCAGACCAGTTCAGGATTTCTGATGGTGGTCACGGTGTCTTCCAACGGTGACCTCGATGCGACCGCCTTGGCTGACTACATCAAGCGCAATGTACAAAACCCGATCTCGCGGGTGCCAGGTGTTGGCCGGTTTCAGCTCTTTGCAGCGCCGCGCGCCATGCGTATCTGGATATACCCAGACAAGCTCGTGGGACTTGAGTTGAGCGTTCAAGATGTCAATGACGCCATTCGTGGACAGAATATTCTGATTCCAGCCGGTGTCTTGGGTGGCCCACCCAACCCTGAGAGTCAACGGGTGGCGGCTAACATCACCAGTAATGGCCAGCTCACCAACGTGGCTGAATTCGAAAACGTGGTGATTCGCGCAAACGCCAATGGCTCATCGGTGCGTCTAAAAGACGTCGCGCGAGTGGAGATTGGGGCGGACAATTATCAGTTTGGCGCACGCTTGAACGCCAAGCCCACGGCAGCATTTGCCGTGGTGTTGGCGCCAGGTGCTAACGCGCTTGAGACGGCCGAAGGCGTCCAAGCTCGGATGCAGGAGCTCTCCGAGTTCTTCCCAGGCGACATTTCCTACGCGATTCCATACAACACAGCGCCCTACGTCGAGGCCTCGATCGAGCAGGTCGTGCATACCTTGTTCGAAGCGATGGTGCTGGTGTTTGTGGTGATGTTTGTTTTCTTGCAAAACGTTCGCTACACCATTATTCCCGCACTGGTGGTGCCAGTAGCCATGCTGGGTGCATTCGCGGTCATGAATACGTTTGGGTTCTCTGTCAACGTATTGACCATGTTTGCCATGGTGCTGGCCATTGGCATCTTGGTGGACGATGCCATTGTGGTCGTCGAGAACGTCGAGCGCATCATGGCAGAAGAGGGGTTATCGCCGCGCGAGGCCACCATTAAAGCCATGCCGCAGATATCAGGTGCCATTGTTGGTATTACGGTGGTGCTCACGGTGGTGTTCTTGCCGCTTGCCTTCATGGCGGGTTCCGTGGGCGTGATCTACCGGCAGTTTGCCGTTGCCATGTCGGTCTCCATCTTGTTCTCAGGCTTTTTGGCGTTGTCTTTTACGCCAGCTCTGTGCGCGACGATCTTAAAGCCGATCGGCCGAGGGCACCATGAAGAAAAGAGGGGTTTTTTTGGGTGGTTTAACCGTGGCTTTCACAAGACAACAACGAGCTACGAGGGGATGGTCAGTCACTTGATTCATCGGCCTGGGCGTTACATGACGATATTTGTTCTGCTCGTGGTGTTGATGACTTACTTGTACATTCGTTTGCCGGGATCATTTTTGCCCGATGAGGATCAAGGCTATATCGTGGTCAACATTGAGTTGCCCACGGGGGCTTCGTCCACACGCACCATGGAAGTGATCAACCAGGTGGAGAACTACTTCCTGGCCGAGCCAACCACGCAGGACATTGTGGCTGTGCGCGGGTTTAGTTTTAACGGTAACGGCTTGAATGCGGCACTGGCGTTCGTGCCATTAAAGCCCTTTGATCAGCGCCAGGGACCCGGCGAGTCGGCCATGGCAATTGCCGGGAAGGCAACCGGCACCTTGCTCGGTACGATTCCCGATGCGCTGGTGTTCGCTGTGATTCCGCCAGCGATTTCCTCTCTGGGCAATGCCAGTGGCTTTGACTTCAGGCTGCAGGATCGCTCTGGCGCGGGCTTCCCGGCCTTAATGCAGGCCGCCGGTCAGATGCTGGCGTTGGCCGCACAGAACCCCGTGCTTTCCCAAGTTCGCATCACCGGTTTGGGACCAGGCGCCCAATTGAGCATCGCCATTGAGCGTGAGAAGCTCGCCGCCATGGGCGTGAGCTTTCAGGAGGCAGCGGCGACCCTGGGCACTGCCATGGGTGGACAGTACTTGGGTAAGTTTCCCAACATGGGCTGGATGCAAAACGTCTGGGTGCAATCAGATCAAGCGTTTCGCAATACCGTGGCAGACATCATGCGGTTAAATGCCCGCAACACCGTCGGCGAACTCGTGCCACTGTCGTCATTTGTGGACGTACAGTGGACCGAGGGGCCAACCCAGGTGGTGCGCTACAACAGTTACGACACCATCCGCATTTCTGGCAGCGCTGCGCCGGGGTACTCATCGGGCCAGGCCATGGACGTCATGCGAGGTTTGATGAGCGAATTGCCTGCCGGGTTTGGCTTTGAGTGGACAGGCTTGTCTTATCAGGAAATCAAAGCCGGTGCGCAAGCCCCCATCTTGATGGCGCTGGCGATTATCACGGTTTTTTTGGTGTTGGCAGCACTCTACGAAAGCTGGGCGATTCCCTTGTCGGTGATGCTGGTGGTGCCGCTTGGCATGCTCGGTGCAGTGGCTTTAATCAGTGCGCTTGGCATGAACAACGACGTGTACTTTCAGGTTGGTATGGTCACGGTGATTGGCCTTTCAGCCAAAAACGCGATTCTAATCGTCGAGTTTGCCAAAGACTTGCATGCTCAAGGCATGGGCTTATACGAAGCGGTGGTTGAAGCAGCGCGCTTGCGCTTTAGGCCGATTCTCATGACGTCGTTTGCGTTCATACTCGGTGTGGTGCCGCTGACACTTGCCTCCGGTGCGGGCGCGGCCAGCCAAAAAGCAGTGGGTTTTGGGGTGCTCGGCGGCATGCTGGCAGCCACCCCATTTGCCGTGATTTTTGTACCGATCTTTTTTGTGACTATCTTGAAGTTTTTCAAGACCAAGGTCAAGTTATTGCACGCTGCACCGACGCATGTGCCTGGCAAGTCAGACACGCCCGGAGAGAAATCATGAGTCGCGCAGGCTGCATCGTTTTGCTCGCCAGCGCCATCTCGCTTTCTGGCTGCAACCTCGCACCCAAGTACGAGCAACCCGCCATGCCCGTAACCGCTGAATTTCCGCAGCAGCCCGAGCTTGGTTTTAATGTGGCCACCGGCGATGTTTCGCGCCAAGACGTGCCGGCGCAAGCCCTGGCATCTGGGGTGCAGAGTGACGCCGACATGCCATGGCAGCAGTTTTTTCAGGACCGCACACTGCTCTCGCTGATTGCCATTGCGCTGGTCAACAACCGTGATTTGCAAATTGCGGTGGCGCGCATGGATCAAGCGCAAGCGCTTTGGGGTATTCAGCGTGGTGAGATGTTCCCGCAAATCGGTGCGGGTTTGGGTGAGGCGCGCCAGCGTGGACCAGGATTTACCGGCACAAGCAATGTCATCAGCAGCCAGTATTCGGCGGGTGTGGCTATTACGGCGTTTGAGCTCGATTTGTTTGGACGTTTGCGCAATTTGTCTGAAGCCGCGTTTCAGCAATATCTGGCCACCGCTGAGGGAGCCCGCGCAGTGCAAATCACGCTCGTGGCTGATACGGCGGTTCAATATTTCCGTTTTCGCCTGGCGCAGGCCTTGGTTATCTTGACGGAACAGACCGTCAAAGCCCGGCAGGCAAGCTACAACCTCGTGAACGCGCGCTTTGCCAACGGGGTGGCGTCTGAGATGGATGCCGTCCAATCCAAAGTGCTGGTTGATGCGGCTGCAGCGGACTTGGCGCGTTACATCCGTGATGAGCAAATGGCTCGCAATGCACTTAGCGTTTTAATTGGACAGCCACTGCCGCAGTTGACAGTGCCACCCATGTCATTTGATGACATCAACGGGTTGGCCAATGTGCCGTCGGGCTTGCCGTCCGAGTTGTTGACGCGCCGCCCTGATATTCGTGCCGCAGAAAACCAGTTGCTGGCGGCCAATGCCAACATTGGCGCTGCACGCGCTGCATTTTTCCCGAACATCAGCCTGACAGGCAGTGTTGGTACTGCAAGCACGTCGCTCGGTGGATTGTTTAAGTCTGGCAGCAGCGCTTGGGCTTTTACGCCATCCATCAGTGTGCCCATCTTTACAGGCGGTAGCCTGCAAGCGGGCTTTGCACAGGCTGAGGCTGCCCAGCGTGAGGCAATTGCCAAGTATGAGCAACGCATCCAGCTGGCATTTCGCGAGGTTGCGGATGCCTTGTCGGGCGAGGCAACCTTAAAGACGCAGCTCGCTGCTCGAACGGCTGAGGCAGCCGCCGCACAGAAGTTTCTGGATTTAAGCAACGCTCGCTTTTTTAATGGCGTCAGTAGCTATCTGGAAGTGCAAGTCGCTGAAATTCAGCTCTTTAATGCGCGGGTGCAACAGGTGTTGACGGGGTTTGAGACCGTCACCAACCGCATTAACTTGTACAAGGCCGTGGGGGGTGGGTTCGATGCTTCAGCCGTACAATCTAAGAACAAACAACCGTTAACCATCGTAGACATCAATCCATCATGATCGACTTAGGCGTCAATATTGACCACGTGGCAACCTTGCGCCAGCAGCGTCACTGCACTTATCCAGATCCGATCAGGGCGGCGCTCGTGGCGGAAGAGGCAGGCGCAGACTTGATCACATTGCATTTGCGCGAAGACCGCCGGCATATTCAAGATGCCGATGTGTACGCTTTGCGCCCCAAATTGCTGACTCGCATGAACCTCGAGTGCGCGGTCACCGATGAGATGCTCGATATCGCCTTGGATGTGCGCCCACACGATGTCTGCTTGGTACCAGAAAAGCGCACTGAACTGACCACCGAGGGTGGCTTGGATGTCTTGGGTGGCTTCAATGCCGTGGGTGCTGCGGTGGACCGACTGCACGCTGCCGGCATTCGCGTGTCGCTCTTTATTGATCCTGAATCGAGCCAGATTGAGGCAGCGCATCGCACCGGTGCACGCATCATCGAGCTGCACACGGGTGCCTATGCTGAAGCAAAAACCACGGCAGAGGCTCACGCCGAAATTGCACGTTTAGAGCGAGCGATCGCATTGGCCGTTGGCTTTGGCATGAAAGTCAACGCCGGTCACGGGCTGCATTACGGTAATGTGGCGCCCATTGCGGCTTTGCCCGGGATTGCCGAGCTCAATATTGGGCACGCCATTGTGGCGCAGTCGATTTTTGATGGCTGGCAGACTGCGGTGCGCAACATGAAAGCTGCCATGGTGCAGGCGCGCCTTGCTGGCCTGCGTGGACAACCCATACCGCTGCCGGAGTTCACCGCATGAAAACATCTTCTAAAACCCATCAGGGTCGTCGCGGCCCAGTGATGATTGATGTGGCTGGCCCGCGTCTGTCTGATGATGATCGCAAGCGTTTAATGCATCCCCTGGTTGGCGGGGTGATCTTGTTTGCCCGCCATTTTGAAGATCGGGCGCAGTTGCGCAAACTCACCCGCCAAATTCACAGGCTCAAGTCGCCCAGACTGCTCATTGCCGTGGACCATGAGGGTGGACGCGTGCAGCGCTTTCGTGAAGATGGCTTTACCCATCTGCCATCGATGGCCAAACTCGGGCAGGTCTGGATGCGAGACCCGATGCGCGCCATGTCACTGGCAACCGCTTGCGGGCTGGTGATGGCAGCCGAGTTGCGTGCTTGTGGTGTGGACATGAGCTTTGCCCCGGTGTTGGACTTGGACTACGGTGTCAGCCAGGTTATTGGTGACCGGGCGTTTCATCGAGACCCACGAGTCGTTGCGATGCTTGCGCGTGCGCTGGCTCAAGGCCTGGCGATGGTGGGCATGGCCGCTTGCGGTAAGCATTTCCCAGGCCATGGGGCGGTGACGGCAGACTCACATCACGAAATCCCGGTGGACAATCGTACCTTGGCGCGCATCATGAAAGACGATGCGGCGCCTTATCTTTGGCTCGGTGATCTGGTGATGCCAGCCGTGATGCCCGCACACGTCATCTACCCCAAGGTGGATGACAAGCCTGCAGGGTTTTCTCAAAAATGGATTCAGGATATTTTGCGTGGCCAGCTGCGTTATGACGGCGTGGTGTTTTCTGATGACCTGACCATGGAGGGCGCGACGGTGGCTGGTGACATCACCGAGCGTGCCCATGCTGCATTGGGGGCGGGTTGCGACATGGTGCTGGTGTGTAATCGCTTGGATCTGGCCGATGAGCTTTTGAAACACCTAAAGCACGAGCCCAATGGCAAGTCAGTCGAGCGCATTGCTCGGTTGATGCCCAAATTGAAGGCGCGCCGGTGGTCTGCGCTTGGCCGCTGGCCATCCTATCAGCATGCGCTCGCTCTGGTACAAAGCGTGGATGAGCAAATCACCTACTGAGCCACCCTCGCCCGATCAAGCCAGTTCGGTTAGGTCCGGCAACGATCAGCCAGACATTAAGGCATTGCTGGCTGGTCTGCCGCATCTGCCTGGCGTGTATCGGCATTTGGATGTTAATGGTGAGGTGCTCTATGTTGGCAAGGCCCGGGATCTAAAGAAGCGGGTTAGTTCCTACTTTCAAAAGACCAGCCACAGTCCGCGGATTGCCCACATGGTGGCGCGCGTGGTCAACGTCGAGGTGACGGTGACGCCGTCTGAGGCGCAGGCGCTGTTGCTTGAGAACAACCTGATCAAAAAACTCAAGCCGCGCTACAACATCCTGTTTCGCGATGACAAGTCATATCCCTATCTGATGGTCTCGGCGCATGACGTGCCGCGGATCAATTACTACCGAGGTTCGACGCAGCGCCCGGGTCAGTTTTTTGGGCCATACCCAAATGCCTGGGCCGTGCGCGAAACCATGCAAATTTTGCAGAAAGTCTTTCGCTTGCGTACCTGTGAAGACACCGTGTATGCCAACCGGACCCGCCCGTGCCTGCTGTATCAGATCAATCGCTGTTCTGGGCCCTGCGTGGGTCAGATCAGCGCACAGGACTATCAGCGAGATGTCAAACGGGCGACGCAGTTCTTGACCGGCGAGACACAGGTCGTGTTGCAGGACATCGAGCAGCGTATGCTGGCTGCCTCTGAAGCGCTTGAGTTTGAACAGGCGGCTGCGTTGCGGGATCAGATGTCGGCGCTATCGCGCATTTTGCAGCAACAGACCATGGAGCAAACTGATGGGCAGGACACTGATGTCATTGCGATTGCCATGGCGGGCGGCAAGGCATGCGTGAATCTTGCCATGATCCGAAATGGTCGTCATCTTGGCGACCGGGCGTTCTTTCCAGCGCATGTAAACGAGGATGATGCGGACGACATTCTGGAAGTCTTCATGGCGCAGCACTACGTTGAACATGCTTTGCCAGCGGTCATCGTGGCTTCCTGTCCGCCCAAAGATGAGTCGATTGTGGCGCTATTGAATTCAGCGGCTGAGAGTAAAACCCGTCTTTTGATTCGCCCTCAGGGTGTCAAGCGTGCTTGGCTTGAGCAAGCAAGCCAGAATGCGGAACTCTCGCTTGCGCGCGCATTGACCGAGGGTGGTGCCCGCGAAGCCAGAACCTTGGCATTGGCGCAGGCACTGGGGCTAGAAACCGATGAGCAATCGCTTGAACAGTTGCGCATTGAATGCTTTGACATCAGCCACACCGCAGGTGAGGCCACCCAGGCCTCTTGCGTTGTGTTTGAGCATCACGATATGCAGTCTGCGCTTTACCGACGCTACAACATCGATGGCATCACGCCAGGCGATGACTATGCAGCCATGCGACAGGTGCTCATGCGTCGCTACGCCAAGGTAGCTGACGAGCAGGCTCAGATGCCAGGTTTGGTTTTGATTGATGGTGGCAAGGGTCAGGTTGAAGTGGCCAGGCAAGTGTTTGAAGAATATGGTCTTGATTTAAGTTCTCTGGTTGGGGTCGCCAAGGGGGAAAATCGTAAAACAGGGTTAGAGACGCTGGTGTTTGCCGATGGGAGGGAGCCATTGGTGCTTGGCGCGGCTTCGGCCGCTCTGATGCTGATCGCCCAGATTCGTGACGAGGCGCACCGTTTTGCGATCACAGGCATGCGCGCCAAACGCGCCAAGGCGCGTCAGACATCGCGGCTGCAGGATATTGAGGGTGTGGGTGCCAAGCGCCGGCAAAAACTTTTGAACCGGTTTGGTGGCCTAGGTGGTGTTAGTGCAGCCAGCGTGGAGCAGTTAGCTTCTGTTGAAGGGATTTCACTGGATTTGGCCAAACGCATCTATGCTGCTCTGCACGAATGAGTGGCAGACTGATGAGTGACAGACTAAAAGATTCTGTAAGATAGTCACATCCAAAGCTGCAAAAGTGATTCGATATGCCTTTTAACGTTCCGATTGCCCTGACTTGGCTGCGGATTGCCATCATCCCGTTTTTTGTAGCGCTTTTTTATGCGCCGGAATCGCTGTTGGCGGTAGCGCTCAGAGACTCGATTGCGGCTTGGCTGTTTATCGTCGCAGCCATCACTGATTGGTTTGATGGATGGTTGGCCAGACGATGGAACCAGACATCTTCATTTGGCGCCTTTCTGGATCCGGTGGCTGACAAACTCATGGTCAGCGCCGCCTTGCTGGTGCTATTGCATCTGGATCGTGTTGGCAGCCTGGTGGCATTGATCATCATTGGGCGTGAAATCACGATCTCTGCCTTGCGTGAGTGGATGGCGCAGATTGGTGCTGGTGCCAGCGTGGCTGTGCATTGGCTGGGCAAGTTCAAGACAGCGGCTCAGATGCTTGCCATTCCCTGTTTACTGCACCATCAAGACTGGTTTGGTTTGCCAGTGGCTTTGATCGGCCAGGTGCTGATTTGGGTGGCGGCGGCCTTGACGGTATGGTCGATGTTTTATTACCTTAAGAAAGCGTGGCCTGAAATACAGGCTCGTGCCTAAATCAATAGGACCTCATGTCGTGAGTCATACCGCTGCCTTACCACCCATTAACCCCTTGCGCGAACCCTCGGCGCGCGACGATTGGCGCACAATCGCACTAGTTGGCTCTGCGCATTGCTCATCGCACTTTTTTCAATTGGTCATCCCCAGTCTGTTTGTTCCCTTGAGTAGTGCGTTCGGCTTGGACTTTGCGCAGCTCGGTTTATTGATGACTGTTTTTTTTGTGGTCTCGGGCTTGGGGCAGGTTGCCTCGGGTTTTATTGTCGACCGCATAGGCCCTCGACCCGTGCTGTGGTTTGGTGTGGCGGTGTTTGTGGTGTCAGCACTGCTGCTGGCCACGGCTGGTGGCTACGGCACTTTGATGCTTGCGGCGATTGTCGGCGGTATTGGAAATTCCGTGTTTCATCCCGCTGACTTTTCTATTCTGAATCATCGGGTTGCGGCGATTCGATTGGGCCATGCCTTTAGCGCGCACAATTTGACTGGCACATTGGGTTGGGCGTTAGCACCACTCTTTGTGGTTGGGATCTCAGAGCTGTTCGGTTGGCGTGCGGCTGCATTTGGCGTGGCCGTTTTGATGGCCATGATTCTTGTTGGGCTGGTATGGGGGCGCGAATCATTGCTGGTGCAAGGCACGCGTGACATGGGACCACAGACTTCCAATACAGCCGATGCTGCTGGCGGTGGACTGATGACCACGTTGTCCCAACTATTGGTCTCGCCTGCGCTTTGGGGCGCGTTTTTATTTTTTGTGTGCGCAACGATTGCCTTTTCGGCGGTTCAAAACTACACCATTCCGCTCATGGGTGAGATTTACGGCATGACTGTGGTTGCGGCCGGCACGGTTCTGTCGGGCTATATGGCAGGTCAAATTTTGGGTATGTTGGCCGGCGGCTTTCTGGTCAATGCCAGCTTTAAGAGTGAGTTGGTGGTGTTTGCGTCCTTGATTGCCGCAGCCGTCGTATTTGCGCTATTGGCCTCGGGATGGGTGCCGTTGGCCTTTGCTGCTTTATCCATGGCTTTGGCAGGGTTCTTTTCTGGGCTGTCTGCACCGTCCCGAGACATGCTGGTGCGTAAGGTCACGCCCAAGAAGTCCGTAGGATCCGTGTATGGCCTGGTCTATTCCGGGCTCGATGTTGGCTCCGCACTGGGTCCCTTGATGTTCGGCTTGCTGCTAGATGCCGGTTGGCGCAGTGGACCATGGCTTGGTGCAGCTGCCGCCTTTGTGGTGGCGGCGTTGCTGGCCAATCATATCGGGCGCGCGAGTCGTGGGCCTACTGCTGGGCGCTACGCAACAAGTTAGGTTCGGGCACGCCGACTGTTGCACGCCACGGATTGATGTCCATGCCGCCGCGACGGGTGTAGCGCGCATAAATTGATAGCGTTTGAGGTTGGCAGCGCGCCAGGATGTCGCAGAACATTTGCTCGACGCACTGTTCGTGAAACCCTTGGTGCTGCCGAAACGAAACGATATAGCGCAACAGCGATGCACGGTCAATGACAGCACCCTGGTAGTCGATGTGAACACTGCCCCAGTCGGGTTGACCGGTAACCGGGCAGTTCGATTTCAGTAGCCGAGAAAACAACGACTCTGTGACCACTTCAGCAGAAGCCAGGCTTAACAAATCCGCATTGGGTTCGTACTCGCTTGCCTCAATGTCTTGTTCGTCCAGACAAATGCTGACGCCACTCGAGGGCTCATACACAGGCTCGGTTTCAAATTGGGCTGGGTGAATCACTTGAATTTTGACTGGCGCACCGGCTGCTCGTTCGATGTCCAGGGCAACTCGTTGCTCAAGCGCCTGTGTATTCTCAAACCGTTCACTGTTCAGACTGTTGAGGTAGAGCTTGAACGATTTCGACTCAATAATGCAGGGGCTTGAAGCCGCTACCCAAGCTTTTAGAATCGCCGTGCGTGGCACGCCCTTGGGGTTTAACCAGGACAACTCGTAACCGCGCCATAAATCCCAGCCTATAAACGGCAGATGATCGGCGCCTAAGCCGATGGCATCTCTGCCCAGACTGCGGGCGATTGGGTATAGCAGTGTTGCGTCATAGCGTTGTGGATAGGTGCTTTCCTTGCCCAAGGGCAGGTCCGTATCGTGCACGGGAAGGGGAATCTTATTCATGGTTAAAATTGTAATGGGTCGAAATTTCATTTTGTGAAATCTGCATTTCACATTGCAAAAATATCTGGTGCGATGCCGCATAAAGCGATTTCATCAACGTGAATTTCATTTCTTATCATGAAATTAAATTTATATCTCATTGTTTTTAAACAATAAAAAATATTGTCTTATATAAGACATAAGAGCTCTTTGCAACGCACAAGATCGTTAGACTTATTCCATGGTGGAACCAAATTATTTTTGTTTTTTGACTTGTGACTTAACTCATCCAGGAGATTAGAAATGAACACCCGTGAAACAGCAATTCGCGCCCTGCAGAAAGAATGGGCTGAAAACCCCCGCTGGCAAGGCATCAAGCGCGACTACAGCGCTGAGGACGTGGTGCGTTTGCGCGGCTCGACCATGGTTGAGCACACGCTGGCTCGCCAGGGTTCCGAGAAGCTGTGGAAATTGCTGAACACCGAGCCGTTTATCAACACGCTGGGCGCCTTGACTGGTAACCAGGCCATGCAGCAGATCAAGGCCGGCCTCAAAGGCATTTATCTCTCAGGCTGGCAAGTCGCTGGTGATGCCAACCTCGCTGGTGAAATGTACCCAGACCAGTCTCTGTATCCCGCCAATTCAGTGCCGCAGGTGGTGCGCCGCATCAACAACGCGCTGCAGCGTTGCGACCAGATCCAGTGGATGGAAGGCAAAAACCCAGGCGACGATGGTTACATCGACTACCTCGCTCCCATCGTGGCTGATGCAGAGGCCGGCTTTGGTGGTGTGCTCAATGCATTCGAATTGATGAAAGCCATGATCGATGCTGGCGCCAGTGGCGTGCACTTTGAGGATCAGCTTGCTTCCGTTAAGAAGTGTGGTCACATGGGCGGCAAGGTGCTTGTGCCTACGCGTGAGGCAGTCAGTAAGCTCAGTGCAGCGCGTCTGGCAGCCGATGTCATGGGTGTCCCGACTGTCCTGTTGGCTCGCACGGACGCCGATGCGGCTGATTTGGTCACGAGCGATGTGGACGACAATGACCGTCCTTTCATGACCGGTGAGCGCACGGTTGAAGGCTTTTTCCGCACCCGCGCCGGAATTGACCAGGGTATCAGCCGTGGTTTGGCCTACGCGCCCTATGCAGACCTGATCTGGTGCGAAACCGCTACACCCAATCTGGACTACGCCCGCAAATTTGCGGAAGCCATTCACCGTCAGTTCCCAGGCAAGTTGTTGGCCTATAACTGCTCACCTTCCTTTAACTGGAAGAAAAACCTCGATGACGCGACCATCGCCAAGTTCCAGCGCGAGCTCGGTGCCATGGGTTACAAGTTCCAGTTCATCACCCTGGCTGGTTTCCATGCACTGAACTACGGCATGTTCGACTTGGCATACAAGTATGCCCGTGACAACATGTCAGCCTTTGTGGAGTTGCAGCAGAAAGAATTCGCTGCTGCAGATCGTGGCTTTACGGCAGTCAAACACCAGCGTGAAGTGGGTACTGGCTACTTTGATGCCGTGACCCAGACTATCGAAGGTGGCCAAGCTTCGACCACGGCACTGACCGGCTCGACCGAGGAAGCCCAGTTCGAGGCATCGCACTAATTTGAGCTTGGCTAACTGGCGGCACATGGTTGCCGCTTGTTAGAGAACTCATATCGTTCAAATAGCAACGGCTGTCCCTTAAGTGGACGGCCGTTGCTATTTGTGGCTGGCACTTTCAAAATTGGCCCACCGCCCATGACTCAGTATCCTACCCGTTGTGAATTTGATGTAGATCAAGTCAGTCAATGACCGGCTCGTCTAGCATTTAGCCCATGTCAAAGTCCATTTCTGCGCTAAATCGCCCTCTGTCCCACGACGAAATGATGTCGCGCAGGCGCATGCTGGTTCGCCTTGGTTTGGCGTGGCTGGCCATGATGCAGGTGATGATGTTCGCCTTGCCTGGCTATCTGCGGCAGGATACCTTTGGTCAAGACAATCTTGATGTGTTGGACTGGGCGATTTTTTTGATGAACTGGGCCAGTTTGGCCTTGACTGTGCCGGTGGTTCTTTACTCGGCCTGGCCTGTATGGAAAGGCGTGGCGCAGGCATGGCGTGAGCGCCGTATCACCATGGATGTGCCGGTGGCGGTCAGCATGATCGCGGCATTTGTGCCCAGTTTGGTGACGACGATGACGGGCGAGGGTGAGGTTTACTTTGACTCGGTGACGATGTTTGTCGCTTTTTTGCTGACTGCACGGTTTTTTGAGTTACGTGCCCGACAGTCCGTTGACAGTTCGCGCCATTCGCAGACACTTGAGCAGCTGCGCAGCCCCTTGATGCATCATGCTGATCAGGTGGCCATGTGGTTTGTGGTGGTGCAGCTAGCGATTGCGTTCGTTGTGGCGATCGTATGGTGGGTGATAGACCCAGCCTATGCATTGCCCGTGATGGTGTCGTTGTTGGTCATGAGTTGCCCTTGTGCCTTGTCCATGTCGGCGCCGGTCTCTTTGGCAGCGGCCAATGCGACGCTGGCCGCCTACCCGAACATGACCGAAGCGCAAGCCACTCAGTTGTTTGCCAGTGCACGTCGGGTGACACGCCAAAACTTGTTCGGCTCGGTAATTTTTCACATTATCACCACACCGTTGGCCGCGGGTGGACTGGTCACCCCATGGCTCGCTGCGCTTGCGATGTTCGTTTCATCGATTGCCGTGACCGTCAATGCCTGGCGCCTGTACCGTGAGCCCGCGCCTAGCGGCCCGTCGCCGGATTACAACGGCTTGGCCAGAACATAAAAGACTTTATTTTGGAAGTTCTCTATTTTCTCTTGCCTCTGTCATTGCTGTTCGTCAGTCTGATTGGCGCGGTGCTGTGGTGGGCGGTGTTTTCTGGTCAGTACGATGATCCTGACCATGCCAGTCGATCTATTTTGGATGATGATGACAGACCCAAACGATCTTGATTGATCCATATCAAAGCCCTTGGTGCAATTGATCTGCATCATTACTCCCGGGAATCTCTATTACTTAATCCGAGGACTTAAACCATGGCGAGCGTACCAGGGACGATGGCAGGGTCGTTCGAGCCCACTGCGACCTCAGGGTCATCAGCGAAGGCCGCAACAGTTGAAACGTTTAACTACAAAGTAGTTCGCCAATTCGCGATCATGACGGTCGTTTGGGGCATTGTCGGGATGGCAGTTGGTGTGCTGATTGCTGCGCAGATGATCTGGCCAGCATTGAACTTCGACACGCCGTGGTTGACATTTGGTCGCTTACGCCCACTGCATACTAACGCAGTGATCTTTGCGTTTGGGGGGTGTGCGCTTTTTGCGGCGTCCTACTACGTGGTTCAGCGCACCTCGCAAGTTCGGCTTTTTTCGGACAAGCTAGCCGCCTTCACTTTCTGGGGTTGGCAAGCGGTCATTGTGGGGGCGGTGTTAACGCTTCCCATGGGCTTTACTAGCAGCAAGGAATACGCCGAGCTCGAATGGCCCATCGATATCCTGATTACACTGATCTGGGTTACTTACGCGATCGTGTTCTTTGGCACCATCATTAAGCGTCGAGTCAAACACATCTACGTGGCGAACTGGTTTTTTGGGGTCTATATCCTGACCATTGCCATCTTGCATGTCGTCAACAATCTTGAGTTGCCCGTCAGCCTGTTGGGCTGGAAGTCGTATTCCATTTATGCCGGCGTTCAAGACGCCATGACGCAGTGGTGGTATGGCCACAATGCGGTGGGCTTTTTCCTGACCACGAGCTTTTTGGGCATGATGTATTACTTCATCCCCAAGCAGGCTGAGCGTCCGATCTACTCCTATCGTTTGTCGATCGTGCACTTCTGGGCATTGAACTTCACCTACATGTGGGCCGGTCCCCACCACCTGTTGTACACCTCCTTGCCTGACTGGACGCAGGCACTCGGCATGGTGTTCTCACTGATCTTGTTGGCACCGTCTTGGGGTGGCATGATCAACGGCATCATGACCTTGTCAGGCGCTTGGTACAAGCTGCGTACTGACCCGATCCTGAAGTTTCTGGTGGTGTCGCTCTCGTTTTATGGCATGTCAACGTTTGAAGGCTCGATGATGTCGATCCGAACGGTCAATGCCTTGTCGCACTACACCGACTGGACCATTGGCCATGTGCACTCGGGTGCGCTTGGTTGGGTGGCGATGATCACTTTTGGTTCGCTTTATTACATGATTCCGCGTCTGTGGGGTAAAGACCGTATGTGGAGCATGCGTCTAGTCGAGACGCACTTTTGGGTCGCCACCATTGGTGTGGTGCTGTATATCGCTGCCATGTGGATTGCTGGCGTGATGCAAGGCCTCATGTGGCGTGCTACCGAGCCTGATGGCACCTTGACCTACAGTTTTGTCGAGTCAGTCAAGGCGACCTATCCGTTCTATGTCATTCGTCTGTTGGGTGGCGCACTGTATCTGTTTGGCATCTGTCTGATGGGCTACAACGTGTTTAAAACGGTGGTTGGTGCCAAGGCGGTCAATCCGCTGGTGCCAGCTGAAACGCGGGATCCGATTCCTCCGGCTGCTAGTGCTGCTTGATATATAGGTATTGAAATGGCTAACGAAAAAAAAGGTTTTTTCTCGCACGAGACCCTAGAGAAGAACATCGGTTTGCTCATCATCTGCAGCGTTGTGGTGGTGATGTTTGCAGGATTGGTGCAGATCGTGCCACTGTTTTTTCAGCACAGCACCACTGAGCCAGCCCCCGGTGTTAAGCCCTATGAACCGCTTGAGCTGATCGGGCGCGATCTTTATATCCGTGAGGGTTGTGTAGGCTGTCATTCGCAGCAGGTTCGTATGCTGCGTGCCGAGGTTCAGCGCTACGGTCCCTACTCGGTGGCTGGCGAGTCGGTGTTCGACCATCCGTTTCTGTGGGGCTCAAAGCGCACTGGACCTGACTTGGCCCGCATCGGCGGTCGGTATTCAGACGAATGGCATCGGATTCACTTGCGCAATCCACGCGACGTGGTTCCGGAGTCAAACATGCCCAACTACCCTTGGTTGGCTCAGAACAAGGTTCAGGGCGTGAATGTGCAGCAGCGAATGATTGCCTTGCGCATGCTCGGTGTTCCATACACCGATGAGCAAATTGAGCAGGCGCCGCAGGCGTTAGTTGGCAAGACTGAAGAGGACGCTATGGTGGCCTACTTGCAGAGCCTAGGTGTCGGTGTTCGAAATGCGGCAATGCAGCGGCAGGCAGCAGTGGCCAACGAGCCGAAGGTGGAGAACTGAAATGGGTGTCCTGAATGCGGTAGGGACTGTATTGGCCATGGTGGTTTTTTTCGGGATTGTGTGGTGGGCGTTTTCCCCTAAACACAAGAAAGATATCGACGCAGCGGCCAACCTGCCGTTTGAGTTGCCCGATGAGGGTAAGCCCGAGGCGCAAGACAAGAATGTCGAGGTGAAAAAATCATGAATGATTTTGTGAGTGGATTTTGGAGCTGGTGGATTGGTGGCGTTTCCTTGATCGGGATTGTTTGGTGTATTTGGCTACTCAATAGCCAAAAAAAGTACCTTAAAAACAGCAAAGAAGAGGAAGTCACCGATACCGGTCATGTCTGGGACGGTAATTTGCGTGAACTGAACAACCCGATTCCCCGCTGGTGGATCGTGATGTATCTCGGCTTTTGTGCTTTTGGACTGGGTTATTTGGTCCTGTTCCCAGGGCTGGGTGGCTATTCAGGTTTGTTGAACTACACCTCAGCACAAGAAGTTGAACAGGCAGAGCAAAAGCACATTGCATCCGTGCGGCCGCTTTACGCGAAGTTTGATGCCATGTCGATTGAGCAAATCGCTGCCAACCCCGAAGCCAAACAAATCGGTCAGCGTTTGTTTTTGAACAACTGTGCCCAGTGCCATGGTTCAGATGCCAAGGGCAGCCCGAGCTTTCCAAATTTGGTTGAAGGTGACTCGCAGTGGGGACGTACACCTGCAGATATTGAGTACACGATTGTGAATGGCCGCCACGGCATCATGCCTGCTTTCACGGGTGTGATCGATGCGTCAGCAGCGACGGACACGGCTCAATATGTGCGGTCTCTGTCCGGGCTGGCTCACAACCAATTGGCTGCAATCAAGGGTCAGCGTACCTACATGGCGAATTGCGCAGCTTGCCATGGCGCCGATGGTAAAGGCAACAAAATTCTTGGTGCCCCGAGTTTGACGGATGGCGTCTGGTTATACGGTAGTTCGGAGCAACGTATTGTGAATGCCATCATGCAAGGTCTTAACAACCAGATGCCGCCACAAGGTGGTCATCTGACACCGGAACAAGTCCGGATGTTGACTGCCTGGGTTTGGAGTCTGTCCAATAACCGTCCGCAGCAAGTTGCTTCAAATCAACAGGATGCGCAGGCAAAGTAAGCAAAATACGTCATCCATCATTTGCTTTGCCTTATTGAGGTAGTTTGGCATGACCACAGAGAGTACCCCAGCACAGAATCTGCCGGAAACTGAAGAGCCGCCGCCATGGCGCCCGGCAGGGGCGAAACGCAAAACTGTCACCGACTCTCTTGAGGACACCTTAAGAGATGTGAGACGCAAGATCTACCCGCGATCAGTCACCGGGTCGTTTGCCCGATGGCGCGTGGCCTTGGTGGTGTTGACTCAGCTGCTCTATTACGGCTTGCCTTGGTTGCAATGGAACGACCGGCAGGCCGTGCTGTTTGATCTCGGTGCTCGTAAGTTTTACATCTTTGGCATGGTGTTATGGCCTCAGGACGTAATTTATCTGACCTTGCTACTGATCATTTCAGCGCTCGCACTATTTTTATTTACGGCACTGGCCGGAAGGCTTTTCTGTGGTTACGCCTGTCCCCAGACCGTTTACACTGAAATTTTCATGTGGATTGAGCGTCGCGTAGAGGGCGATCGGGTCGCTCGCATTCGCTTGGATGAATCACCGCTTTCACTCAAAAAGATTTGGCTTAAAGCAAACAAGCATTTTCTTTGGATCGTGGTGGCTTTTTGGACCGGCTTCACGTTTATCGGCTACTTTGCGCCGATCCGTGAGCTTGGCGCCAACTTATTGGCCTTTGCTCTAGGCCCCTGGCAGTGGTTCTGGTTGCTTTTCTATAGTTTTGCGACCTGGGGCAATGCAGGCTTTTTGCGCGAGCAGGTTTGCAAATACATGTGCCCGTACGCTAGGTTTCAGAGTGTGATGGTCGATTCCGATACGTATGTGGTGACCTACGATTACAACCGTGGCGAACCACGTGGTCCACGTTCGCGCAAGTCTGACTACAAAGCTGAAGGACTTGGTGAATGCATCGACTGCAGTATTTGTGTGCAGGTCTGTCCGACTGGCATCGATATACGCAAGGGACTTCAATACATGTGCATTGGCTGTGGTGCGTGTGTAGATGCTTGCGACCAGGTGATGGAGAAGGTTAACTATCCGAAGGGTCTCATTCGATACACCTCCGAGCGAGGGATTCTTGAGAAACTGACGGATTCTCAGGTGCGTAAGCGCCTGTTTCGTCCGCGCGTGCTGATCTACACTGCCTTGATGGCCATCATTATTGCCGTGTTTTTCGGGTCATTGGCGACTCGCGAGACCTTGCGGGTGGACATCATTCGAGACAGAGGCGCACTTGGTCGAGAAGTGGCTGGCGGTTTGATTGAGAACGTGTACCGCTTGCAGATCCTGAATGCCTCTGAGGAAGCATTAAAGCTTTCGATCACTGCACAAGGATTGCCTGATCTCCATGTGTTGTCCGGTGGTGGTGGCAAACAGCCTGCCACTGATATCGAGGTACCGGCCACAGCTAATCTGTTGCTGCCGGTGGTGGTGCAGGCACCTTATGACGCAGCCGAGACAGGCTCGCATCCCATCACATTTGTAACGCAGTCAAAATCAGAAAGCGGCCGACAAACAGAGGTACGTGAAGCCTCGAGCTTTATTTTTCCGCGCTAAAGGAGTAGTCCATGAAGCGAAATGAATCCCCCAAGCCATGGTGGCGTGAGCCGTGGACGTGGTACTTGATGCTAGGCCCTTTCGTGGCGATCATCGCTTGTGCGATCACCATTACGCTGGCACTGCAGAATTTTGCTGATCAGCCCATCTATGACGGCGGTGTCAAGCGGGGCTTGGTTGTAGAAAAGCCGGCTAATTCACCCGCTGGTCAACAACCCTAGGGGGGGCTTGCCATGTGCTCGCGCATGTTTCTGTGTATCCTTTGGCCGTCATTTTTGATGGCTGGCGTGGGCAGTGCCATTGTGTTTGCCTTTATCGATCCGCTGGATGTTGCAATCTTTGGCTATATCCAACTTGAGCGCGAGTGGCTCTATGCATTCGGCTTTTTCTTATTCTGGTTTATTGGTGCCGCTGCCAGCGCGCTGACACAGTTAATTCGCCCACAGAAGGGTGAGGAGCCTGGGGCCGAGATCGGCTTTTAAGGGCAGGCGATCGCGGCCCTGAAGCTTTTCTGAGGACGCTGTTCATTTGTTCGAAAGACTAGTGACGGGTATTTCTTGGTTCAATGAGACTGAGCCAAGCAATACAAACGAGGCGTCCCGGTCATTTGCATGCTAAATCCTTTTGATTACGTTGCAGTACCGTCAGCGCTTGATGGGTTTCGGCAGGATGTCCGGCAGTTTTTGAATCGAGAACTCGCCGGCCTGCCAATCCATTTGCGTGCGCGATCCTGGATGGGTACCGATGTGGGCTTTAGCCGCAAACTGGCCAAGCGAGGGTGGTTGGGGCTAACCATACCGGCGAGTCACGGCGGCGCTGGCAAGGATTTTTTCGCCCGATATGTGCTGTCTGAGGAGTTGCTCGCTGCCGGTGCGCCGGTGGCGGCCCACTGAATTGCCGATCGCCAGAGCGCACCATTGATCATGCGCTACGGGACGGGCGAGCAACAGGACTTTTATGTGCCGAGGATTTGTCGTGCCGAACCGTTCTTTTGCATCGGCATGAGTGAGCCCAACAGCGGCTCTGACCTAGCCAGCATTCGTACCCGTGCTGAGCGCAATCAACATGGATGGCTTTTAAACGGCAACAAAATCTGGACGACCAACGCCCACCACTGCCGTTACATGATTGCTCTGGTTCGCACCAGTGGGCACAGTGCTGAGCGCCAGTAGGGCCTGTCGTAAATAATTGTCGATTTGTCCAAGCCTGGTATTACGATCCGTCCGATTGTCGACATGGCTGGCGATGCGCACTTTAATGAAGTCTTTTTTGACAACGTGCAGCTAGATGAAGATGCATTAATTGGTCAAGAAGGTCAGGGCTGGGCCCAGGTCAATGCTCAGCTTGCATTTGAGCGCAGTGGGCCTGAACGTGTTTACGCCAGCATGGTGTTGCTCAACGCCTGGACCGAGGCGTTGCGTGCGCAAGACTACCTGACTGCCGACGCGCAGCAAGTGCTGGGTGGATTATTGGCTGAATTAAGTACGTTGCGCGGCATGTCGTTGGCCATGACGGGACAACTGGTCGCAGGCTTGAGCCCGGCTGTAGAGGCTGCTGTGGTCAAGGATTACGGCACTGAATTCGAGCAACGCGTGATTCGTGAGATTGGCCAATGGTTGGGTGCACATCCAGAGTTCGCCGTGTCAGGCGAGTTGATGCAGGCGCTGGCGTACCTTGAGCAAATGGGCGTAACCTTTTCTTTGCGCGGTGGCACCCGGGAAATCCTGCGCGGCATCATTGCCCGTGGTTTGGGGTTGAGGTAGGCAGATGCAAAGCGAAATCTACAACGCAGTAAATAAATTACTTGGTAGTCTAAATGTGCCAGCCGAGATTCGCGCTAGCAACGAGAGCGGTGATGCCGACAAGCTATGGTGTGCCTTGCAACAGTCGGGTTTTCTGGATGTGCTCGTACCTGAAGCCGAAGGCGGGGCGGGTTTGGGCTGGGCGCAAGCTTGGGAGGTTTTGTTTGCAGCCGGCCGGTACGGTTTGCCCATGCCCGTAGGTGCCACGATGTTCGGTCGAGCCTTGCTGGCGAGCCTTGGTCAGCAGGCGCCTGATACTGCGCTGACCGCCAGCGGTTTTGTGCAACAAGGTGAGCAAGGGAGCCTAGTCGCGCGGGATCTGCCAGCAGCCAAGCTTGCAGTACACGCCCTGGTTCAGGATCAAGATACTGCCTATCTTTTGTCGATCTGACAAGCCACGTTGGTCGATGTTGGGGGTAAGGGTTGTTTTGATGCGCAAGCGACCTGGCCGCATGCGGTGGTGAGTCAGTCGGTGGTCGGTCGCGCGGCCCCTGGGCTAGTGGCTCATGGCGTTGCACTGGGTTTGGCCATTCAGTTGGCTGGTGTCGCAGACCGTGTGCTGGAGTTGACACTCACCTATGCCACTGACGGGGAGCAGTTTGGTAAGCCTATTGGCAAGTTCCAGGCGCTCCAACAACAAATTGCTGAGATGGCAGAGCGAGTTTATGGTGCTCGAATGACCAGCCAGATTGCTTGTCAGGTCGATGGCTGGCAGCCCAGGTTTGCTTCAACTGAAGTGGCCAAAGCGCAAAACAGTGCGGTTGCCGCGAAAGTTGCAGCCATCGCGCATGCAGTACATGCGGCGATCGGGGTAACTTATGAGTATGACTTGCAGCTCTACACCCGTCGCTTGTATGAATGGGCTAGGGTAGGTGGAGGCTCAGCCTATTGGGCTGGTCAAATTGGTCAAGCTGCGATGTCAGGGACGAACTTGCTGGACTTCGTGCGTCAAAGCGTATTTCAAGAAACCTGATGTCCGGCTAACTCTTCGAGTGCCTCCATGTCCAGGATGCGAATCTCGCGCTGGCTGACTCGAATTAGACCATCGCGCGCAAAACGCGAGAACAGGCGGCTGACCGTCTCGAGCGTTAAGCCCAAGTAGTTGCCGATTTCTTCTCGACTCATGCGCATGATGAAGTCAGTCGATGAGTAGCCTAGCGCGGTTAAGCGTTGAGACAGATTGATCAGAAATGCTGCAAGGCGAGCTTCAGATCGCATGGAGCCCAAGGCCAGCATGACTTGATAGGTGCGCGCGATTTCCTTGCTCATGACACGACGCACTTGCTGCTGCAGAGATGGCACGTAGCGGCTAATGTCGTCGATGTCTTTGAGGCGAACCACGCAGACCTCAGAGTCTTCCATGGCCACCGCGTTGGTGCCGTGTTCACCGTCAAGCATGCCATCCAAGCCAATGATCTCGCCAGGCAGAAAAAAGCCAGTGATTTGCACTTGCCCTGAAGCTTCCTCGAGTTGGGTCTTGACCGAACCAAGGCGCAGTCCAAACAACGCATCGAGCTTTTCCCCATGGCGGTAAAGCGTTTCGCCTTTTTTTAGCTTGATGCGCTCTTTGACGAGTTCATCGAGTTGCTCAACCTCATGGCTGGGCATGCCCGCAGGCAAGCACACATTACCCATCATGCAGGTGGCGCAGTGAACGGCATCAACAGCGACAGGCACACGTCTTTGAGACATAGCTAGCGACCAGTAAAAAATTTATAGCTAGAGGTCATTTCCGAGTTTGAAATGATGCTTACAGGTTCTCATCTGAGCCTACAGAATTGATTTTAGTCAAAATAACCACTTTGTCTGTAGTGAAATTTGAGCCAATCTACTAAGATTTTCACTCTTAACGGGGGCAGTTTGCGTTGTGGCATTAATGCAAAGATCCCATTTGGGGGTGCTCGGTATCGGTCAAGCACGGTCACCAGACGGCCCGCAGCAATATCTTGGCTTACCTCCCAGAGGGAGCGCCATGCCAGGCCGTGGCCATCGAGGCACCACCGATGTAAGACGCTGCCGTCGCTGCAGGTCAGTTGCCCATCGATTGGGTGCCACACGGGGCTGCCTTCGACCTGTAACAGCGATCCTCGAGTTTGGCCGCCTTGCGCCGATAAGGGCAGGCAACGATGGTGTGTCAGCTCATCCGGGCGTTGCGGCGTTCCGTGTGCTTTTAGATAAGCCGGTGAGCCTACGACAACGTGTTGATTGTCAGCCAAATGAATGCCGACCAAGCTTGAGTCCGACAATTCACCAATGCGGATGGCGCAGTCATATCGGTCATTGACCAGATCGACAAAATCATCGCTCAAGTCCAGCGAGACTTCCAAGCCAGGGTGTTGGGCGCATAACGCTGGCATGAGAGGCGCCACATGACGCCTGCCAAAGCCGGCGGGTGCCGTGATCCGTAATAGCCCCACCGGCTTTACGCTGCCTTGTCCAATTCGGGTTTCGGCACCTTGTATAGACTTCAGTATGGCCTGAGCCTGCGCGAAAAGCGCGTGCCCTTCACTGGTCAGTGCCAGGCGTCGTGTGCTGCGCACAATGAGCCGCACCCCGAGCTGGGCTTCTAGCGCATCAACACGCCTGCCAATGAGTGCTGGCGTGACGCCTTCGGCAGGGGCCGCCGCCGAGAAGCTGCCAAGCGTGGCAGAGGACACAAATGCCTCTCGCTCTGCAAATCAATCCATCTTGGCATCATAATGGGTCAATAGCGCTTTGGCCGTGATGGTTTGTTGGGGTATTGAAATCAAGTGGCATGACCCCAGATATAAACCATAGAGAACGAGCGGTGACCTATCCCCTTTAAATGGAATAGAACATGAGATTTGACAAATTAACCACTAAGTTTCAGCAGGCGTTAGCCGACGCTCAGAGCTTGGCTGCGCGCAATGACAATCAGTTCATCGAGCCCGTTCACGTGCTAGCCGCCATGCTAGCCGATGCCGATAGCGGTGTGGGCAGTCTGTTGGCACGGGCTGGCGTAGCCGTGAACCGGTTAGGCCCTGCCTTAGACACTGAAATCAGGGCTTTGCCTCAGGTGCAGGGCGGTGATGGCAATGTCAGCATCAGTCGTGATCTGCAGGCTGTGCTTACCCGAACCGACAAGGAAGCGGGCAAGCGCGGTGATGCCTACATTCCGACTGAGTTGTTTTTACTGGCTTTGGTTGATGACAAAGGCCCGGCCGGTCGTCTGCTTGCTGATGCGGGCTTACAGCGCAAGCCCCTTGAAGCAGCGATTCAAGCCGTGCGTGGTGGCAGCACGGTCACAGACCAAGAAGGCGAGTCCAAGCGGGAAGCACTAGCCAAGTACACCACCGATCTGACCGAGCTTGCGCGTGCTGGCAAGCTTGATCCGGTGATTGGTCGTGATGATGAGATTCGTCGCGCCATCCAGATTTTGCAGCGCCGCACCAAGAACAATCCTGTACTCATTGGCGAGCCCGGCGTCGGTAAAACGGCCATTGTTGAAGGCTTGGCTCAGCGCATTATTAACGATGAAGTGCCGGAGACGTTGCGCGGTAAAAAAGTGTTGTCCCTGGATTTGGCGAGTCTCTTGGCGGGTGCTAAGTTTCGTGGTGAGTTTGAGGAACGCTTAAAAGCTGTTTTGAAAGAACTGTCTCAAGATGACGGCAGCAACATCGTGTTTATCGATGAAATCCACACCATGGTGGGTGCTGGCAAGGCCGAGGGCGCGATGGACGCTGGCAATATGCTCAAACCTGCTCTGGCGCGTGGTGAGTTGCACTGCATTGGCGCCACCACGCTTGACGAATACCGCAAATATATCGAGAAAGATGCTGCGCTTGAGCGACGTTTCCAGAAGGTTCTCGTGGGTGAGCCGGACGTTGAGTCCACCATCGCGATTTTGCGCGGCCTGCAGGAGAAGTATGAGGTTCACCACGGGGTTGACATCACCGATCCAGCGATTGTGGCGGCAGCTGAATTGTCACATCGTTACATTACGGATCGTTTTCTGCCGGATAAGGCGATTGATCTGATTGATGAGGCTGCCTCGCGTATCCGCATGGAAATCGACTCCAAGCCTGAGGTCATGGACCGCCTTGATCGGCGCATTATTCAGTTAAAAATCGAGCGCGAAGCAGTCAAAAAGGAAACTGACGAAGCTTCCAAGCGCCGTTTGCAAATCCTTGAGCAGGAGCTTGCGAGTTTGCAGCGTGAATACAACGACTTTGAAGAGGTTTGGAAAGCCGAGAAAGCGGCGGTGCAGGGCACTCAAGTCATTAAAGAGGAAATTGAGCGTGCGCGTGCTGAAATGGCTGAGCTTCAGCGTAAGGGCCAATTCGACAAGCTTGCCGAGTGGCAATACGGCAAGCTGCCTGAGCTAGAGGCGCGTCTGAAGGTTGCCGAAGGTCAGGCTGAAAATCTCGATGAAAAGCCCAAGCTCTTGCGCACCCAAGTCGGTGCAGAAGAGATTGCAGAAGTGGTATCTCGTGCAACAGGCATTCCTGTCTCCAAGATGATGCAAGGCGAGCGAGAAAAGTTGCTGCATCTCGAAGACCACTTGCACCGCCGCGTGGTTGGGCAGGATGAGGCCGTCACGCTGGTATCCGATGCCATTCGTCGCTCACGTGCCGGTCTGGCTGACCCGTCGCGCCCTTACGGTTCATTTCTTTTCTTGGGGCCCACTGGCGTGGGCAAGACCGAGTTGACCCGTGCATTGGCAGACTTTTTGTTTGATTCTGACGAGCACCTCATCCGCATAGACATGAGTGAATTCATGGAAAAGCACTCAGTGGCTCGACTGATTGGTGCGCCACCGGGTTATGTCGGTTATGAAGAGGGCGGTTACTTGACAGAGGCTGTGCGGCGCAAGCCCTACAGCGTGGTCTTGCTTGATGAGGTTGAAAAAGCCCATCCCGATGTGTTTAACGTGCTTTTGCAGGTTCTTGATGATGGACGCTTGACCGATGGCCAAGGCCGTACAGTGGACTTTCGCAATACCGTGATTGTCATGACCTCGAACTTAGGTTCTCACCATATCCAGGCCATGGCCGGCAAGTCATACGATGCGATCAAAGAGGTGGTTTGGGATGAGGTTAAGAACCATTTCCGACCAGAGTTCTTAAACCGAATCGATGAGGTGGTCGTATTCCACTCATTGCAAAGTCAGCACATTGAGAAAATCGCTGAAATCCAGATCGCGCGTTTGGCCAAACGTCTCCATGCTCAGGAAATGGCGCTTGAGGTGACGCCTGCTGCACTGGCAGAGCTGGCCCGTGCCGGGTTCGACCCGGTGTTTGGTGCAAGGCCCTTAAAGCGTGCGATTCAGCAGCAACTGGAAAACCCGGTTGCCAAGTTGATTCTGCAAGGAAAGTTTGGGCCAAAGGACGTGGTACCGGTGGATTGGCGCGATGGGAACTTTGTGTTTGACCGTACCTTGCAGTAGAGACCGTATAGTCCATTTTGTTCGCTTGGCATTTGATGCCGGGTAACAGAAAGTCGGTACCGTGGCGGGCGCATTCATTTGCGCCCGCCATTTTTGCTAAGGATGACAGTCAACGGGTATGATGAGCAGGCTTACAATCAGACTTGCAACCAGACCTATTCATCCATGGCAGACACGATAGAAACTCGCGGCCTTGCAAATGAACGAAACATGAGTGACGCCATGCTTTCTTGCGTGGTGCCTGCGTTCAATGAACACGACAATCTCGCGGTTCTGCTGCCCAAGCTGAAAGTGACTTTGCATGGTTTGACTGACCACTGGGAAGTCATCGTGGTCGATGATGGCAGCAGCGACAACACAGCCGATTTGATGGCGATGTTCTCGCGTGAGCCGGGTATCCGGTACCTGCAACTGTCACGCAACTTTGGCAAGGAGGCGGCATTGACGGCTGGCATCGAAGCGGCCGGCGGTGACGCCGTCGTGTTGATGGATGCTGACTTGCAGCACCCGCCTGAGCTGCTCAAGCAAATGGTTGCCCGCTGGCAAGCCGGGGTTGACATGATTTATGCCGTGCGCGAAAGTCGTGAGGACGAGCGTTTGGGCAAGCGCATTGGCACGAAACTGTTTTATTCCTTGCTGCGCAGTGAGTCTGGCGTTCAGGTGCCACCACACGCTGGGGATTTCCGGTTGATGGATCGAACGGTGGTCGATGCGCTGATGCAATTGCCAGAGCGCGACCGATTCATGAAGGGGCTGTACGCCTGGGTGGGGTTTCGCAGTGAAGCCTTACCTTTCATGCCGGAGAGCCGGCTGTCTGGCAAAAGTCACTTCAGCGCCTGGCGCCTCATTCGCTTGGCCATGGCAGGTCTGATGTCCTTTACCACTTGGCCGCTTCGCGCGGTGAGCGTGGTGGGTTTTGTGATCTCGATGTGCTCGTTTCTGTATGGCACCTACATTGTGATTGAGTACATTTTGTATGCCAACCCGGTCGATGGCTGGCCTACGATTGTGACGATCCTGTTGTTCTTTTCCGGGATTAATTTGTTGTCACTTGGTGTTGTCGGCGAGTACATTGCACGCGTGTTCAAAGAGGTGAAGCACCGCCCAGTTTATCTGGTGCGTCAGTCAATTGGGGCTGCGACTGGTGCTGAACGCCCAGAATCGGCTCGCCACGAAAGTAAACGCCGCCACGCTGATCAAGATCAAAGCCAGCAGTAGCTCATACGGCAGCCGAGTCTGTTTGAGTAACAGCGCATAACTGGTTTCGTTGATTGCAAAGCCAATGGCCGACAGCAGGAAAAAGCGCCAAATGTTGTCTTTAACGCCACTGCGTTGATGCCGGAAGGTCAGTTGATAGTGACCGGTAAAAGATACCCCAAAGGCCACAAGCCAGCCCATGATGTTGGCCGTAAGCGGGGTAAGATAGCCTTCTGAAACCAGCATGACCACGACCAGCCAGTGCACCAGAGCGGCGCTTGCGCCGACCGCGACAAACCAGACAAGTTGGTGAGAGAGTTTTTTCATGGGCAGCAGTGTAGTGAGTTCACCCGCAGTCAAAGTGCAGGGCCCTAAGCGGGCCATCGCAATCTGCGCTGATGATTATGGCGTCGACCAAAACGTTGATCGCGCCATTGTAGACCTCGCCATGCAAGGCCGCTTGACGGCGACGAGCGTGCTCGTCGATGCGGCTATTGATCCAGAGTCGATTCGTGCGCTCGATCAAGTCAATATGGATGTCGGCTTGCACCTGAATTTCTCGGAAGTGCTTGGTGAGTTGTCCGTGGATGCCGTGATGCCACTGAGCCACCTGATCGTGCGATCTCACGCGAGGCTTTTATCCAGACAATGGGTGCGTGCCAGCATTGAGCGTCAGTTAAGTCGTTTTAAAGTCCTCCTTGGTCGCAGTCCGAACTATGTCGACGGTCATTTGCATGTCCACCAGTTGCCCGTTATTCGGGATGAGTTGCTTCAAGCGCTGGGTGCACAAGCCTTGCCGCCAGGTTTTTGGTTGCGCGACACGCGCGCTGGTGATTTGTCAGGATCGCCTTGGGCAGAGCAGTTTAAGTCCTGGGTGGTGAGCCACTTGGGCATGGGTACGCTGGTAGCGATGGCTGCTGGCCAAAGAATTGGTTTGAATCACGGGTTTTTTGGGGTGTATGACTTTACCGCTGAGCACCGGCCTTTTATGCAAATGATGGCTGGCTGGCTGGCCAAAGCGAACGCTGGTTCGTTGGTGATGACTCATCCGTCTTGCCAAGCGCTACCCGGGGACCCGATTGGTGCGGCGCGGGTCATCGAGTATCAGGCTTTAGGGAGTCAGGTCTTTGGTGAACTGCTAGAAAAAGAGGCAATTACCTTGGTCAGGCCATCTCAAGTGTTATCAAGCTTGCCATAAAATTTCACGCCAATCTTGATGCGCTCGCGTCCCTGTGTCCTTCGATGGCGGTTGGTGTCACGCAATGAATACACGCAACCGCAGTACTCCTGCTGATAGAACTCCTCGCGCTTGCTGATTTCGATCATGCGCTGAGAGCCTCCGTGCTTGCGCCAGTTGTAGGTCCAGTACACCAGATTGTCGTAGCGTGCAGCTGCCCGCTGGCCAGAACCATTAATTTGGTTCATGTCTTTCCATCTTGAGATCCCCAAGGAACTGGTGATGGTGTCATAGCCGTGCTCATGTGCGAAAAGCGCGGTGCGTTCAAAGCGCATGTCAAAGCATTGGGTGCAGCGCTCGCCGCGCTCGGGCTCATTTTCTAGGCCCCGGATGCGCTCAAACCAGTTATCAACGTCATAGTCGGCATCAATGAACCCAATCCCATGGCGTTCAGCAAACCGGATGTTCTCCTGCTTACGGATTTCATATTCTTTGACGGGGTGGATATTGGGGTTATAGAAAAAAATGTCATATTGAATGCCTGAGGCCAGCATCGCCTCCATTACTTCGCCCGAACAGGGCGCGCAGCATGAATGCAACAACACTTTTTGCCTGCCGTCAGGCAGCTGCAAGCTTGGGCGTAGCGAGTCAGTTGGGTCGGTTTGGTGGGTTTGGTGGGTTTGGTCGGTTGAATTAGGCATTACTTGATTCACATCAATCGATTTGGGTTGCAATTACATTTTAATAGAAGACAGGAATTGATCTGGCTCAAAGATCTTAAAGCCAATCACGACATAGTTTCATGTTTTTCAGGTGGAGGCAATCGTGCAGCGACGTGCATTTTTAGCGGGGGCGGCTGCTTTAGCGGCGGCGGGCTGGGGGCCAGCGGTGGTCGCCAAATCAGAGGCCCGGGCGCGAGTGGTAATTGTGGGTGCTGGCGCTGCTGGCTTATCGATTGCCTCGCGTGTGGCGCGACAAATGCCCAATTCGACCATCACCATCTTCGATGCGCGTCGTGAGCATTACTTCCAGCCAGGATGGACGCTGGTTGGGGCAGGTTGGTGGAAGCCTAGCCAGACAGTTGAGGCGAATAAGCGATACATCCCCTCAGGGGTGAAATGGGTCGAGCAAAACATCATTGAGTTCAATCCGGATGCCAATGCAGTCACCGACACCAGCGGCCAAAAACACTCGTATGATTGGCTCTTTGTGGCAACAGGTCTGTCGCTTGACTATGACCAAATTCTTGGCATGAGTCGGGATTTGATTGGTTTGAAAGGCATTGCCAGTATTTATGCCAGTCCAGAAGCTGCGGCGGCCTCAGCGCGCGTCATCGATGAGTACATCGCCAAGGGTGGTGTGGCGCTCTTTGGGCGGCCAGCCACTGACATTAAGTGTGCTGGTGCTCCTTTAAAAATGACCTTTATCACCGAGGACAAGGCGCAGCGGGCCGGTCGCCGCTCCGCTTGCCAGATCCGCTATGCCGCGCATAATCAGGGCTTGTTTGCCGTGCCGGTGGTCAATACTCGGGTCAAGGAGATGTTTGCGCAACGTCAGATCGATACACTTTATAGCCATGTGATTCACAGCATCGATCCCGATGCCAAGACAGCGACTTATCAGACGCCAGAGGGCTTGGTAAAGCTGGATTACGACATGATTCACGTCATCCCCCCCATGAGTGCGCCACCCTCGGTGCGCAATAGCGCACTGGCTTGGCAATCTGGCCCGCAAGCCGTGGGTGGCTGGGTCGAGGTTGATCAAACGACATTGCGCAGCCCGCGTTACCCCAATGTGTTTGCGGTGGGTGATGTGGCTGGTGTGCCCAAGGGCAAAACCGCCGCTAGCGTGAAGTTTCAGGTGCCGGTTGCCGTTGACCACATGGTGGCTGCGGCCAACGGCTTGGAGTCGCCTAAGCTCTACAACGGCTACACCTCGTGCCCATTGGTGACTGGGTTAGGCAAGGCGATGTTGATCGAGTTTGACTACCAAGATAATTTGGTGCCATCTTTCCCTTTCATCGATCCGCTCAAAGAGCTTTGGGTGTCTTGGTTTATAGAGGAAAAAGCTTTGCTTGGCACCTACAAAGCCATGCTACGCGGCTACGCTTAACGAGAGGGTGAATCATGGATGAAATTAGCGTTGCAATGATTGTGGTCACCCTTTGGGAGACTTTTGGTTGGTTGACCGTGATCGGGGCTGTGGTGGCCATGATCATGCTGGTTTTGCTATTCAAAGCCTTTGTCAGACAACGCGCTGGACATCAGCCGTTTGCCAGGCTCTTTTGGCGCGGCATGGTGGTGATGTTGGTTGTGGCGGCGGTGTTAACCCCGCTTGTGCCGGTGTGGACCTTGGCGCCAGTCGGTGACTTGCGCGGTCCGATCGACTACATCATGGCTTACGGTATGGCCTTGGCGCCGGCCTCGGCGATTGGTGTGCTGTGGGTTTACTTATCCACGCTGGGTACGCCCAAGACCGCATAAACCTAAGACCACATAAACCGCAGACTATCTGGCTTAGCCAAGCACCGCATCCCAAAGCTTACGCACGGCAGTCTTAACCGACTGCATTTCGGCTAGCGGCACGCGGGCTTTATCCGCGCCCTGCAGGCGCAGGGCGTGTTGTCGCTTGCGTAGCTCGCGATAAGCGTTGATGGCGCCTTGCGCAATCTCTTGATGAATGAGACCAAGTCTGCCCGCAATACCCAAAAGTGCAATGTTGCCAAGGTTGGGTATCAACTCTGGGTGTGTGCGGGCATGGCACAACACCAAGCACTGGGTGACGAACTCCAAGTCGACCATCCCACCAGGGTCGTGTTTCAAGTCAAAGAGTCCGCTCTTGTTAGGATGGCCGTCACTGATTTTTTGACGCATCTCGCGTACATCTTGCTCGAGCTTCTGTTGATCCCGTTGCATGCAAAGCACATCTTGGCGTATGGCCTCAAACGCGTGTCCAACCGCGGGATCTCCTGCCGCAAACCTTGCTCTGGTGATCGCCTGGTGTTCCCAGGCCCATGCATGTTCGGATTGGTATGTCCGGAAGGCATCGACCGATACAGTTAAAAGACCTGCGTCCCCATCGGGTCGTAGTCGCAAATCGACTTCGTAGAGACGCCCCGAGGAGGTCATCGTTGAGAGCCACGACGTTAGGCGACGCGCAAGCTTGGTGTACTGCTCAGCCGCATCGGGATCTGGATCATCAAAAAGATAGACCAAGTCCAAGTCAGAGGAGTAGCCGAGCTCCTTGCCGCCTAGCTTGCCATAGGCAATGATGGCAAATCGCGGCGCTCGTGCCTCGTTGGGCCCGACACGCAGCACCAGAGGCCAGACACGATCGATGGTTTCGCTAAGCAACAGATCTGCGAGCGCCGAAAGTTGATCCGCCAGCACCTCCACTGACAGTATGCCTGCCAAGTCTTGCGCCAAAAGCTGAAAGCTCAACTGGCGCTGCAAGTCACGCATCAAGTTCATTTGTTGTTCAACATCAGCCTGTCCATCGGCAAGGACGCAGGCTTGCATGTCGGCTCTCAGGTTCAACCGTACTCGATCAAAATCGATTGGCTCCATCAGCGTGCCCCAGTCAATCAAGCTGTCAAGCACCACAGGGTGCTGAATGGCATACTGGGCCGCCCAGGGGCTAGCCGCCATGATGCGTGCCACCCGGGCGAGGGTTTGCGGGTACTCAATTAAGAGAGCCAGGTAAGCGCTACGTTGAGCGATTGTTTCGATCAAATCCAGCAAGCGGGTGACCGTGACAGTGGGGCTGTCGGTGTTTAGTGCAGCCTGTAACAGCAGGGGTAATAGGTCATCAACGCGCTGTCTGCTTTGTGCAGGTAGGCCTCGGATACGATGACTTTCTAGGAACGAGTCAATACGCTGACGTAGGGGGGTGCTGTCAGCGCCAAACAAGGGCAGCAACCCAGCAAAGTCCTTGTCATGGTTGGCTGGCGGTACGCCTTGGGCTGATTTATCCGATTCATTGCTGCTTTCTTCCGGCGACATGGGCGAGGCATCAGCCACTGGCGTTTGAGGTTGATCTTGCGCGCCGAGTCCTGCGATGCGGAATGCATCACGAAAAACCGCTGCAACTTCAGCACGGTGCTGCGAAAGCCGACTTTCAAACGCTGCTGGCTCAAAGCCCAGTGCCAAAGCCAATGCGGCTCTCAGTGCGGGGTCACTTGGCAACAGATGGGTTTGCGCATCTTCACGGTATTGCAAAGCGTGTTCGACGCGTCGCAGGAATTCGTAGGCAGATGCGAGTTCTTGCGCCGTTGACTGTGGCAGCAGACCGGCGCGCGCCTGAGCGTGTAGTGCTTGTAGCAACGAGCGTTGTTGCAACGTGGGCATCTTGCCGCCGCGAATGAGCTGGGTGAGTTGAACCACGAACTCCACCTCGCGTATGCCACCATTGCCAAGCTTGATGTTGCGTTCGGTGTCAACGCCTTGGCGAGCCGAAGCACGGCGCTGCCAGTCTTGTCGAATGCGTTCGCGCAAGTCACGCAAAGCCGAGAGCGCATCAAAATCGAAATACTTTCGATAGACAAATGGCAATCGCATGCTTTCAACATGCTGATGGGTCAGGCCCATGTCGCTGTCGGCAAAGAATTTGGCTGGCATGATGCGCCCCTTTAGCCAGGCGTAGCGCTCCCACTCGCGGCCTTGCGTGAATAAATATTGTTCAAAGGCATCAAGACTCCAAGCCAGTGGCCCCGAATCACCATCTGGTCTGAGGCGCAGGTCCGTTCGAAACACTTGGCCGTGTTCATCCGGTTCGGAGATGATGGGCATCATGCGACGCGTGACATTGCCAAAGAACTCATGGTGTGAAATCGGACGAGGCCCTTTGGTTTCGCCCTCATCACCGTAGAGCATGATGAGGTCGATGTCCGAAGACACGTTGAGCTCACCACCGCCGAGTTTGCCCATGCCGACGATGACCATTTCCATCGGGCGTGCGCCAGCAGGATCCATGGGCATGCCATGGCGTTGAACCATCTCTTGCATGACGCTGCGATAGGCCTGTTCGACCGAGAGGTCAGCCAGCAGCGTCATGGCGCCGGTGACTTCTGCCAGACTGGCTTGCTGGGCCAGGTCGCGAACCATGACGGCAAAGAACACCCGCTCGCGCAGTTTTCTGAGCACTCGGCGGCAATCGCTGAATGGCAAAATGGCGATTTGCGCGGGGATGCCAGCAAGTTCGGCGAACCAGGCGTGGATCTGAATGCTTGTTACTTCGTGTTGGCAGGCACGAGTGAGCCAGTCTTCAAGCGCTTGGCTGGCTTGAATCCGTCTGCGCAAAGCGCCAGACCATTGAAGGGCAGGTTGCAGAATATCTTCAGACATAAGTTGTGCTTGGTGCCGGGATAAAACTATCGGATCTGCGCGTCGCTCGCACTAGACCTGCTATAACGTCAGACTAACTGTAGCAGTAAGATATTCGATTCATCACGTCAGTGGCAGGTATTCTTTTGGGTGTTGTCAAACTTTTGCTTCGTATTGCGTTGATTGCTGGCATGGTGGCGTATTTTGTCGCAGCCGTGGGCTTGCTGGCTACCCGCTACTGGTTGTTGCCTCAAGTGGATCAGTGGCGTCCCCAGATTGAGCAGGCTTTAAGCGCAGCGGTGGGCACGCCCGTGCGTTTTGATGCAATCAGTGCCGATTGGCGGGGTCTTAATGCCAATCTCAAAATCACCAATCTGACAATCCTAGATAGGCAGGGCGTTGCCCAACTCGGCGTGCCCATGACCGATGCGATCGTGTCATGGCGTAGTTTGTTAGAGCAAAGGCCCGTGTTTAGATACATTGGCGTGAGCGACGTTATTCTGCTGGCCCGCCGCGATCCGCAGGGGCAGATTCAAGTGGCTGGGTTTGATATTGAGCCGGGCGGTCAGGCGAATACCAGTTTCTTGCAGTCAGACACCGTGCAGTGGCTCTTAAGGCAAGGCCGTATCAACATTGAAAACGCGCGCTTGGTTTGGATCGACCAGCAGCGCAAGGCAGTACCACTGGTGGTCGATGATATTGATCTTACGGTTGACAACGGGTTGCTTAGTCACAAGCTCGATCTCAAGGCTAATCTGCCAGAGCACTGGGGTGGCGTGCTTGAGGTGGTTGCCAATATGGATTCAGTTCAGAGCACTTTGTCGCGTTTATTTGATGACAAGCCAGATGGTTACCTCTACGCCAACATCAGCGAACTCTATCCGCAAGCCATGCCGTCCTGGATTGACATGCCTCAGATACAGGGCAGCTTTGCTGGCCGACTGTGGCTCGATTTTTTCGATGGCAAATTCACTAACTTTACGTTGACCTTGGCTGGTCGTGATTTCTCCTTCAGACCAACCGAATTGGATGAGAATTGGTTCACGCTCGGCGAGTTTCGCTGGAAGGCATCTGGGCCGTTGTCGATTGTGGGCGCTGATATTGAGTTCCCAGACTATGTTGCCACTTCCAAGTCGCGCGAGCTTCTAGCTAGCAGCTTGACGCTGCAAAACAGCGTCTTCCAGTCACCAGCATCAGGTATGCAACCGATTCAGGCTGATCAGCTCAGTGCAGACCTATCGTTGACCCGACCTGCCAAAGATGAATACCGACTCGATGTCCAGGATCTTGCATTTGCCAATCCGGATGGATTGATCACGGCTCGTGGCTCTTGGGCGTTTGACCAACAGGGCAAAGGCGGGCGTCTGGATCTGAAAGGAACGCTGGCGCGTTTCAAGCTCCCTAGTTTGTATCGATATCTGCCGGATGCCATCGGCACAGACGCCCACGATTGGCTGACCACTGGTTTTACTGCCGGGATCGTCACGCAAGCGTCGTTTGAGATTGATGGAATGGCCGATGATTTCCCGTTTAGTAGCGGTCATGGTCCAGGCACTTTCCGAATTGATGGCAGTATCCAAGACTGGGCGGTAGACTATGCGCCTGCAACGGTAGCGGGTGAGTTGCCATGGCCACCACTGGCCAATATGAATGGCAAGTTGAATCTATTGAATGATCGAATTGGGGTTGATATAACAGTTGGTTCGCTGGCCTTACCCAAGGGGGAGCGGATAAGCCTGTCGGCGCTGTCCGCTGAACTCGTTGACCTCGAGGGTGATCCTGTGCTGACCATCACGGCACAAACCAAGGCGCAAGCGGATGATTACCTGGCCTTATTTACGACCACCGCATTGCGTGATGTTGCGCCAGAGTTTGTCAGGGGCTTTAAGGGACAGGGCGATTGGACGATGCCACTGCGCTTGCGTGTGCCGTTAGCTGATGTTGAGCAAACCGCGTTTAAGGGTGATCTAGCGTTTAACGGGGGCTCGGTGGCTTACGAGGACGGACCACCCTTGACCAATATCCAGGGTGTTGCTCTCTTGACGCAAACGGGTTTTGAGTCACAAGGCATCTCAGCTAACCTCCTAGGCGGCGCCATTGAGATCGATGGTGGTGTGAATGAAAAATTGCACACCATTAACGGCAAGGGTGAGTTATCTTGGGCTGAACTAGCCAAGTTCACCAATAGTGGGGTCCTGGCTGATTGGCTCAAAGGAAAGATGGTCTACGGTTTTTCGGTGACGCTCAAAGATGACAAGTTTGATGTGTCAATGGACTCGAATTTGGTCGGCACGCAAATTTCGCTGCCCGCACCGTTTGCTTTGTCTGCGGGCCAGAGTGCTCGGACGCGCTTGCAGTGGCAAGGCAATCTGACTGGGACGCAGCCTGAAAACTGGACTTTGTCGGTGGCTAACCGCCTGGCTGTGGCAGCCACGTCCTTGGCAACCAACACCACGGCAAACTCGACGTTTTTTCAACGCGTTAACGTCGCGCTTGGCTCAGCCAAACCAATCGCCGGTAGCGGGCTAACGGTTTCAGCACTGCTGCCAACGGTTAATCTGGATGACTGGATGTCCGTGGTTCAAACGATGGCACGCGAGCTGGAGGCTTCAAGTGCTAAGGGTCCCAGCTTGTTTCCGGCTTTGGTTGGGGCGAAATTTCAGACCACCCAGCTCTTGATCGGCGCAAGTCGATTGGACGACGTCACGGCAGATTTGTCTGTTCAAAACGCCCGCCAGTACGTGCTGAGTTTGGCCTCAGATCAGGCCATCGGTTCGGTGCAGTGGGCAATCGATCGGGGGAAGCTTCAAGACGGTATTCATGTTCGGCTTGACCGCCTTGAGATAGGCACTCACGAAAGTGCTGAGCCGCAAGCGGTTAAAAAATCCAGGGAAGCTGTTGCGGCGTTGCCAGAGAATGGGGCGTTATCAACTTTGCCAGAGCTTGATATCGTCATCAAGGACTTCACGCTGTACGGGGCTCGACTGGGCGAACTCAAATTGGCTGGTCGCAATTCATCCAATAACAAAGAGTGGCGAATTTCAGATCTGCAGATCATCAATCCGGGCGGACACCTTTCTGCTTCCGGTAGTTGTCGATTTGATCAAGACCCTGGCGTGACCTTAGACGTCGAGCTGGAGATTTCGGACCTAGGAGAGATGACGAAGTACATGGGATTTGGCGAGCGAGTGCGTAAAGGCAACGGCACGGTCAAGGCCAACATTCAATGGCAGCGCTTCCCATGGCAGTACGATTACTCGGGTTTGTCGGGCGATGTCAAAGTCAATCTGACAGAAGGCGTGTTTGACCATGTCAATTCACACAGTGCCCGGGTGCTCGAGTTGCTCTCTTTGCAATCATTTAATCGCATACTGAATGCCAACATCAACCCGGGCGAGTCATTTGCGCAAGGCTTTCCTTGGGCATCGATCACGGCATCGCTTAATGTCAAGAACGGCTTGATTGATACTCAAGATGCAAGGGTTAACAGTCCAGTTGCCACGATTTCCATGTCAGGGCAATCGAATATGGTTAACGAGACTTGGGATATCAATGCCGTGGTGCGACCCAATCTTGATATGAGTGGCACCGCACTGGCCACCGGGTTTTTGATTAATCCGATTGTTGGTTTGAGCGCTTTGGTTGGGCAATATCTGTTGCGCAATCCGGTCGAGGCTGTTTTGTCGCAGCGCTACCATGTCACAGGGACGTGGCTCGACCCAGAGGTTGTCGCAGGGCCTAGCCCAAGCAGTCAGGTTGAACCGGCGAACCGGCAGCCTGAGATCCGGAATTAGGTGCGATTTACTTCTTCATCATGTCAAAGAACTCGCTGTTGTTCTTGGTAGAACGCATTTTGTCGAGGATGAACTCCATGGCTTCGACGTCGTCCATGTCGTGGATGAATTTGCGCAAAACCCAGATCTTGGGCAGTAAATCGCCTTTGATCAGCAGTTCTTCACGGCGTGTGCCTGACTTGTTCAGGTTGATCGCCGGATAGACGCGTTTTTCTGCCAAGCGACGCTCAAGGTGCACCTCAGAGTTGCCGGTGCCTTTAAATTCCTCGTAAATCACCTCGTCCATGCGGCTGCCGGTTTCAATCAGGGCAGTGCCGATGATGGTCAGAGAACCGCCTTCTTCTAGGTTGCGTGCCGCACCAAAAAATCGCTTGGGGCGCTGCAAGGCATTGGCGTCCACGCCACCGGTTAAAACCTTACCTGATGATGGAACAACCGTGTTGTAGGCGCGTGCCAAGCGCGTGATCGAGTCGAGCAGGATCACCACGTCTTTCTTGAGTTCGACCAGACGTTTGGCTTTTTCTATCACCATTTCAGCCACTTGCACATGTCGGGTGGCTGGCTCATCGAATGTGGATGCCACCACTTCACCGCGCACCGTGCGTTGCATCTCGGTGACTTCTTCCGGACGCTCATCTACGAGCATCACGATCATGACAGCATCAGGATAGTTGCTCGTGATGGCATGGGCGATATGCTGCATCATGACCGTCTTGCCGGATTTGGGGCTAGCCACAATCAAGCCACGTTGGCCCTTGCCGATCGGTGCAAAGATATCGAGTATGCGACCAGTCAGGTTTTCTTCACTTTTGATGTCGCGCTCCAGGCGCATCGGGTCGTCGGGGTGCAGTGGCGTCAAGTTCTCGAACATGATTCGGTGCTTGATCGACTCTGGTGGTAGTCCATTGACTTTTTCCACCTTCACCAGCGCAAAGTAGCGTTCGCCGTCTTTGGGCGTGCGTACTTCACCTTCGATCGAGTCACCTGTGTGTAAATTAAAGCGACGGATCTGTGACGGCGAGATGTAAATATCATCGGTGCTCGCCAGATAAGAGGTCTCGGGCGATCGTAAAAAACCAAACCCGTCTGGCAACACTTCGAGCACGCCGTCGCCAAATATTTGTTCGCCTTGTTTGGCGCGACGCTTCATGATGGCAAACATCAATTCCTGTTTGCGCAAGCGGCTGGCGTTCTCTATTTCGAGGCTTGCAGCCATTTCTAGCAGCTGCGAGACGTGCAGCGCCTTTAGTTCATTCAAGTGCATGGAGGTGTGTGTGTCGGATTGAAGGTGAAAGGGAAAAAACTTTAGTGGGTTGGTGGCAGACCCGGGCTCGGGCCTGCGCGAGGCAATGGTCTTAAATTGACTGATTGAGGAAATCTGTCAATTGGCTCTTGGAGACCGCGCCAACTTTGGTGGCCTTGACCTCGCCGTTTTGAAACAGCATCAGCGTCGGGATGCCACGAATACCAAACTTGGCAGCGGTTTGCTGGTTTTCGTCGACGTTGAGCTTGGCAATGGTTACTTTGTCAGCAAACTCGGCGGCCACTTCCTCAAGGATGGGGGCAATCATCTTGCAGGGGCCACACCAGGCAGCCCAGTAGTCTACAAGCACTGGCTTGTCAGACTGCAATACATCGACTGCAAAACTGTCATCGCTGACATTCTTAATATGTTCACTCATGATTTTGATCTCAAATGAAATAACGATTTGGTAGCAACTCAGATTTGATTGGCGTCCTCAAAACGGACACCTTCAACTGTCACTCGCACCAAGCGTATCGTTTTAATAGACCCGCGGTCAACGACTCGTGACCTACAAAAGCGCTGCAGTCTGACAAAGGGCAAGGCTTTGTTTTATAGAGCATAGACTAATGCTGTGGAGCATAACACTGTTTTTCAGACTATTGGATGTGTACCTCGGAAATTGCTTACGTTTTGAGCGTCCTACTGTTGCCCGCACAAAACAAACACTTTTTCCCTAAAATGCGGGTGCTTTTCCACAGATATTGGGGATAACTTGGCTTCAACTAGTTACGACGAATCATCGATTCGGGTTCTGAAAGGTCTTGAGCCGGTGCGACAGCGCCCGGGGATGTATACCCGGACGGAAAATCCGCTGCACATTATCCAAGAGGTGATTGATAACGCTGCCGATGAGGCGCTTGCCGGACATTGCTCAACCATTGAGGTGACTTTGCGCGCTGATGGCAGTGTCACCGTGCAAGATGATGGCCGTGGCATCCCGGTTGGCTTACACCCCCAGGAAAAGGCTCCGGTTGCCGAGCTTGTCTTTACGCGCTTACATGCCGGTGGCAAGTTCGATAAGCACGCTGCTGCAGGCGCCTACGCATTTTCTGGTGGGCTACATGGCGTGGGTGTTTCGGTGACTAACGCCCTGGCCACGAGGTTAGACCTGACAGTCTGGCGCGATGGTGGCGAACATCAAATGACCTTCGAAAATGGGTCGGTCGCAAAGCCTTTGAAGCAAGTGGGCGAAGTTCCAAAAAAACGCACAGGGACACGTGTCACTGTTTGGCCGGACGCCAAGTACTTTGATTCTGCAACGCTGCCGGCGGGTGAGTTGACGCACTTGCTTCGCAGCAAAGCGGTGTTGCTTGCTGGTGTGACTGTCAAACTCTCCATCGAAAAAACTGGTGAAGTGCAGACTTGGCATTTCAAGGACGGGCTGCAAGGTTATCTGTCTGATGCGCTTGATGGTACGCCGTTGTTGGTGCCTTTGTTTGCAGGCGAGCAGTTTGCCCAGGACGGCGATGACGATTTCGCCACGGGAGAAGGTGCTCAATGGGTGGTGGCCTGGGCTGAGGATGGGGCTATCGCGCGGGAATCCTATGTCAACCTGATCCCCACCCCGGCAGGCGGCACCCACGAGTCGGGCCTGCGCGAGGGTTTATTTGGCGCGGTCAAGGGGTTTGCCGAGTTACACAGCTTATTGCCAAAGGGCACGAAGTTGTTACCCGAGGATGTGTTCTCGCGCGTAAGTTTTGTGTTGTCAGCCAAAGTGCTTGACCCCCAGTTTCAGGGGCAGATCAAGGAGCGCTTAAATAGCCGCGATGCCGTGCGATTGGTGGGCGGTTTTGTGAAGACCGCATTGGAGCTTTGGCTTAATTCTAATGTTGAATATGGCCGCAAGCTCGCTGAGCTTGCGATTCGCCAGGCCCAGGCCCGCAGCCGTGCGGCTCAAAAGGTCGAGAAAAAACGCGGCTCCGGTGTGGCGGTGCTGCCAGGCAAGCTGACCGATTGCGAATCGACTGATCTCACTCGAACCGAAGTGTTTCTGGTGGAGGGTGACTCGGCTGGTGGTTCGGCCAAGATGGGGCGCGACAAGTCATTTCAAGCCATATTGCCTTTGCGCGGCAAGGTGTTGAATGCATGGGAGGTTGATAAGGATCGCCTCTTTGCAAATAATGAGATTCACGATATTTCTGTGGCCATCGGTGTTGATCCACATGGGCCAAACGACACCGCTGATTTGTCGCAGTTGCGTTACGGACGGGTTTGTATCTTGTCCGATGCCGATGTGGATGGTTCTCACATTCAGGTCCTGTTGCTGACACTTTTTTTCAAGCACTTTCCCAAGCTAGTAGAGGCCGGTCATTTGTACATTGCCAGACCGCCCTTGTTCCGTGTGGATGTGCCGGCTCAGGGCAAGCGACCCATGCGCAAGTTTTATTGTCTGGATGAGGGCGAGCTAGAGGCGCTCTTGGACAAGCTGCGCAAGGAAGGCGTGCGCGAGGGTACCTGGTCAATTGGCCGCTTCAAAGGATTGGGCGAAATGAGTCCGGAGCAGCTTTGGGAAACGACGCTAAACCCGGATACGAGGCGGCTGTTGCAGGTGCGGTACGGTGAGCTTGACCTTGACCAAACCCGTCAGATGTTCAGCATGCTAATGGGCAAGGGCGAATCCAGCCAGCGTCGCCAGTGGATTGAAGATAAGGGCAATCTTGCTCAGGTGGATATTTAGGCCTGAGATTGGACCCTGGAATGTAACCAAAAAAGTTTGAGATGATTGACAGCCAACAACCCGACTTATTTGCCAACGAAGACGATGCGCTCACGCTAGGACTGTATGCTGAGCAAGCCTATCTAGATTACGCGGTGTCTGTGGTCAAGGGCCGAGCCTTGCCTGATCTTGGCGATGGACAAAAGCCCGTGCAGCGCCGCATCTTGTTTGCCATGCAGGCCATGGGTTTGCAGTCTGGCTCGCGCCCGGTTAAATCCGCGCGGGTGGTGGGTGATGTACTGGGTAAATTTCATCCGCACGGCGACCAGGCGGCCTACGATGCGTTGGTGCGCATGGCGCAATCGTTTACCTTGCGTTATCCACTAATTGATGGTCAGGGCAACTTTGGCTCACGTGATGGTGACAACGCGGCTGCCATGCGTTACACCGAAGCCCGGCTGACACCGATCTCACGCATTTTGCTTGACGAGCTAGATGAGGGCACGGTGGATTTCGTGCCGAATTACGACGGCAGCCAGCTTGAACCAGCGCAATTGCCTGCTCGATTGCCAATGCTCCTGTTGAATGGAGCCTCTGGTATTGCGGTGGGTATGGCCACTGAGATGCCGCCGCACAATCTGAATGAGATTGCAGCAGCCTGCGTGGCGTTGATCAATGACCCCAAGCTCGGTGATGATCAACTGCAGACCATCTTGCCAGGCCCCGATTTTCCCGGGGGCGGTCATATCATCACGGCACCTCAGGACATTGCGGCCATTTACGCCACTGGCCGAGGGTCACTCAAGGTCAGGGCGCGGTGGCAGTTTGAGGAAATGGCTCGAGGCCAGTGGCAGCTTGTGGTGCATGAGTTGCCACCGGGCACGTCTTGCCAGCGTGTACTTGAAGAAATCGAGGACATCACCAACCCCAAGGTTAAAACTGGCAAGAAATCGTTGACCAACGAGCAGCAGCAGGCGAAGGCTCAAATGCTGGGTCTGCTGGATGCGGTGCGCGATGAGTCGGGCAAAGATGCAGCGGTTCGCTTGGTATTTGAGCCCAAGACATCCAAAGTGGATCGTGACCTGTTTGTGACAACCTTGCTGGCGCAAACCAGTCTTGAGACCAATGTCTCGGCTAATTTGGTGTGCGTAGGCACCGATGGCAGGCCACGACAGAAAGCAATGAAGGAAATGTTGCTTGAGTGGATCGAGTTTCGTGCAGCGACCTTGCTGCGTCGTAGTCAATATCGCCTTGACAAAGTGCTAGACCGGATCCATGTGCTTGAAGGCCGAATGCTGGTTTATCTAAACGTGGATGAGGTGATCCAGACCATTCGTGAGTCTGATGAGCCTAGGCCAGCGCTGATGGCTCGGTTTAAGCTTACCGAGCGCCAGGCTGAAGATATTCTTGAGATGCGACTTCGTCAGTTGGCAAAATTAGAGGGAATCAAGATTGAGCAAGAGCTTGCCGATAAGCGTGAGCAAGAGAGCAAGTTGCACAATCTGATCGACAAGCCCGCTGTGCTGCGCCGCTTGTTGGTCAAGGAAATCGAGGCCGACGCCAAGCAATACGGTGATGCTCGCCGCACGTTAATCGAAGTGGCCGAGCGCGCAGTGCTTGAGGTTAAGGTCAACGATGAACCGGTTACGGTCATTGCCTCGCAAAAGGGTTGGGTGCGTGTGCGCCAAGGCCACGGTCATGATGCCACCCAGTTTGGCTTTAAGGCTGGTGATGGCTACTATGGCAGCTATGAGTGCCGCAGCACAGACTATCTGTTTGTACTGGGTAGTAGTGGCCGCTTGTATTCAGTGCCAGTCGCGAGCTTGCCATCCGCGCGCGGCGATGGCAGCCCAGTGACGGCGATGGTTGATCTGGAGCTTGGCTCGCAAGTTGCTCACCTGATGGCGTCTGGTCTGGACGTCCAATGGCTCTTTACCACGGCCGCCGGTTTGGGTTTCAAAGCGCCTGCCAGTGCCTTGGTGTCGCGTCAAAAAGCCGGTAAACAATTCATCACGCTGGAAGTTGGTGATACCTTGATGCGACCCGTGCGTGTCGGTCCGACTGATACGCATCTGGCGCTTTTGTCAGCGCGGGCGCGACTTTCCGTAATTGAATTAGGCGAGGTCAAACAATTGACAGGTGGTGGACGAGGCACCGTGTTGCTTGCGGTTGATCAGCCGGACTATTTGGCTCAAGTGGCCATGGTTGGTGCTTCTGGACTGTCAATGACTGGTAGCTATCGTAATCAAACCCGCACCGATGTGCTCGTGGGTGATACGCTAGAACCCTATTTGTCAAAACGGGCTCGCAAAGGCAAGGCGCTACAAACCCGTTTGAAGTCGCCTGTGTTGCAAAGCTCGCCGTCGACTTCCGACATTGGCTAGACCACACCCACACCCACAAATATTAAGAAATATTAAGCATCATGGCAACTTACAGCATAACAATTGAACCAACCCGTCACCAGTTCACCGCCAGCGATGATCAGAATCTTCTGGACGCGGCCCTGGCAGCGGGTATTGTTCTGCCCTACAGCTGCCGGGCTGGCGCTTGCTCAAGTTGCAAGGGCAAAGTGTTAGAGGGCAAGTTCGATGCTGGTTTGGCCCCAGCTCAGGTACTTCAGGCTGAAGAGCTAGAACAAGGCTTTACGCTTTTGTGTCAAGCGTATCCCTTGTCTGACATGGTGATTGAGTCGCGCGAAGTTCGTCTGGCTTCTGATATTCAAATTCGCAAGCTGCCTGCTCGGGTGACCCGTATACACATGGCAGTGCCTGATGTGGCGATTCTGACTCTGCAATTGCCCTCTTCGGAAACCTTCCGTTTCTACGCTGGTCAATACGTAGAAGTGATTTTGAAAGACGGCAGTCGTCGCAGCTATTCCATGGCAAATTCCCCCAATCAGGCAGCAGCGCTTGAATTGCATGTGCGTCATATGCCAGGTGGTCTCTTTACCGATCATGTGTTTGGTGCAGGCACCACGCAGATGAAAGAGCGTGAAATCATGCGTCTCGAAGGCCCCTTTGGCTCTTTTTTTCTGCGCGAGGAAAGTGAAAAGCCGATCGTGTTTTTGGCCAGTGGCACGGGCTTTGCCCCGATCAAGGCCATCATCGAGCACATGATTGAGCAAAACATTGATCGGCCGGCTGTGCTCTATTGGGGTGGGCGCCGGCCGCAAGATCTCTACATGGACGATTTGGCCCGTGGTTGGGAGCAGCAGTTACCGCGGTTCGAGTATGTCCCGGTGGTTTCAGATGCTTTGACAGAGGACGGCTGGAGCGGGCGAACCGGTTTTGTGCACAAGGCTGTCATGGATGATATGCCTGATTTGAGTGGTCATGAGGTGTATGCCTGTGGCGCACCGATCGTGGTCGAGTCAGCGCGTCGAGAGTTCGTGTCTGACCGCGGTTTGCCTGAGAATGCGTTTTTTGCTGATGCATTCACTTCGGCGGCAGACAGTGCAAAGTCTTGAAGCTACACTTCGCATAGTGATTTGTCGTGTCAACGGTTCAGGGGTGAGGCGATGAAGGTTGTGGTCCTAGGTGGCGGAGTCATTGGTGTTTGCTCTGCGTGGTGGTTGCGGCAAGAAGGCCATGAGGTGGTGGTCATCGACCGTGAGGCTGGGCCAGCACAAGAAACCTCGTTTGCCAATGGCGGCCAAATCTCTGTGTCTTACGCTGAGCCTTGGGCTAACCCGCAGGCGCCACTCAAATTGCTCAAATGGATGGGTAAGGACGATGCGCCCCTGCTGTTTCGCCCACAGTTTGACTGGCGACAGTGGATGTGGGGCTTGGCATTCTTGCGAGAGTGTTTGCCATCGCGCTTGGCGCCCAATATCCGAGCCATGGTGCGCTTGGCGCAATACAGCCAAGAGACGTTGACGCAGATGCGTCAAGAACTTGGTCTTGAATATCATCAGTTGCAGCGCGGCATCTTGAATTTCTATCGCGATCAAGAGGAGTTTGACGGCTCGCAGAAGGCCGCGGATGTGATGCGCGACTATGGACTCGATCGACGCGTGGTCAGCGCAGATGAGGTGGTTGCGATTGAGCCTGCCTTGGCTGCGCATCGCGCGAGCATTGTGGGTGGTGATTTCACTGAAACCGATGAAAGCGGTGATGTACATGCGTTTACTGTCCAAGTCGCCGAGCTAGCCAAGAAGGCAGCTGTGCAGTTTGAGTTTTCCACTCGGATCACGCGCGTGATTTGTGAGAACGGTCGCGCTGCGGCGGTCGAGGTCATACGCAGTGATGGTAGTTACGATCGAATTGAGGGCGATTCTTTTGTTGTGGCACTCGGCAGTTTTACGCCGCAACTGATGCGCCCACTTGGTATTCACTGCTTGATCTACCCGACCAAGGGTTATTCGGCATCCTTTCCGATTATCAAGCCTGAGTTGGCACCGGTGGTCAGCCTGACAGACAGCAAGCACAAGGTGGTGTTCTCGCGTTTGGGTGATACCTTGCGCATGGCCGGTACGGCCGAGCTGTCTGGCTACTCACGCACGCTGAACCCGGTTCGGTGTCAGGCCATGACTGACCTCGCGCGTGAGTTGTTTGAAAGTGTCTTGGATTTCGATCGCGTCAAGTACTGGTCCGGTTTACGGCCTTCGACGCCATCAAATGTGCCGTTAATTGGCCGCACGCGCATCCCGAATTTATATCTAAACACGGGCCATGGCACCTTGGGCTGGACCATGGGTCCGGGCTCAGGCAAAGCCATTGCGGATGTGGTCAGTGGCAAACCGCCGCAGCCAGAGTTTCCGTTCATGGGTATTTGAAATGTATTATCACCGCCTGGCTTGCCGGGCAATTTTTTGAGGAATAGCACGTGAAACCAATCGTTAAGAGCTTGGTCATTCTGGGAATGTCCGCTTTATTGTCTGCCCCTGCGCTGGCAAAAAAGACTGAGATTGAAGTTTGGCACACTCTGTCGGGGCCCAATCGTGCCGAATTTGAAAGTTTGATTAATCGCTTCAACTCGTCTCAGTCCAATGTCGTGGTGGATTTGACCCACTATCGGGATCAAGACAGCCTGGAAAAAGATGCTGCCGAGGCGATCGCCGGCAAGGGTGCCAAACCGGATTTGGTCCAGTTAAGAGATAATCGTTCCCCAGAGGTGGTGGCCCAGCACAAGGATATCTTGCCCTTGTACCAATTGTTGGCAAAGTACCCAGTTCCCGACTCCTCCTGGTTCCTGGAAAAAACCACTGATTTCGTGCGTGACAGTCGCGGTCGCCTTTTGGCATTTCCCTACATGGCCGAAGTGCCGATCATGTTTTACAACGTTGAGATGTACCGGGGCGCGGGTCTGGACGCTGATGCGCCGCCAGCCACATGGTCAGAGCTTCAGGCACACCTGTTGAAACTCCGTAACGATGGCAACGTCCGTTGCCCGTACGTCACGAGCGATCAAGTCAAGGTTCACATCGAGAACCTAGCACCAATCAATGACGAATTTTATTTGACGCCAGACAATGGCATGAAGCCTTCGCCGAATCTGTCATTTAATTTCAGCAAACTATACGTTCGTCACTTGTCATTGATGGTCAGCTGGCGAAAGACTGAGTTGTTATTGCAGCACAGTGCGCAGGGCCAAGCCACTGAGGGCTTCACGCAAGGTCGTTGCGCCGTTCTGACCGCAGGTTCCGGTGCCTTGGGTGAGGTGCTGCAAAGCAATATGCGTTTTGGGGTTGCACCGGTGCCGTATTACGAACAGGAAACACCCAAGCCCGGTGCTCCGTTTATCGGTGGTAGTGCGTTGTGGGCAGTCAAAGGTAACTCGGATGCCCGCCAAAAGGCCACAGCTGAGTTGATTTCCTATCTGGCCAAGCCAGTGGTGGCGGCCGAGTGGCATCAGAAGACGGGTTACCTGCCGTTGACCGATGCTGCATTCAGGGCAGCGGATGTGTCCTTTTACAACCGCATTCCGGGCGCACGTAAAATTGTTGATCAGATGACCAATGGCGATAGCAAAAAGTCCACTGGGTTCGATGTGCGCAACTATCCCAAGATCTTGGTTTTGTTCAATCAAGCGTTTGACCTGGCGCTAACTGACAAAACGCCACCCATGACTGCACTGATGAATGCAAAGGCCGAAGCTGCAAAGCTGATGCGTTAAGTTTTTGTAGAGTGTATGTAGTAAAAACACGGCCAGCTGAATGCTGGCCGTGTTTTTACGAGGACTTGCGTGTCCGGTCGTAATCTGCACAATTGTTTCGATGGCATTGATCGTTCAAGATGCTGCCCTTACTTTAAGGGAAAGCATTCATGGAGATCTGTTCCAAGTTCTCGTGCGCGGGCTTGCTGCTAGGCCTCGCCAGCGTGCTGTCAGGCTGTGCGGTTCACGATACCGACGCAGCTCACTACACACAATCTGCACCCCGGCAGCCTGCCCATCCGATTGTTGGTGACCCTGACTTTAACTGGCATTTGAGCGGTGACCGGAGGGTTGCCCCGCGCCAAGTGTTTTCTGATCAAGGGCGCATCTGGCTGCAATGGCATGCGCACCAAGCTGTGCCAACGATCTTTGTTGAGCATCTTGATGGCTGGCAAGTGGTTGATCAGCACCCACATGGGCAGTACACGGTTATCGAGGGTTCTTGGCAACGACTGCGTTTTCAGGGCGGTCAATTGCAAGCCATGGCTGCATATCGGCAAGCGGGGGCCACACCATGCGTCAATACGCCAGTCAGTCAACCGACAGGGTTCGATGTGCGCTTGTCTGATGGCAGTATTCGCCAAGCATTGCGGCGCTGGTCAGAACAAGCAAATTGGTTCTTCGATGACGCCCATTGGTCACTGCCAGTAGACTTTCCAATCACGGCCCCAGCAGTTTTTAACGCTGATTTTGAGCTCGCTGTTCGCGGACTACTTGAGTCGGCGCGGATATCAGGTCAGGCGGTGAAACCCTGTTTTTATGCCAATCATGTGTTGCGAGTGATTCCGGCTGCGCAGTCGTGCGACCCGATGGCTGATCAAGGAGATCGTCCATGAGCAGCGTTGCCATGAAATCACTTGTGGCGGCTGTTTTGGCAGGCCTGCTTTGCTCGTGCGCCATCGATGATCTAAGTCGTCAAACGCGTGATTATGCTCGTGAGCGTCATCAAGGCATGCAACAGACCGCAAAACGGTATGCGAAAGAGGTGGCGAATGGGTCAGATGTGGATCGGGCCGATGTTCGTGTGAACAAGCCCTGGGTCTCTGGCAAGCCCATGCCCTTGGCACGCGAATTTGATTTGCCCGTCGCACTCAGAGCGAATGTCAACACCACATTAATCTATGCCAGTAAGCCAAAGTCTTTGGCTGAGGTGGCCAATCGCATCGCACAGGCAACCCAAATTCCTGTGCGCGTGAATCCCGATGCACTTTTGCCCATCGAGGATTTTGTCTCTCGTCTATCGGTGACAGGTGGCAGTACACAGCCATCTGCGCAGGTGCTCTGGAGTATGCCAGTCGGTGCACAGCCGCTGCCGAAAATTCTTGACCATGTGGCAGCAATTTATCAGGTTTACTGGCAGTTCGATGGCAAGGCGATTGAGTTCTACCGCACGCGCACCAAGGTGTTTGATGTGCGGGGGCTGTCGGTTGCTGCCAAGTCGGATATGCGGCTAGGCAAGTCTAGCAACCAAGACAGCCAAGGGTTTGATAGCGCAGCCTACACCGAGCTGTCATTGCCTAGTCAGGCATTGGTGCAAGACGTTGTGAAGCAGCTTGAACCGTTATTGACGCGAGCTGCCGTGGTGGCCGCGCAGCCCGGTAGTTTGAATTCGATTGTGGTGACAGACACACCGCCCGCATTAGAACGTGTGTCTCAGTATCTGGAGCGCCTGAATCGACAACTGAGCCGTCGGGTGAGGTTGGTGTTCGAGCAGGTCACCGTCACGCGTGACCAACGTCATGAGCAGGGGATCGACTGGCAGTTTGCATTGGCTTCCGATCTCGGTGGCATGGATATCGTCGGGGCATTTGCTGGGCCTGCGCCAACGCTGATGAAGGTGGCCGGCTCTGGGGGTGTGTCTGGATTCAATAGCAGCTTACTGCTGAAGGCGGTTTCGCGTTATGCCGATGTGATCAGGCACACCACGGTGCCCGTGATGACGCTAAATCGTCGGCCAGTGACCCACGCGGTGCGATCAACGTTCACATACGTTGATCAGGTAAAGTCAGTGGCGGCTAATTCGTCAGATAAAAACAACCAGAATGCATTGCCCGGCATTGCAGTGAGCCAGAAGCGAGAGACGGTTGGGGCGTTTCTGACACTGGTGCCGGATGTTCAGGATGATGGGCAGGTGTTGTTGTCTGTGTCGTTTGATGACACGGTCGCTATGCCATTAAAGACGCTTTCATTTGGTGGCAGCCAGGGTGCTGTTCAAATTCAGCAGCTTGATCTGCGTGGCAATGGCACGGTTCAGCAGGTGGTGCTGTACCCAGGGCGACCAACATTGATTGCGGGATTTGAGCAGCAAGCCAACGAGGTGAACCAGACGCGTCGTTCGCCGCATGCGCCCAAGGTATTCGGTGGGGCGGATGAGGTTAGCCATCAAACCACCATGACGCTGATTTTTGTGACCGTACAGGTGCAAGATGGTGCTTAACGCCATAGTGCAGCAAACAGCGCCTGTATTGGAGCCAGACAACCGTGCTTTGGGGTGGCGTGATCCAAAGTCAAATATCAACTGGGTATTTGGCATGCGGTGGTTGCCAGCGCTGGGTTCGTCTGGGCAAAAAGTCTTGCAACGCAATTTGCGCCAACAAGGTCTGGTTTGGGCAGTCAGTCATGGCAAATTCGTGCGCTTGATTGGGGTGCCATCGACAGCTCAAGGTCTGGAGCTGAGCCGTCAAAGCGCGAGTGCGGCTGCAGCATTCGCGGCCGCACACCCGTGCGGCGAGCATGCGCTTTGCTTACAGGTCAGCGGCGTGGGCCTCTGGCTGGTGGCTTCATCGCAGGGTTGTGTCATCAGTGACACTGACCGATGGGTCGATACCACTGAGCAGGCTGAGGCCTTGCTCGATACGCTGAACGAGCGTCACGCTCAGCTTCAGTGCCAGCGGCTTCAATGGTCATGGGCTACCGAAGACGCAGACCAAGAGCAGCCCGAGTTTTTACAGGCCAGTCTATTCAAGCAATCTCGGTTTGAGCGATTGCCATCGAGCGATGCCTGGTGGTTAGCCCTTGTGCTTGGTGTTTTGATCTGTGCGGCCATCGGCTTGGTACTCAACGAAAGCCTGTCAGAGCAAGGCGCCGAGCAATCGGTCGTTCATGCTCAAGTCAGCCCCGGGCATATGAGCTCTCGAGCGTATGTGCATCATCGGACAAGTCTTCAGTCGCTATTGCAGGGCTGGTATACCTTGCCGGTGGATCCACAGGGTTGGCTCTTGCAAGGGGTGAGTTGCCGGATCGAGCAAGACAACGGATTTTGTAAGGCAAGCTACAAACGACGAGCACCAGATGCCGATAACGAGGGATTAGAGCGTCACCAAACACACGGATGGGTATTTGAACCAGAGTCGCTTGACCGTGCCTTTCTGACGCGCCGAATCAAGCTGGCCATAAAGCCTTTTGAGCCCCATTTGATAGTCGGCCATTCGTTTGGGTTGACTCAGTTGCAGCGCTTAAGTGCTCGGGTCGCCACGCTGGCGCTCGGATCTGAGAAATCCGCACATCAGGTGATGCCAGTGAGCCAAGACTGGGTCATGGGGTCCGAAGATCAATCCGACACCACACAGGTATTAAGACTATCAAGCCGAGCCTTGTCGATTCGTCTTGCTTTGCGACAGGCCGATCGCATCAATGAATTGAACTTGCCATTGCGATGGCATCAGGCCGACCTTGCTGTTGTGCATGGCGCTCAGATTGACAAATTACACGGGTATTTGATGTTGAACTTACAAGGAGAGTGGCTTGAAACGAACTAGCCGGATTTGGCAAAGCGTTCTGACGGTTGGCATGCTACTAGGTAATCCAGCGATGTCAGCGCCAGAGCAGGTGTTGCCCCAAGCAGCATCCCAACCAAAAAAGATGGCGCCGATGACGGTGCTGGCCATGATGAAGGCCGAGTCTGATGTGTTGGCCAAGTGGCAATCCAAACAGCAAAAAGACGCAGCCGGCGCAGAGCCAGCTGCGTCACTGTTGTCAATTTATGGTGTTTTGCCACAGCTGCGGGCGACGATCTTGGTCAATGGTCGGGAAGTGGTCTTTGAACAAGGGCGTCAGCTGCCGTTGAACCTGCAGAAAAGTTCATTGCGACTTCGTCTGATCAAGCCACCGTGCGTCTCGTTTGCGCAAGGCGCAAAACTGCAGACGGTGTGTCTGCCTAGGACAGGCTTATGAAGCGCACCGTCAGTGGTGCATGCGTTTTGAAGGTGGGTGAGAGCTTGATGCATGAGGCGATTGGTAGGCTAGGCGCTGACGCTGCGATTGTTCTTGATGAAATTGAGCCGCTATTTGATCGGCTACAGATCCATGAGCCGCAACTCGCTAGCAGTATGTGCCCAGTTCGCTTGCCAAGCGGCCATGCGCAAGTCTGGGTGTTGCCTGAGCATGCGCATGCCGAGCAGACCCGTGCGTTAGTGCTGGCATTGGCGCAAATTGGAATGCCAATCGCCACACCATCGCGTCAAATTGTGCCGCCAGCCCGTTTAGGTGAATTAAACAGAAGGATAAAGGGAGTCCGCGGTCGCGAGCAAACACTAGGCGTTACGGCTAGCACCCCTAGTCATGTGCTGGTGTCACTGCTCGATGACTTGATTGCCTGGGCATTGAAATGTGACGCCAGCGACATTCATCTTACGATTCGGCAGTCACAAACATCGGCCGACGTGGCATTCACGGTCAACGGCTGTTGTGTCAGGCCAGTTCAGTTCGCGCAGCTCTCAGTGCAGATGGTGCATGAGTTATTGGCCGTGAGCTGGATGACTGTTCAAGGCGGCAATGGTGCTGTATTTGATTTGACCTGTGAGCAGCAGGGTCGTTTTGAGCGAACAATCGCTGGTAACAAGGTGGGGGTGCGGTGGGCATCGCTGGTATTGCAAGGTGGTGTGAGTGTTTGCTGGCGGTTGCTGAATCGGGCGTGCTGGCAGGTGCCGCCATCGCTCGATGAGCTTGGCTATGAGCCCATGCAGCATGAGCGGCTGACACGCGCCACGCAGGGCAACGGCGGTTTGGTGGTCTTCGCCGGATTGGTTGGATCAGGGAAATCAACCTCTTTGGCTGCTTTGATGTCTCTGATTCCCCAAACCCGCAAGATCATCACGCTAGAAGACCCGGTGGAGTACGTGATTGCCAATGCATTGCAATGTGCGGTAGCTGGATTCGAGGCACAGGCTGTAGCTGTTCAGCTAGCCAATAAGTTAAAGACCATCAAGCGCAGTGCGGCCCATGACGTTCTGATTGGAGAGCTGCGTGACAGGATTGGCGGACAGGCGGTGGTGGACCTAGTGCTAGCTGGTACCAACGTCTACACCACCGTGCACGCAAGTTCAGCGTTGCAGATTCTGACGCGCCTGAGCTCAGACTTAATTGGTGTTCCTGAGAGCCTTTTGGCCATGCCTGGGTTTGTGAAGCTTTTGGTGTACCAGGTCTTGCTTAAACAGCTTTGTAGGCGGTGTGCACTGCCAGCAACCGAGTGGCTCGATAGGGATGATGGCTTGCTTGGCATGCCAGTGGCAAGTCCTGCCCAAAAGATTGCCTGGCTAGATGGCTTGGCTCGCACAACCTTGGGTGATTGGCACGACTGGCGTTTTAGGCATTTGTCTGGCTGCGCTGACTGCCAAGGTGGCGATGACTGGCAAGGCAAGGGCTACCGCTCGAGGCTTTTGGTGGCCGAGATGATTGAGCCTGCCAACTTGCCTGCGTTCTATTCCGCGCTAGCTGGGCAATCTCTTTGGGCTCAAGTGGCTTGCTGGCAGCTTCACGCTGGCACGAGCGCATCTGATTTGCCAGGTTATCGACCCGTGGCACAAGTGGCGTCTGCGCACATGCATCAAGGTCGCATCGATCCTCGCGATTATGCGGTGCGCTTTGCGCCGCCTCTGCAGCAGGCTGCTGCATGATGCGCTGGTGGCATCGACATAGGTCAGCTTTTCGGGCGCTACCGCTTGGTGTGCGTTTGGCGGCCTGGCGCTTTAAGCGCCAGCGGGCTGAATACTACGAGTTTTTGGCAGAGTTGCTTAGCAACCGCGCGTTGGAGCAAACCTTGCTTTTGACCTTCGAGCAAGACAGTTGGCGACATGGTAGGGGTTCGGCACGTGGGCAGCTGGCAGCTTGGTGGGCAACCCGTTATGCCGCCACTGGCGGCAATCTGGTTCTAACGTGGCACGACACCTTGCCTGCGTCGGATTTACAGACCATTGCGTTGGCTGAGCAAGCCGGTCAGGCTGCCTTGGTTCAGACCTTGGAAAGTCTGTCCGGTCAGATCCGCCTTTGGAATGAATGTGTGGGAAACTTTTGGCAAACGATTGCGGTGGGTTTGCTCGCAGCCTTGGTGGCGGCTGCCTGCCTTTTTGTGATGCCACTTTGGACAATGCCTAGACTCATGAGCGCGTTTGCCAATGTCCCACCCGAGTACCACGGTCCTGCACTGCAGGGCTTAATCGCTTGGGTGCATACCGTGCAGGTTTATTGGTTGGTGTTGCTTTTGGCCGTGGTGCTGGCGGGCACGGCGTTGTGGTGGTCGCTAATTTGGTTGGTTGGACCTGCCCGCGCTGTGCTGGACCGGTTTGGCATTTGGCGTTTGTATCGAGATCTGAATGCCATGCGGTTTTTAACTGGCTCGGCGACATTGCTCAACGCCTTATCACCAAGCGGTGTGTCGCTTAGAACCGTGCTGACAACCCAGCAGCATCATGCGAGTCCCTGGCTCAGCCACCACCTGTCATCCATGGTTAGTCAGATGGATGCTGGCGCTGATGCTCTCACGAGTTTGAACACGGGCCTGCTGGCTGATGACATTTGGTGGCGTTTTGTTGACGTGGTTCGTGTACGTGGCTTGGCGCAGGGTCTAGGCAATGCGTCTGGTGCCATTGCTGATTTGCTTAAAGGCCAGATGGCTCGCCGGGCCGTGTTGCTGCGCTGGATTTTGCTGATAGCGGCATTGGCAAGTGTCATGGCAATGGGTTTCTGGCATTTGCGTGCGATCGAAGAGTTCAGGCAAGGCTTGACCTTGTTTTATAGCTTGTCCTGAGTTGATCAGCGCTCGTGCAGGTTCGTGCTGTCTGGTGATCGAGGCTTGGAGGCTGTTTGTACGAGTAGTTCACAAAAGCCTATGCCAAAAGCGCCTGATGAGACGAACAGTTTGAATACATTTGACACGCCTAAAACACTTGAAACACTTGAAACGTTAAGCAGATTACTTTTTAAGGAAACACAGTATGAACCTGACTTTGCCCGAAATGTGGAATAACAAAGTGCTGCCTCGAGCAACACAGCCAAACGTGACACCCGCCTTGATTGGGAACCGATATGGCGGGCCGCGCGTGCGGCAGCTTGGGTTCTCCTTGGTTGAGGTCTCGATTGTGACTGCTTTGATGGTGATTCTGGCGATTGTCGGTATACCAGCGTTGCAAGACTATGTGATTGAAAACAAGGTGCCCAAAGTGGCCTCTGATCTACAGCGGTTTGTGGCTCGCATGAAAGTCGCTGGTATTGGTGGCAGTGATGCGCCTTATGCCAATGTCGACCGGCGGGTGCTGGTTAATGGCATGCGTGGCAGTTCAGCCGTGACATTGCGTGGTGAGGGGGCAAGTGCCGTTGTAGTGCACGGGCTAGGCGGGCAGGGAGTATCAGGCAATGGTGAGATCATGGTGGCAGCGGCAGCCGCACCAGACCAGTCCATGGGGTCGGCATTTAGTCTGACGCTTGATCACGTCAACCATGCCGCGTGCCCGATGCTAGCGACCACTTTGCAGCGCATGGCCAGTGAGGTGACAGTCGATGGCAAGTCGGGCAAGGTGGTGGTGAAAAATGATTTCAGCTCACCGCCCATGGCCTACCAGCCCGTGCTGGCTGATGCCCAGTGTCAGCGCGGCGACAACAACCGCTTTGTGTTTGTGTTTCAGTGAGTCGCTGGTTGAACGCGCGCAAGCCGGGGGTGGCCGGGCGCCATAGTCAGCAAGGACAGGCGCTCGTGGAGTGGATGATCGTGGCGACGTTGGCGATCATGGCGGCTGTCTGGGCAGCCAGTGAGTTCGCCCACAAGGCTGAGCAAGCTGCGGTTCAAGGTTATGCGCATTGGCTGCAGGCGGTTGCTGGCGCGGTTTCAGACGCCTTAAAGCATGAAGATGCCAGCACTTATCCGAATGCGGGTGTCTTTGGGCCAATGCAGATGGACGTGTTAGTCCCAGTTCAGCCTTGGCTTGGGCGTTTAAAGCAAGGCGGTTGGCTTTCAGGGGCGTTGACGGTTAAACCGAAGATGCCTTACGAGGTAAAGCTAGTTAGGTTAGACACCACTGGCAGTTGCAATGATGGAAAGTGTCCGGCTAGCGTGTTGGTCCTAGCGATTCCTCGACCTGGGTCACAGGCAGTGCATCCGAGTGCCATGCTTGAGTCTCTCGGCGGACAAGGTCTGGCTGTGACGGACTTGGCGCCTGATCGCCTGAAAGGCGCAAGCTATCAGTTGCCCAATCCGTTGGCTCAAGGCTTGGACTTGCCGGTGGGCACGGTTGGGCTATTGGCATGGCGCTCGGATCGCCCACCGCCTTACGTCAGGCTTCATGAAAGTCGGCCTGTCACCCTAGCAGCCGGCGCACAGCTTGGCCGTCTAGCCACAGCCGATGGCACTTGTCACCCAGACGGCTTGGTAATGGTGGGCCCTGACGGCAAGTTGCGTGTTTGTCGCCAAGGTCGCTGGGATAACGTTACCCAAGAGCATGACCACGTTAGGGCTTGTTTGCCGCAGCCTCATTTGAATTCTGTGGTCTATGCCTTGTTTAGGGCCTCGGCGCTGTGGTCGGTTTTTGGGCGCGAGCCGGAATGCAATTGCCCGGCCGGGTTTACCCCCTTTTTACTTGGCGCTAGCGTTGATGGTGTTGATGCTGTGGATTTGATGAATGGACGTGCCTGCCTGCGCCTATAATCAAATCATCAAATTTGTCTCGGCGGTCTGTTTCATGAAAGTTTCTGAAATTCGTGAGAAGTTTCTCAAGTACTTCGAAAGCAAAGGGCACACAATTGTGCCTTCGTCTTCTCTGGTGCCGGGTAATGATCCAACCTTGCTTTTTACAAACTCTGGCATGGTGCAGTTTAAAGACGTGTTCACTGGCCAGGAGGCGCGCAGCTATAAGAGGGCAACAAGCTCACAGCGCAGCGTGCGCGCGGGTGGCAAACACAATGACCTTGAGAACGTTGGCTACACCGCACGACACCACACGTTTTTTGAGATGCTGGGTAACTTTAGTTTCGGGGACTACTTCAAGCGTGATGCGATTCGCTACGCCTGGGAATTACTGACCACCGTATACAAACTGCCCACCGAGCGTTTGTGGGTGACGGTCTACCATGAGGATGACCAGGCCCATGACATCTGGGCCAAGGAGATCGGTGTGCCCATTGAGCGCATCATCCGCATTGGTGACAACAAGGGCGCACGCTACGCCTCGGACAACTTCTGGCAGATGGCAGACACTGGCCCGTGTGGCCCGTGTTCAGAGATTTTTTATGACCATGGCGCCGAGGTGTGGGGAGGCCCGCCCGGATCGCCCGAAGAAGATGGTGACCGTTACATCGAGATCTGGAACCTGGTGTTCATGCAGTTCGATCGTGGCAGTGACGGGGTCATGCATCCGTTGCCCAAGCCATGTGTGGACACTGGCATGGGACTGGAGCGTATTGCGGCTGTTTTGCAGCATGTGCACTCAAATTACGAGATTGATCTGTTTGATCACCTCATCAAAGCAGCTGCCCGTGAAACGGGTTGCAAGGATCTGCAAAATAACTCACTGAAGGTGATTGCGGATCACATTCGTGCTTGCTCGTTTTTAGTGGTCGATGGCGTGATTCCGAGTAACGAAGGTCGTGGATATGTTTTGCGCCGAATCATTCGACGCGCGCTGCGTCATGGGTACAAGCTGGGGCAGTCCAAGCCGTTTTTCTATCGGCTGGTCAAGGACCTGGTGGCTGAAATGGGTCAGGCCTACCCGGAGCTAGCCAACAACGCAGAGCGTGTTGCCCGGGTGTTAATGCAGGAAGAAGAGCGGTTTGGCGAGACGCTTGAGAATGGCATGCGAATTCTGGACGCCGCGCTCGCTGAGCTCAAGCAGGGTCAGACACTCGACGGTCAAACGCTTTTTATGCTCTACGACACGTATGGATTTCCGGTTGATTTGACGGCTGATATTTGCCGCGAAAAGTCAATTGAGGTCGACATGGTTGGTTTTGAGCAAGCCATGACCAAGCAGCGCGACCAAGCCCGTGCGGCTGGCCGGTTTAAGTCAGCCGATGGTTTGCATTACGAAGGCGGGCAGACGGTATTTCATGGTTACGACGCGCTGAGCTGGGATGCCCGGGTCGTGGCGGTTTATGTTGATGGCACCCCGGTGCACGAGATTTCTTCCGGCCAGGCGGCTGTGGTGGTGCTGGATGAAACACCTTTTTATGCCGAATCCGGTGGTCAAGTGGGGGACGCGGGTCAGCTAATGGCCGATGGCAGTGAGTTTGTGGTGGCTGATACCCAAAAAATTCAGGCGGGTGTGTTTGGCCATCATGGCCAGCTGACCCGAGGTTCACTTAAGGTCGGTGCCTCAGTCAAAGCGACGGTTGACACGGTGCGACGTGCCCGTACGGTGAGAAACCATTCCGCCACTCATCTGATGCACAAGGCCTTGCGTGAGGTGCTTGGTGGGCATGTGCAGCAACGTGGCTCGCTTGTCGATACTGATAAGACCCGCTTTGACTTTGCGCACGATGCACCGATGACCAGTGAGCAAATTGCGCAAGTTGAGGAAATCGTTAACCAAGAGATTCTGGCCAACGCGCCAACTGATGCCCGCATTATGGCGTTTGACGATGCGGTCAAGTCAGGTGCGGTGGCTTTGTTTGGCGAGAAGTACGGCGATACCGTGCGTGTGTTGGACATCGGCTCCTCACGAGAGTTGTGCGGTGGCACCCACGTGGATCGAACCGGTGATATCGGTGTTTTTAAGATCATTTCCGAGTCGGGCGTGGCCGCCGGTGTGCGTCGTGTCGAAGCCATCACGGGTGACAACGTGTTGCATTGGGCGCAATCACTGAACGCCACCGCGGCTCAGATTGCAGCCATGGTGAAGTCAACCATTTCTGAGGCGGCAAGCCGAGTGGCTCAGTTGCAAGAGCAGCTGAAGTTGGCCGAGCGCGAGTTGGCGCAGACCAAAGCGAAGATGAGTGCCGGTGCTGGTGCTGCGCTTGTGGACCAGGCGCAGCTCGTGGCTGGTGTCAAGGTATTGGTCCATGACGTGGTTGGCGCTGACCCCAAGGGTTTGCGTGCCATGGTTGATCAACTCAAAGACAAGCTACAGTCGGGCGTGGTGGTCTTGGCGACCGTGGCAGACGACAAAGTCAGCCTGGTGGCAGGCGTTACCAAGGATCTGATGGACAAGGTCAAGGCCGGCGACTTGCTTGGATTTGTGGCGAATCAGGTTGGAGGCAAGGGCGGTGGCCGTCCGGATATGGCCATGGGTGGTGGTACCGAGCCTGCCAAGTTAGCGCAAGCCCTGCAGTCGGTGCCTGGCTGGGTTCAAAGCAAAGTGCAGGCTTAATCACGATGACTGAGATTGACATAGACCATCCGGCAGCGACGGTTGACGCAACGGGGCTTGAATGCCCGTTGCCCATTCTGAAGGCCAAAAAAGCCTTGTCCACACTTGAGCCGGGTCAGGTTTTGGAAGTGATTACGACCGATCGCAAAGCCAAGCAGGACTTTGATGCGTTTTGTCGGCAGACTGGCAATCCACTTTTGGCGCACAAGGATGTAGGCCAAAAGGTGCATCATTACTTGCAACGGCGTGCCTGAACCGTGCTAGAATTTAGGGCTTAGCCCAAATTTTGTCACTTATTTTTAGAAGAGATTACCTATGGTGGTGATTCGTATGGCTCGCGGCGGTTCTAAAAAGCGCCCGTTTTATAGCCTAGTTGCAACTGATTCGCGCGACCGTCGTGACGGTCGATTCATTGAGCGCGTTGGTTTTTATAACCCGGTTGCTGGCGATGCAGATGAGAAGCTGCGTATTCAGATGGACCGCGTGACTTATTGGCAGGGTGTTGGTGCTCAACTTTCGCCGTCAGTGGCTCGACTGGTTAAAGAGTACAGCAAGCAGGTCGCTGTCTAATTCGTTTTAGAAAGGGTGGGTCGGTCGATGAGCTTGGACGACAAAGCAGCGGCCAAGTCTAACGCAGGCCCCATCCCTTCGGATTCACTGTCAGTGCCAGCCGATTTGATTGAGCTCGGTCGCGTCATCGGCGCGCACGGGATAAAAGGCTGGATTAAAGTCCAGCCTTTTTCATCTGACTCTCAAGCGCTCGGTGCGTCTAAAACCTGGTGGTTGCGTACACCGGTCTCGCCGCTTCAGGCAAGTGACCACAAATCAAATTCAGCCAAGGCCACTCACCTCGTTTGGGCTAAACCACACGGTGCGACGTGGATTGCCTGCGTCAAAGGTCTGAATGATCGTGATCAGGCCGAGTCGCTCAAAGGGCAGACGGTTTTGGTGTCACGCAGTGCGTTCCCCAAACTTGGTGCTGACGAGTACTACTGGGTTGATTTGATTGGTTGCACAGTCACCACCAGCGCGCAAGGTGAATCAGCGCATTTGGGTGTGGTTGATTCGGTGCAAGACAATCCAGCCCATCCAATCCTGATGGTCAAGCAACAGATGTTCAATAGCGATGGCCAACTCGTCGATTGCGTCGATGACAAAGGTAAGCTCGTGTATTCGTTGATTCCATTCGTTTCCGCTCATGTGGGCGATATTGATATCAATGCACGTACGATTGCCACGCATTGGCCGCGTGATTTTTAGCGGTACCGTCCCTCGCTAAAAACGTCGCGGCGATGACTGAACCTTTGGTGGGGTTGTCTTGTCTTAACGAAATAGGTCTACTATTGAGTTAGAGGTTGTTAAACAAGGAGTTCACCATGGTGATACGCAACAAAATAGCTGAAGAAGAAGCTCGATTGGTTGATCCGATCAAGCACGCGCTCGACGAGGCAGAGGATCTGCTGCGCCAAGCTGCAAGTGCCAGTGGAGAAAAAGCGGATCACCTGCGTGAGCAAGCGCTAGAGACGCTTCGCCGCAGTCGTTTGGCGTTGCACGACGTGCAGGATACGCTTCTCGATCGTGGCCGCCAAGCCGTGCGCGTGACTGATGACTATGTGCATGAGCGTCCTTGGCAGGCTGCGACCATCGCGGGTGTGGCCGGCTTGTTGCTTGGCTTGTTGATCGCACGTCGATAATGTCGATTCGCGACAGCGTCAAAGGTCTGTCTGCTGATGTGGTGCAGGCCGTTGCAACCAGGGTCGAAATGTTTGGCCTTGAGTGGCAGCAAGCGCGAGAAGACTTGCCCAAGCTTTTAGCGTTGTGGGTGATTGGACTACTTGCCTTGCTGTTCGCACTCGGGCTATTTACGTTGTTACTCGTCGTGCTCGCTTGGGATACGCCCTATCGCGATTGGGTGGTTTTGGGCTTGTCTTTGACTTATGCCATCGTTGGCGCTGTCTTGATGTGGCGGGTGCGTGAACGTGTGCGCGCTGGTGGGCTCAATCCATTCGCAGCGACCATTGAGGAGCTGCAGCGCGATGTTCGTTGTTTGGCGCGACTGTCAAACAGTGACCACGAGACAAACGCAGCTGTTTCCAAGCGGGATGATCTGTCATGACTATTAGAGGCAACATGGCGTTCGAGCGCGCTGTTCGCATTGAAATGTTGCGCGCGCGCGCGGCGATTGAACGAGACGCCATCGCCAGACGGGCTGGTGGTTTGGCCGATAGCTTGGATCCCAGCCTGGCGCTCATGCGCTGGTTGCCTGGCAAAAGCCAAGGGCTGGTATCGAGCGGCTTTCGCCTGGTGAGTCGATACCCTTATGTGTTGACTGCGCTGCTTTCGAATCGCCGATTTAAGGCCGTGCGCTGGGTTGGTGTGGCAGCGCTGGTCGTTGGCGCTTGGGCGATGTTATCCGGTGGCGGCAAACCCGAGAGTTCAGATAACGATGGCTAGATGGGCTCTTTGAGGCTTTCCATGATGCCGGCAACGAAATTTTAAACAGAGTAGTGCTTCACCCGTTCATCGGTTGCCAAGAGCGATGTCGCCAATATTCTAAAAACAACCGCATTTAACCGCATGCACATCGACATTTTGACGCTGTTTCCGGATTATTTTGAGCCCTTGTGCGCCTCAGGGATTACCGGTCGAGCACACGCCAAAGGCCTTTGGCAACTCAAAGCTTGGAATATTCGCGACCATGTGCACGATGTACATCGCACGGTTGATGACCGCCCGTATGGTGGTGGGCCTGGCATGGTGATGTTGGCTCAGCCTTTGGCTGATGCGCTAGCGGCGGCCAAGGCCAAGCGCTCGAATCCGGTGCCAGTGGTGCTACTGGCGCCCTCGGGTAAGCGGTTTGACCAAGCACGGGCGCAGACCTTATCTGAATCCCCTGGCGCCGTCGTCATTTGCGGGCGCTACGAGGGTATTGATCAGCGCTTTATCGACATGCATGTCGATGAGTGTTGGTCGGTCGGCGATTTTGTGGTGTCTGGTGGAGAGCCAGCGCTTGTGCCCATGATTGATGCGGCCGTGCGCTTGTTGCCCGGTGCCATGCAAGAAGACTCTCACGCGCAGGATTCGTTTCAGCCTAGCCTTTCAGGCCTCTTGGATAGTCCACACTACACTCGCCCCGAAATATGGCAAGGTCAGGGTATCCCTGATGTGCTGAAGTCCGGGCACCACGACAACATCACACGGTGGCGGCGTCAGCAATCTTTGGCGTTGACGCAAAAATATCGACCTGATCTCATCGAGAAGGCTCGTCTTGCTGGCTGGCTTAGCGAGCAAGACGAGTCCTTTCTCGTTCAAACGGCTTCAAACTAACCCGGCACTTAACCGAGACGAGCGCGCTGTGCTTGAACCTTTTGCAAGGTATCGCAAAAGTTGGCCACCCGTTCTTTTTCTTGGGCCACGACCTGTGGTGGGGCCTTTTGCACAAACGACTCGTTGGCCAGCTTGCCATTTGCTTTGGAAATCTCGAGTTCAAGCCGGGTGATTTCTTTGTCCAAGCGGGCTTTTTCGGCCTCGACATTAATTTCTACCTTAAGCATCAGTCGGCTGTCACCCACGACCTGAATTGGCGCGCCACTGTCTGGCGGCAAGGTATCGACGACCTCGACGCTGGCGAGCTTGGCCAGAAACGCCAGGTAGGGCGCTTGCGCTTTCAAGCTGTCTTGAGGGCCTTGTGCAATGAGCGGCACCCGCTCAGCAGGTGAGAGCTGCATCTCGCTTCTCAGTGCGCGCACTGCCTCGATGCGCTCTTTGAGGCTGGTGAACAATTCCTCGGCATCGGCATCAATCAGTGTTGGCTCAGCCTTTGGATAGGGCTGAATGCTGATGCTGGTCTCCTCGGATTCAAGTCGCGTGCCGGCCACGAGCGAGACCTTTTGCCAGAGCTCTTCGGTGATGAATGGGGTGATCGGGTGAAGCAGCCGTAACACTTCTTCCAGCACCTCAATCAGCGTGGCTTGGCAAGCTTGTTTGGTGTGGGCATCACCTGATTGGATCTGTACTTTGGCCAATTCCAGATACCAGTCACAGTATTCGTCCCAAACGAAGTGATAAAGCGCGTTGGCAATGTTGTCAAAGCGATAGTCCTCAAACCCTTTGGCAACATCTAGCTTGACTTGTTGCAAGCGCGTCAGAATCCAGCGCTCAGGCAAGCCATCGTGCTTGGCAGCTTGGCTAGCCGCCGTGGCCGGGTTGTAGTCAGCCGTGTTCATGAGCACGAAGCGGGCTGCGTTCCAGAGCTTGTTACAAAAGTTGCGGTAACCCTCGCAGCGTTTTAAATCGAAGTTGATGTTACGCCCAAGTGAGGCGTAGGCTGCCATCGTAAAGCGCAAGGCATCCGTGCCAAACGCTGGAATGCCATCCGGGAAATGTTTGCGGGTGACTTTCTCGATGCTGCTTGCTTGCTTGGGGTTCATCAAGCCGTAGGTCCGTTTGGCCACCAGGCTTTGAAGGTCAATGCCATCAATCAAGTCAACCGGGTCGAGCGTGTTGCCCTTGGACTTGCTCATTTTTTGGCCTTCGGCATCCCGGATCAGCCCATGCACATAAACATGCTTAAACGGCACCTTGCCAATCAAATGGGTGGTCATCATCACCATGCGCGCGACCCAGAAAAAGATGATGTCAAAACCTGTGACGAGCACGCTGGAGGGCAGGTATTTGTCTAGGTCCGGGGCCTTGTCGGGCCAGCCCATGGTGGTAAATGGCACCAAGGCGGACGAGAACCAGGTATCAAGCACATCGGGGTCGCGGGTTAGCGTTCCTTTGTAACCAGCGGCTTGAGCTTTGGCATGCGCATCGGCTTCGTTTCTGGCGACAAAGATTTCGCCGTTCTCACCGTACCAAGCCGGAATCTGGTGACCCCACCAAAGTTGGCGCGAGATGCACCAATCCTGAATGTTCTCAAGCCACTGGTTATACGTGGTGGTCCAGTTCGCAGGGTAGAACTGAACCTGCCCATTGCGAACCACCTCGAGTGCCACCTCAGTAATCGACTTACCTGGCTGCAGTGTCCCTTCGGGGGCGGGCTTGCTCATGGCCACAAACCACTGGTCAGTGAGCATGGGTTCAAGCACCACCCCGGTGCGATCGCCTCGGGGTTGCATCATCGTGTGCGGCTCAACCTTGACCAGAAAGCCTTGATCTTCTAGCGCTTGGACGACCGCTTCGCGTGCATCAAAGCGGTCCATGCCGCGAAACTGAACGGGGCCATTGTCATTGACCTTGGCCTCGAGCGTGAAAATCACGATCAATGGCAGGTTGTGCCGCATGGCACATGCGTAATCGTTAAAGTCGTGCGCGCCGGTTATTTTGACGACCCCGGTGCCGAATGCCATGTCCACGAAGTCATCCGAAATTATCGGAATCTGTCGATCACACAAGGGTAGGTCCACCATTTTGCCGATCAGGTGCTGATAGCGTTTGTCATCTGGATGCACGCACAGTGCGCCGTCCGCCAGCATGGTTTCAGGCCGGGTGGTGGCAATGGTCATCCCGCTGAGCGTCACGGTCTGACCGTCTTCTTCGATCGTCTGCGGTCCATCAACAAATGGATAACAGATATGCCAAAGCGACCCTTCGGTCTGAACCGATTGAACTTCAAGGTCCGATACGGCTGTCAGTAGTTTGGGATCCCAGTTGACCAAGCGCTTGCCCCGATAGATAAGCCCTTGCTCAAAAAGGCGCACAAACGTCTCCACCACGCCCTCGGACATGCGTTCATCCATCGTGAAGTATTCACGTGGCCAGTCAGCAGAGGCGCCAATACGACGGACTTGGCCGGTGATCGTGCCGCCAGACTCTTGTTTCCACTGCCAAACTTTGTCCGTGAACTTCTCACGTCCGAGGTCGTGACGACTGATGTTCTGCGCATCAAGCTGACGTTCAACGACGATTTGGGTGGCAATGCCTGCATGATCAGTGCCCGGCACGAATACGGTATCTTGGCCACGCATGCGGTGGTAGCGAATCAGCCCGTCCATGATGGTCTGGTTAAAAGCGTGCCCCATGTGCAGTGTCCCAGTCACATTCGGTGGCGGGAACTGAATGACATAGGGCGGCAGGCTTGGGTCGGCATTGGCCACGTGCTGGCCCGCTTGAAAATACCCGGCACTCTCCCACTTGGGATACCAGCGTCGTTCGATGTCGGCAGGCTCAAAACTTTTGCTCAAGCTGTCTGCGGCAGAGGTGGGTTTGTCAGTCATGGGTGATTCAAGCCAATACGGTGTGTGGTTTGCCAGGCGCCCGGGTCAGGATGATGGGCGCTAAACCCATCATTCTAAAGGCATGCTGGTAACTGCGGCATGCTAGAATGCACAGCTGTCTCGAATTTCCCAAAGTCATTGTTTTTATTGAGAATTACTGGAGCATTCATGTCTGTACAACGTACTTTGTCGATTATCAAGCCCGATGCCGTGGCTAAAAATGTGATTGGCCAAATTCTGGTCCGCTTTGAGCAGGCTGGTCTAAAAGTCATTGCCGCCCGCATGATGCAGCTCTCGCCCGAGGAGGCTGGCCGCTTTTACGCAGTGCACAAGGAGCGTCCCTTTTTCAAGGACTTGGTCGACTTCATGGTTTCAGGACCGGTCATGGTTCAAGTGCTTGAAGGCGAGCATGCGATTCAAAAGAACCGCGACTTGATGGGTGCTACCGACCCCAAGAAGGCAGAAAAGGGCACGATTCGTGCTGACTTTGCCGACAGCATTGACGCCAATGCCGTGCACGGTTCTGATGCGCCTGAGACGGCTGCCAATGAAATCGCGTTTTTCTTCCCAGAAATGAATATTCACAGCCGCTAGGCTTACCTGGTCATCGATCGTGGCCAATGGTGCAGCGATCGATGACTTGCTTGGCTGATAAAGTCACCCATGGATTCGGTCTCACAGTCACCCACCAACCTGATCGGGTTGGATCAGACTGCCCTAGTCGAGATGATCGGCTCCTGGGGTGATAAGCCGTTTCGTGCCAAGCAACTGATGCGCTGGATTCACCAGCGGGGTCAAGATGATTTCAGCCAGATGACGGACCTAGCCGGTGCCTTTCGTGATCGCCTCGCCAGTCAATGCTCGATAGCTGCGCCAGCAGTGCTCAAGCGCCATGTGGCTGTCGACCACACCCACAAGTGGTTGTTTGACGTTGGCAACCATAACGCCATTGAAACCGTGTTTATCCCTGAGGATGATCGCGGCACCTTGTGCATTTCTAGCCAGGCTGGCTGCACGGTAGCCTGCCCCTTTTGTTCGACTGGTCATCAAGGATTTAGCCGCAATTTGAGCGTCGCTGAAATCGTTGGGCAACTTTGGTGGGCCCGACATGATTTGCTGGCAACGGCAGCAGTGACCCGATTGGGCGAGCAGCCACCAGTCAATGATCGAGTCATTAGCAACGTGGTTTTCATGGGCATGGGTGAGCCCTTGCTTAACTATGAAGCAGTTCTTGGTGCTTTGCGCTTGATGCTCGATGACAATGCTTACGGGCTCTCACGTCGGCGCGTCACCGTCTCGACCTCTGGCGTGGTACCGATCATGGATCGGCTTGCCAATGACTGCCCGGTTGCGTTAGCGGTGTCACTGCATGCACCCAATGATGCTTTGCGTGATCATTTGGTGCCACTAAACAAAAAATATCCGATCCGCGAGTTGCTTGCCGCGTGCGAGCGCTACCTGAGAGTGGCGCCGCGAGATTTCATTACGTTTGAATATGTCATGCTGCAAGAAGTCAACGATGATTTACAGCAAGCGCGTGAGCTCATTGATATTGCCCGCCAAGTCCCCTGCAAGATCAACCTGATTCCTTTTAATCCGTTTCCCGATTCGGGCTTACAGCGTTCTTCGTCAAACCGGGTGCACGCGTTTGCCCGGGTGTTGCAAGAGGCTGGTGTGGTGACTACCATTCGTAAAACCCGCGGGGATGATATTGATGCGGCCTGTGGTCAGTTGGCCGGTGACATCAAAGATCGGACCAAGTTGACAGAGCGTCGCGCGGCCCAAGCGTCTGCACACCAACTAAAGCAAATTGCAGTCACGGAGGTTCGCTCATGAGCCTAGATGATCTTAGTACAGTGCCGTTAAAGTTCGAGTCTCCACCTGAGCCCACCGAGCCCGTCACCGCGCTAGCTGCGTTGCGCACGATTCGTGTAGGGCGCGGAATGTCGCTAGATGATGTGTCGGTCAGGCTCAAATACCCTCCCCGCGTAATTGACGCGCTTGAATCCGAGCGTTGGAACGAGTTGCCACAAGGCATTGGCCTGAAAACACTCGCAAAAAACTACGCCCGCTTGCTCGGCGTGGATTTTGATGCGGTGGAGCCTGTGTTGAGACAGCACCTGCCCGACAGTCACGGTGGAATTGCCAATCACACTTCGACAAGGGCCATCGGCGCATCGATGCAAGAGGTGTCCTCGTCCGGCTCAGCAGCCTGGGTCGTGCTGATTGTTGTGGTGATCGCCATCATTATTGGTATAGCCGTCTGGCAAGGGATCGTGCCAGATAGCGTGATGCCCAAGTGGTTAAAAGGCTCATCTGATGTCAGCTAATGCCGCAAATCAGTCTAGCGCCTATGTAGGCCCGATGCCCCGACGATTGACCAGACAAGCCCGAGTGGTTTGGGGTGATCAGGTGGTTAGGGTTGGTGGGGATGCGCCGGTGGTGGTGCAGTCCATGACGAATACCGATACGGCTGATGCGATTGCGACCGCCATACAGGTCAAAGAGTTGGCTTTGGCTGGCTCGGAAATCGTACGCATCACGGTCAACACGCCCGAAGCGGCGCAGGCCGTGCCGGCGATTCGCGAGCAGCTCGATCGCATGGGCATCTCTGTGCCGCTGTGCGGCGATTTCCACTTTAATGGCCATAAGCTGCTCACCCAATACCCCGATTGTGCGCAAGCCCTGTCAAAGTACCGTATTAATCCAGGCAATATGGGTGGTGGCAAGCGGCGCGACGACAATTTTGCGCAGATGATCGAGGTCGCCTGCCGCCATAACAAGCCCGTGCGAATTGGTGTGAACTGGGGCAGTCTGGATCAGGAACTGCTGGCTCGTATGATGGATGAGAACAGTCAGCGTGCGGTTGCGCATAACGCGCAGTCAGTCATGCGCGAGGCTTTGGTGGTTTCAGCAATCAGTAACGCCGAGCGAGCCCAAGAGCTTGGCTTGCCAGGCGATGCCATTGTCTTGTCTTGTAAAGTGAGTCATGTTCAAGACCTGATCGCGGTATACCGCGATCTATCGGCACGTTGTGACTACCCGTTGCATTTAGGCTTGACCGAGGCTGGCATGGGCTCCAAAGGCATTGTGGCCTCGACAGCTGCCTTGGCGGTTTTATTGCAAGAAGGAATCGGCGACACCATTCGGATATCGCTTACGCCTGAGCCTGGTGGGGATCGTTGTCGTGAAGTGGTGGTGGCACAAGAAATTCTGCAGACCATGGGCTTGCGTGCTTTTACCCCAATGGTGATTGCTTGTCCGGGATGTGGACGCACCACCAGCACGGTGTTTCAGGAGCTTGCTGACAACATTCAGCGTTACCTGCGTGAGCAAATGCCCATATGGCGCACACAGTATCCTGGCGTGGAGTCGATGAATGTGGCGGTGATGGGGTGCGTGGTCAATGGCCCAGGCGAGAGTCGTCATGCTGATATCGGTATTAGTTTGCCTGGCACCGGTGAGGTGCCGGCCGCACCTGTCTATGTCGATGGTGTGAGGACGGTGACGCTGAAGGGGGACCGCATTGCCGAGGAGTTTGAGGTGATCGTCCAAAGCTACATTGAGAAACGCTATGGGCGCCGGCAGGGCGCAACTGATGTCCATAGGTCTGATGCATCCTGAGCAGGTTTTTTAACGATGACAATTGAATTCAAAAAAGTCGCTGCGATTCGCGGGATGAACGATGTTTTGCCCGGCGCCTCTGGCGCTTGGGAGGCGATTGAGCAGGTGTTGCGCCAATGGCTCAAGCAATACGGGTATCTCAACATGCGCTCGCCGGTGCTTGAGCACACCAGGCTCTTTACGCGCGGCATTGGTGAGGTGACCGACATTGTCGAGAAAGAGATGTACACCTTTGTCGACAGTCTGAATGGCGAGTCGCTCACCATGCGGCCGGAGTTCACCGCGGGTCTCGTGCGAGCCACCATCGAGCATAATCTGCTCTACGATCGCCCGCGCCGAATCTTCAGCATGGGCCCGGTGTTCAGACATGAGCGCCCGCAACGTGGCCGCTATCGCCAGTTTCATCAGCTTGATGTAGAGGCGCTTGGATTTTCTGGGCCGGATGTGGATGCCGAACTCATTGTGATGATCGCGCGTCTTTGGAAGTTACTTGGTATTGATGGCATCGAGTTAGAGCTGAATTCGCTAGGCCAGTTGCCTGAGCGCCAAGCGCACCGGGAAGCCTTGATCAAACACTTGGAAGCGAACCGCGCCGTACTTGATGAGGATGGCTTGCGCCGCATGTATAGCAACCCACTGCGCGTGCTTGACACCAAGAACCCGGCCATGCAGGAGATGGCCAATGAGGCACCCAAGCTATTTGACTTTCTAGGCGACCAATCCAGGGCGCATTTCGCTGGCGTATGCGAGCGACTAGACGATGCGGGCATTGCCTATCGCATCAATCCACGCATGGTGCGAGGTCTAGACTATTACAACTTAACGGTGTTTGAGTGGGTGACTGACAAACTCGGTGCCCAAGCAACCGTTTGTGGTGGTGGACGATACGATGATTTGATTGCCTTGCTTGGTGGTAAGCCAGCACCGGCGGTGGGGTTCGCCATTGGCATGGAGCGCCTGATCGATCTGTGGAGTCAGTGTCAGCCACAAGCAGTTGTACCCGAATGCGATGTTTACTTGATTCATCAGGGTGAAGCGGCTCAGCGTCAATGCGCCAAGCTAGCTGAACAGTTGCGTAAGGAGGGATTGTCGGCGATTGTTCACGCCAGCGCCGGTGATGCGGGGAGTTTCAAGTCCCAGTTCAAGCGCGCTGATGCCAGTGGTGCACAGATTGCGGTTATCCTAGGCGAAGATGAACTGGCCAGCCAGCAAGCCTCGGTCAAGTGGTTAAGGACTGAGGTTGGTCATACGCAACAACTGCGCATCGGATTTGCCGATTTGGCGTCGCACCTTCGAGCAACATTAATCACAGACTCAGTTAAAGAGGTTTGACTCCATGGCTTACGATTTAGAAGAACAGGAACAGTTAGCTCAGATTAAAGCCTGGTGGGACAAGTACGGCACCATCACCTTGGGGTTGCTGTCGTTGGCGCTGGTGATTGTTCTTGGTTGGCAGGGTCTGAACTGGTACGACAACAATCAGTCACAACAAGCCCGGGGTTATTACGACGCTCTTGAGCGGGCTGCCGCTCAAGAGGGGCCCGATAGCGTGCCACGTATCGAGGCTGCACTCCAGACGCTGAAGACCGAGTTTCCCAAGACTGATTATGCCGCCCGTGCGGCGCTCGTGGCCGCTGATGCGCTCAGCGCTCGCAACGAGCTTGATGCAGCCAAGCAGCCACTGACGTGGCTTGCCGCAAGCAACCACATTGCCTTGGCGCCTGTTGCCAAGCTACGGTTGGCCGGCATTTTGCTGGACCAGGGTAACTACGATCAGGCCTTGCTGGTGCTAGATACCCCACCCGAATCCTTCGCGGCGCTTTATGCGGATCGCCGAGGTGATGTGTTGTCTGCCCAGGGCAAGCGCGATCAAGCGGTGGCTGCGTGGCAACAAGCCATTGAGCTGCTTGGCCCGACCGACGCGCTGACCAATGTGGTGCAGCTCAAAATCGACACCATGGGCTCGTGAGGGGTTGTGATATGTTGGCGAAACAGAAATTCCCGCAGGTGTCGCGCCGCTGGCTGATGTGGTTGGCAAGTGTCGTGAGTGTGACGCTGGTTGGATGTGCTGGTTCGGATACACGCAACGACCCCGTTGAGCTGCCCCAATACACGCCTTCAGTTAATGTCAGTATCGCTTGGCGCGTTCCAGTGGGCAGCGGCACCTCGTACGGCTTTGCGCCTGCCATTGTGGGGGATTCGGTGTTTGCTGCCTCGCGCGATGGCAATGTCGTGCGTATTGATGCTACCGGGGGTGCCACAGTCTGGAACAAACAAGTGGCAAAAAGTCTGGCAGCCGGCGTTGGCTCCGATGGTCAGACCGTGGCGGTGGTCACACCGACTGGTGAAGTCATTGCGCTGGACGCCAATGGGGATGTCAAATGGCGCGCCCAGGCGTCCAGTGCAGTGAGCGTGGTGCCTTGGGTCGGTGACGGTGTGGTGGTGGTTCGTGCCGGGGATTACCGTGTGCAGGCTTTTAATGCCACTAACGGGGAGCGCATTTGGAACGTGCAGCGTCCAGGCCCGGCATTGGCTTTACGAGCGCCGGCGCGAATGAGCAAAATCCAGGGGCTGGTGCTGTCTGGCATGCCGGGTGGGCGGGTGCTGGCCGTTGAGCCAGGTAGCGGCGCTGTGGTCTGGGAAGGCATCGTGGCAGTGCCGACCGGGGCGAGTGATCTGGAGCGCGTCAATGATGTGGTTGGGATTCCCGTGGTGCGCGGCGACCTTTTGTGCGCGGCAGCCTATCAGGGGCGAGTGACTTGCTTTAATGCCAAAGAAGGCGGTCGCACCGTTTGGGCGAATAGTCTTTCTAGCATCGTGGGCATGAATGCCGACACGGTGCGTGTTTACGTGCCAGACAATCGTGATCGGGTGCATGCCTACAGGCTTGAAGATGGTGACACGGTCTGGGTTCAGGATGCTTTGCGCAATCGGCGCTTGACTGAGCCCGGTGTGGTTGGGTCCTGGGTTGTGATGGGTGATCTTGAGGGTTATGTGCACGCCTTGTCTAGCGACACGGGCCAATTGGCTGGACGCATCAATGTGGGCGGTGAGGCGATGTCAGCACCCGTTCAAAGCATGGATGGTGGCGCTTTGGTTCAGGCGGGTGACAGCTCGGTTGTCTTTATTCGGTTGAATTGAAATCGTGGCGCTTAAACCTGTCGTAACGCTGGTGGGACGGCCCAATGTGGGCAAATCCACCTTATTTAACCGTTTGACCCGTTCGCGAGCGGCCTTGGTGGCTGACTTTGCGGGCTTGACCCGTGATCGGCATTATGGCGAGGGTCGGGTTGGTGATATCCCGTTTATTGTGGTGGACACGGGCGGTTTTGAGCCGGTGGCCAAGACTGGCATCTTGCATCACATGGCCAAACAGACCGAGCAGGCTATTGCTGAGTCCGATGTCGTGATTTTTCTGGTGGATGCGCGGGCAGGTATCAACGCCCATGATCAGGATATCGCGGCGTTATTGCGTAAATCCGGGCAACAGGTGCTTGTGTGTGTGAACAAGGCTGAGGGCATGAGCCACACGGCAGCCGTGGCTGAGTTTCATGAGCTTGGGCTTGGCCAACCGCATGCGATTTCGGCATCACATGGCGACGGTGTGGTGTCCTTGATCGAGCAAGCATTGGCGCCGTTTGCTGAACCTCCATCCGATGAAACTGAACCCGATGAGGATCAGCCCCCTGAACTCGTTGACGGTGAAAAACACCGCATCAAACTGGCCATCGTGGGGCGGCCTAATGTTGGTAAGTCGACTTTGATCAACACCCTCGTGGGTGAGAACCGGGTCATTGCGTTTGACCTGCCGGGAACCACGCGAGATGCCATTGAAGTGGAGTTTGAGCGCGACGGTCGGCAATACACATTGATTGACACGGCGGGATTGCGTCGCCGAGGCAAGGTGTTTGAGGCTGTGGAGAAGTTTTCGGTGATCAAGACCTTGCAGGCCATTGAAGCGTGCAATGTGGTCTTGCTGATGCTTGACGCTCAGCAGGAGATCTCAGATCAGGATGCGCACATTGCTGGGTTTGTGCTCGAGTCAGGGCGCGCGCTGGTGGTCGCCATCAATAAGTGGGACAACGTCGATGGCGAGCGCCGCGAACGTATTAAGCGCGAGTTCGAGCGCAAACTGAAGTTCTTGAGTTTTGCCAAGGTTCATCACATTTCGGCCTTGCGCGGTCAGGGCGTGAACATTGTCATGCGTTCAGTGGTGGCTGCGCACGCCGCGGCCTTTGCCAAGCTGTCGACGCCCAAGCTGACCCGGGTGCTGCAAAGCGCGGTTGAGCAACAACCACCACCGCGCAAAGGAATCTTTCGGCCCAAGATGCGGTATGCCCACCAGGGCGGTCAAAACCCGCCACTTATTATTGTGCACGGCAATGCGCTTGACGCCATTGCCAATCCTTATCGTCGTTATCTTGAATCGAAATTCAGGGATGCGTTTGAACTCGCCGGCACGCCCTTGCGCATTGAGTTCAAGTCATCCCACAACCCTTATGTTGATGATTAAGCCATCATGAGCCAATTCTGGAGTCCGTCTGTTCGCTCGCTCAGCCCCTACGTGCCAGGCGAACAGCCGCAAATTGATAATCTCATCAAGCTAAACACGAACGAGCATCCGTTAGGTCCATCGCCGCGGGTGCTTGAGGCAATCAAAGCCGCAACCACCGATCGGCTGCGTCTGTACCCAGATCCAGAGGCCTCTGAGCTTAAGGATGCGATCGCCAAGCGCTATGGTCTCAGACGGGAACAGGTGTTTGTGGGCAACGGCTCGGATGATGTCTTGAATTTGGCGTTTTTTGCATTTTTCAAGCAAGAACGGCCATTGTTGTTTTCTGATCTGACCTACGGCTTTTATCCGGTCTATGCGCAGCTGCATGGCATCCAGACCCACATCGTGCCGGTCGACAAAAATTTCCGTATTCAGGCTAATGACTATCTTGGTCAGGGCCACCCCAAAGCCGGCGGCATCATCATTGCCAATCCGAATGCGCCCACGGGGATTGCCTTAGGTCTTGATGATATCGAACGGATTGTCGCGGCCAACCCCGCTGCCGTTGTTTTAATTGACGAGGCCTATGTGGATTTTGGGGGGCAAAGTGCGGTGTCGCTTATTGATCGCTATCCCAATTTGCTGGTGTCTCACACATTATCAAAGTCACGCTCCTTGGCGGGGCTGCGAGTGGGTTACGCCATGGGGTCAGCTCAGCTGATCCAGGGGCTGGAGATCGTCAAGAACAGCACCAATTCCTATCCGCTCGATCAGCTCGCTCAAATTGGTGCGACGGCTGCCATTGAAGACGATGCTTACTTTGCAGCCGCGTGCCAGACAGTGATCGAAACGCGCCAGTGGCTGACCTCGCAGCTAAAGGCGTTGGGGTTTGAGGTGTTGCCATCGTCAGCTAATTTTGTGTTCGCTCGCCACCCCGACCACGAGGGTGCAGCACTTGCGCACTGGCTGCGCGAACGCGCCATTTTGGTGCGTCATTTCAAACGTCCTCGGATAGATCAGTTCTTGCGAATCACCGTGGGAACTTCGGGGCAATGCGAGAGTCTTATCCAAGCGCTGAAAGCTTGTGTGCGGCCCTAGGGCTTAGCTGGCAAACCCAGTCAAAAGTCTGTAGAGTGTCGGCATTCGAGTGTTGGATGTTGTTGGTGGTATTCCATAGATAGCCGCCCAATTAAGAACGACTAAAAAGAACGACTAAAAAGAACGACTAAAAATTTTGGAGTTAATCAATGAGCAACAAGGGCCAGACTCTGCAAGACCCGTTTTTGAATGCCTTGAGAAAGGAGCATATTCCGGTCTCGATTTACTTGGTCAATGGCATCAAGCTTCAGGGTCACGTTGAGTCTTTCGATCAATATGTTGTCTTGTTAAGAAACACGGTCACCCAGATGGTCTACAAACACGCTATCTCCACGGTGGTGCCTGCCAAGCCGGTCTCATTGCCAGCTGAGGACGCCGCTGAGTAATTTTTTCGATCCCAGGATGTTGAGGCGGGCTCAATGAAAGCATTGATCATTGGGGTGGATCTTGGTTTGCCCGATTATGAGCCGCACCGGCATGAGTTCGATATGTTGGCGCGTGGGGCAGGGGCGGATATCGTGGCCCAGGTCACCGCCAAGCGTGATCGTCCGGACGCGGCAACCTACATCGGCTCTGGCAAGGTGGAAGAAGTATTTGACCTATGCGAGTCTAGCGGTGCGGACATTGTGCTGTTTGACCAGCCCCTGTCGCCTGCGCAGCAAAGAAACCTCGAGCGCAAGCTCAATCGCAGGGTGGTTGACCGGGTTGCGCTGATTCTCGATATATTTGCGCTGCGCGCTAAAAGTCACGAGGGAAAATTGCAAGTTGAGCTTGCTCAATTGCAGCACTTGGCGACTCGTCTGACCCGTCTTTGGTCTCACCTTGAACGCCAGCGCGGTGGTATCGGTATGCGTGGCCCGGGTGAATCGCAATTAGAAATGGATAGGCGCATGATTGGCGCCAAAGTTCGCGTTTTGCGCGAGCGGCTCGACAAAGTGCAGCGCCAAAGGGTAACCCAGCGACGCGCTCGTGCCAGGGGTGCATCGTTGTCGGTCTCGTTGGTGGGATACACCAACGCGGGCAAATCGACGCTCTTTAATGCCTTGACCCGTGCGGACGCTTATGCGGCTGATCAGCTGTTTGCCACGCTAGATACAACCACGCGGCGCATCTGGATCGAGGGTGCTGGTTCGATTACGTTATCCGATACGGTCGGATTCATTCGGGATCTGCCCCACACCTTGATCGCAGCGTTTCGGGCAACACTCGAAGAAGCCATTCATGCAGATTTACTGCTACACGTGGTAGACGCCTCGAGTGAGCAGCGAGACGATCAGATTCATCAGGTGCAAGAAGTGTTGACCGATATTGGTGCGGTCGATATTCCTCAGATCCTTGTTTACAACAAGATAGATAACCTTGGAATGCCTGCGAGAATTGAGCGCGACAGCCATGGTACCATTCACAAAGTTTATATCAGTGCACAGCGCCGCGAGGGCTTGAACCTGGTGCGCCAAGCCATTGCCGAATTCGCCAATTGTGCAGGAACCGATGCGACGAATGACCAAACTCTTCAATTTGAATGATCCCGGCTGGGGACGCGGCGATTCTGATGACCAGAAACGCCAGGAACCACCACGCCGACCCAATAACCAAGATGGTCCTCCAGACCTTGATCAAGTTTGGCGCGACTTTAATCGCAAGCTAGGTGGCCTGTTTGGCAAACGTGGCGGCCCACGCCGTCCCTGGCCACCGCAACCGCCCGAGGGTGGGTCTTCGGGGCCCGGCGGCTCAGGTGGCCCAGGCGGCCCAGGCGGCCCCACACCTAGGCAGGCACGCATTGGGTTTGGCGTCATCGGTGCTGTGGCGGTATCCCTGTGGCTTGCCAGCGGCTTTTTTATCGTGCAGGAAGGCCAGGTGGGTGTGATCACCCAGTTTGGCGCATACAAGAGCACGGCCACGCCTGGCTTCCAGTGGCGACTTCCATACCCGATTCAGCAGACCGAAATCGTTGATATTTCTCAGCTGCGTACTTATGAAGTTGGCTTCCGAGGCAATGCGCGCAATAAAGTGCCGCCAGAGGCGCTGATGCTGACTTCGGATGAAAACATTGTCGACGTGCAGTTCGTGGTGCAGTACCGTGTTCAGCCCGATGGTGCGCCAGACTATCTATTTAAGACGCGTGACCCGGATGAGGCTGTGCACCAAGTGGCGCAGAGTTCCATGCGCGAAGTGGTTGGTCGCAGCCTGATGGATTTTGTGCTTTATGAGGGTCGTACGCAAGTGGCCGCTGAGGTACAAAAGCTGATGCAGGTGATTCTTGATCGCTATCAGACCGGTATTCTAGTCAGTGCCGTGGCCATCCAGAACGTGCAGCCACCGGAGCAAGTGCAGGCCGCGTTTGACGATGCGGTCAAGGCAGGGCAAGACCGGGAGCGCCAGATTAACGAAGGTGAAGCCTACCGCAACCAGGTCGTCCCATTGGCGCGAGGTCAGGCTTCGCGCATGATGGAGCAGTCAGAAGGTTACCGCGCCAAGGTCATTGGTGATGCCCAAGGTAATACATCGCGATTTCTCAGTATCCTGACGCAGTATCAACGTGCACCAGGTGTGCAGCGTGAGCGTATGTATCTGGAAACCATGCAGGACATGTTTGCTCGCTCAAGCAAAGTCTTTATTGATACTGAGTCAAGTAACAGCATGCTCTATTTGCCGCTAGACCGAATCATGCAGCAATCGGCACGTGAGCCCTCGACGTTCATGGGTACCTCGGGCGTGAACTCGCCGGCACCGACTGGCAGTTCCCTCACCACGTCACCGACCTCGAGCAATGCCAACAACAACCAACGTCCCAACCTGCGCGAAACATTCGGTTCTATTTCGCGTGACCGTGACGCATCGCGCTAGGGGATCAACATGAGTAACAAAATTGCTGCGCTGCTCGTTGTCTTGGCTGTGGTGGTCGGGATTCTATCGACGTCAGTTTTTATCGTTCGCGAGCGCGATTTCGCGCTGGTGTTCGCCTTGGGTGAGGTTCGCAAGGTCATCAGAGAGCCGGGGCTGTATTTCAAATTGCCTCCGCCATTTCAAAACGTGGTGTTTTTAGATAAGCGGCTGTTGACCATTGACACCCAAGAGGCTGAGCGCATCCAGACATCCGAGAAGAAAAACCTGCTGATCGATTCGTTCGTCAAATGGCGCATCATAGACCCTCGGCTCTACTACGTGACATTCGCGGGTAATGAACGTGCTGCTCAGTTGCGTTTGCAGGCTCAGATTCGCGATGCCTTGAACGCGTCGGTCAACATTCGGACGGTGCGCGACGTGGTGGCGCTTGAGCGTGATGTGATCATGGCGGAGGTTCGTGACATCGTGCGTGAGCGCGCAGCGCCACTCGGCGTTGATATTGTTGATGTGCGTTTAAAGCGCATCGAATTTGCACCGGAAATTGCTGAGTCTGTCTATCGCCGTATGGAGTCTGAGCGTTTGCGGGTGGCTAACGAGTTACGTTCAATCGGTGCGGCCGAAGGTGAAAAGATTCGGGCAGCTGCTGATCGCGAGCGCGAACAAATTCTTGCCGAAGCTTACGCCAAAGCACAGGCAGTCATGGGTGAGGGCGATGGCAGTGCGGCAGCGCTTTACGGTGATGCCTACGGCAAGGACGCAGACTTCTACAGTTTTTATAAGAGTCTTGAAGCGTATCGGGCAGCCTTTGGTAAATCCAGCGATGTGTTGGTCGTTGACCCGAGCTCGGATTTCTTTAGATTCATGAAGTCTCCGACCGGTAACTAACGCAGTAGAACTTGCACGCTATAATGCGGTGCAAGCTTAGTAATAGGACGATGAAGTTTGAATTGGCGGCTTGTTGGGTTCGCACCCCAAGCCGCTTTTCTTTTGGGGTAAGACAAAACCATCATGAACGGCAACTGGCTATTGCCTGACTATCTGGCCGATATTCTGCCAGCACAGGCACGACAGATTGAGGACTTGCGTCGCAAGTTACTCGATTTGTTTCGCACCTTCGGCTTTGAGACCGTCACGCCGCCCATGCTCGAGTACATCGAGTCCTTGTTAACGGGAGCGGGCAAAGATCTCAGCCTAAGAACATTGAAGTTAGTCGATCAGCTCTCAGGCCGCACGCTCGGACTGCGCGCTGACATGACACCTCAAATCACCCGGATTGATGCGCACTTGCTGAACCGGCCAGGCGTGACGCGCCTGTGCTATTGCGGGCCCGTGTTGCATGCTCGTCCGGCCGGCTTGGTTGATAGCCGCGAGCAACTTCAAATTGGTGCTGAGATCTACGGTCATGCCGGCATTGAGGCTGACATCGAAATCATCCGCTTGGCGATGCAAAGCTTAAAGCTTGCGGGTGTCTCCAATGGTCAGCTCGTGCTGTGCCACGATGGCTTGGTGCAAGCGATCATTCAGAGTGACCCGGCTGCCCAAGCACGCACTGACGAGATTCTGGCATTGCTGCGCGACAAGGATTTGCCTGGTATTGCTGCGCTTCGCGATGAGGCATCGGGGCAAGGCGCGGTGAGTGAAGCCGTGGTGGTGGCGCTTGAGCTCTTGCCAAGACTGTATGGCGGCGCTGAGGTGCTCGAGCGCGCCGCTAGCCTGGTTTCATTTGACGGGGTGAGCGAGGCGCTAGAGTCTTTAAAAACCTTGGTCAGCAAATTGTCCGGTGACATGGTCAGTCTCGATCTGGCCGATGTGGGTGTGTATGGCTACCACTCGGGCGTGACGTTTTCTATTTACGCGGCCGATTGGCATGATGCGCTCGTGCGTGGCGGCCGTTACGACAATGTGGGTGCCGCATTTGGCCGTGCACGTGCAGCCACTGGCTTTAGCATGGACCTGATTCGCTTGGCTCGATCGTTTGGTCAAGCGAGCCCGGCAGCTGCGATTCTGGCCCCGGCAGCTGGGGATGATGACAAAGCCTTGGCGCAAACTGTGGCAACGCTGCGCGAGCGGGGTGAAATCGTGGTGCAATTGTTGCCTGGCGAGTCAGCCTGGCACGATGAGTTTATTTTTGATCGGGAGCTGGTGCGTCAAGACCAGCAATGGGTCGTCTGTCCCGTGAAACCCAACTCCAATTCTTGAATCAATATCATGAGCAAAAACGTTGTAGTGATCGGCACCCAGTGGGGTGATGAGGGTAAGGGTAAGATTGTGGACTGGTTAGCGGAGTCGGCCCACGGCGTGGTGCGGTTTCAGGGCGGTCACAACGCTGGCCATACCTTGTGGATCAAGGGGCAAAAGACCATTCTTCGGTTGATTCCCTCGGGTATCATGCACCCCGAGATCATTTGCTACATCGGCAATGGCGTGGTGCTTTCTCCACAGGCGTTGCTGACGGAAATTGAGGAGCTTGAACGCGCTGGTTTGAACGTGCGCGAGCGTCTGCGCATTGCGCCGTCTTGCCCGTTGATTCTGCCTTATCACGTAGCGCTTGACCAGGCCCGCGAAGCCAAGCGCGGTGATGCCAAGATAGGCACCACTGGTCGCGGTATTGGCCCCGCCTATGAGGACAAAGTAGCACGCCGCGCGTTGCGGGTGCAGGATTTGTATGATCGCGTGGCGTTTCGGACAAAGCTTCAAGAAGTGCTGGATCTGCATAACTTCACGCTGACGCAATATCTGGGCGCTTCGGCTGTCTCGGCTGACGAGGTTTTTGCGCAGGCGATGCAATACGCCGAGCAACTCAAGCCGATGGTGGCCGATGTCAGCCGCCTGCTGAATCAAGCGCAAAAAGATGGCCAGAGCCTGTTGTTTGAAGGCGCGCAGGGGGCATTGCTCGATATTGATCATGGCACCTATCCATTTGTGACGAGCAGCAACTGTGTGGCGGGTGCTGCGGCTGCTGGCGCTGGTGTTGGTCCACAAAGCTTGCAGCATGTATTGGGTATTACCAAGGCCTACACCACCCGGGTTGGTTCGGGTCCGTTTCCAACCGAGCTTGAAGATGAGACAGGCGCGCATCTGGCATCGGTGGGCAAGGAGTTTGGTTCAGTGACAGGGCGTGCGCGTCGCTGTGGCTGGTTTGACGGCGCAGCGCTCAAGCGTTCAGTGCAACTGAACGGTATCACCGGTCTATGCATCACCAAGCTGGATGTGCTTGACGGATTGCCAACGATTCGACTGGGGGTGGGTTACCGTATCCATGGCGAATTCACCGAACTCTTGCCTTTTGGCGCAGCTGAAGTGGCGCTGGCTGAGCCAGTGTTTGAAGAGCTGCCTGGCTGGTCAGACTCGACGGTGGGAGTGACCGAATTTGATAAACTGCCAGCCAACGCTCGTCAGTATTTGATGCGTATTTCCGAGGTGTGTGAGGTGCCCATTGACATGGTGTCTACAGGCCCCGATCGTGAAGAGACGATTCTTTTGCGTCATCCTTTCAAATCCTGAATAAAATAGTTGCAAGATGGCCAATCCACCCAACACCGCGCGTGACGTCTGGTACAGCTGGGATGAGTACAACCGCTTGATTGAGGATCTGGCGATCAAGATCCACGACTCTGGCTGGGCATATGACCAGATCATTTGCTTGGCTCGCGGGGGAATGCGAGTCGGCGATGTGTTATCGAGGCTAAACCGAATTCCGCTGGCGATTTTGTCGGCGAGCAGCTATCGCGAGAATGCTGGCCGTGAGCAAGGTCAGCTCGATATTGCGCCTTATATTTCGATGGCCTACGGCAGCCCCTGCGGTCGGGTGTTGCTGGTTGACGACATGGTGGATACCGGGCTCACCTTTGGTAAGGTTCGCGGTCATTTGCTGTCATCCTATCCAGCCATCAAAGAGTTGCGCACGGCCGTGGTGTGGTGGAAAGCGCACTCGGTGGTGAAGCCCGACTATCATAGTGTCTATCTCGAAGATAACCCCTGGATCCATCAGCCATTTGAGGCTTATGACACGCTAACACTCGATGAGCTAAAAAAAACGCACCAAAAAAGTGCGTAAATCGCTGGGCCGGCTGTGTTTGGTCGATTTTGAGTATTCGAATTGTAGCGGCCTTGCCAGTGCCTGAACATTTTGCGGCTTTGCTTATGTTATAGTTTAAGGCTTCGCGTAATCTATTTTTGATCCGAAATAACCTATGACAACTGTTCGCCTGAAAGAAAATGAGCCGTTTGAAGTTGCGATGCGTCGTTTTAAGCGCTCCATCGAAAAAACGGGTCTGTTGACCGAGTTACGTGCTCGTGAGTTCTACGAGAAGCCCACTGCTGAGCGTAAGCGCAAGCATGCTGCTGCCATCAAGCGCCATTACAAGCGCATTCGTAGCCAGCAACTGCCTCCACGCCTCTATTAATCGCGGGCGCAAGCTGTCGCGTACCGCGCGCCTGCCTTGATCCCGGATTCATTCATACAAGAGCTGCTCTCCCGCGTCGACGTTGTCGACGTGGTGGGTCGCTACGTTCAGTTGCGCAAGGGTGGTGCCAACCTGCTTGGCCTATGCCCCTTCCATCAAGAAAAATCCCCCTCCTTCACCGTTAGCCCTTCCAAGCAGTTTTTCCATTGCTTTGGCTGTGGTGCGCATGGCAGTGCGATCGGCTTCATGATGCAGCACACCGGCGCGAACTTTCAGGAGGCCGTGCGCAGCCTCGCTTCGGGCGTTGGCATGCAGGTTCCTGAAACCGAGGTGAGCCCAGCCACGCGACAGCGGGCAGCGCAACGTCGTCAAGAACAGAACGCGCACGCTGCCGTGCTTGAGAAAGCCCAGACGTTTTATAAAGCCCAGCTGCGTGACCATCCACCAGCAGTGCAGTACTTGAAGTCGCGCGGGCTGACGGGTCAAATCGCCGCTCAATATGGTCTGGGTTGGGCGCCTGATGGGCGTCAAGGCTTGGCCAAGGTGTTCAGTCGTTACGAGGATCCATTGCTGGTCGAAGCGGGCCTGGTGATCGAGTCCGAGGATGGACGCCGCTATGACCGGTTTCGTGGTCGTGTGATGTTTCCGATCCGAAACATGAAGGGTGAGCTCATCGGGTTTGGTGGGCGTATTGTCGACAAGGGCGAGCCAAAGTATCTGAACTCGCCCGAGACACCAGTGTTTAACAAAGGCCAAGAACTCTACGGCGCCTGGGAGGCGCGTCATTCGATTCGGCGCGAAGACCAAGTGGTTGTGGTCGAGGGCTACATGGACGTGGTCGGTCTAGCCCAACTCGGCGTAGAAAACGCCGTGGCCACGCTGGGCACTGCCACCACCCCCGATCATTTGCGCAAGCTCATTCGATTGACGCATCGCATCGTGTTTAGTTTTGATGGTGATAGCGCCGGTCGTCGGGCGGCCTGGCGAGCTTTGCAAACCACTTTGCCACTGTTGCGCGACGATTTGTCGGTGCGGTTTTTGTTTTTGCCGTCTGGACATGATCCGGACACCTACATTCGCGAGTTTGGCCAAGCAGCGTTTAAAGCTTGCATTAAAGACGCGGTGGCTTTGTCTTCGTTTTTGCTGGGTGAGCTCTTCGAGCGACATAGGCTTGATGAGCCTGAGGGCCGTTCAGCGTGTGTGCATGAGGCGGTGCCGATCCTGGCGCAGATTCCTGATGGCGCACTGAAGCACCAGATTCTGAACGAGTTTGCCAATCGGGTGCGCCTGACTCGCGAGGAGCTTGATGGTCTGATGGCTAATCACCCCCGTCTGACTCAACGCCAGCCAAGCGCGGCAGCCTCAGGGTCTAGTCCGGTGCAAGGTGGGCAAGAGTATGTGCCGCGGATGTCTGGGTCCGAGAGTGGCGATGGCGGTCGTGCGGTGGGTGATCAAGTGACGGGTGATCCAGTGTGGGGTGACCGACTGCCTGGTGAATCGGCGCCACCTTGGACGCCACCATCCGCGCGGCGCCGGGCAGTGGCACCTTTAGCGAAGCGCTTGCTTTCATTGCTATTGGCGCACCCGGTGTTAGCCGAGCAGCTGGGCGAGCAGCAGCTTGAGGTGCTTGAGGGCGATGCCAATTTAGTCCTGGTCAAGGAGTTTGTGCTGTTGGTAAAAGCCACGGGCGCCCGCCATTTGGGGGCATTGGTTGAAGCGGCGGACCCAGAAAGCGATCTGGTCGATGTGCTCAACGGACTGTCAGGCGAGCTGATGGCACAAATGGATTTGCCTGAGCCCAAAGCCGAGTGGGAAGATGCGCTGACCCGCATTGAGCTCGATAGCTTAAAGCGTGAGCAGGCTGGCTTAATCGAACAAGGTTTGAGTGGTGCAGGGGCAGTTGCCCGTTATCAGGAACTTGCCAGGCGCATCGCTGGTCTAACAAAAATAAATCGAGGTGTTGAGTAAGCGAGTTCATTGGGAAAATTGATTCGATTTGAAGGCTTTTAGTGAAAATACCAAGTTGCAGGTACAATCACGGGTTGCTTCACGATTTCACTCAAAAACCGTCGTGCCACCCGCCGCGTAGAACGTCGGCTCAGGGACACTGGCTCGGGGTTCGTTGGCGAAAAAGCCTGTGATTCGTCTCAAGCAAGCAACGATGGCAATACCCGAAGTGTTGCGGCGTCTAATGACAACCCGGCGATGTGCTGGTGGTAGTCGTGAGCGATCGCGTCACCTCAAATTAGGGGTCAGGCTTGTCCTGGTCCTGCGCCGCCGGCGGTATGGTGGCGAAATGATACGTATCACCTGAACCAACCACGGGACAATGATGACGACACGCCGCCAGACCAAAACACAAACTGAGACGCAAACCAAAAACAAGACAATGGCGGCTTCCGCTGCCAAGTCGAGCAAGGTCACTGTTAAACCGATTGCCAAGAAGGCCGCCGTTGTTAAGTCATCCGTCAGTAAAGCCACAACCGGTAAGGCCGTCAAGACAGAAAAGGCAGTGAAGGCAGTGAAGGCAGTGAAGGCGCCCGCTCAAAAGGTAGTGCCTAAAACTGTTGCTAAGACTGTCACAAAAACTGTCACTAAATCTGCCGTTAAAGCAGCGACCAAACCGGTTACCACCAAGAAGCCAGTGACGACTTCCAAGCCCAAGACAGTGGCAAAGAAGGCGTCAGTATCACCCAAGAAGGACACCATGAAGTCGGTAGCAAAGGCGAAAGCCACAGACACAAAGGCCGCGAAATCCGCAGCTAAAACCATCACTAAATCCGCAGCAAAACCAGCGGTCAAGGTCGCTACAAAGTCGGCAGCAAAACCAGAGGCTAAAAAAGCAGCTGGCACCCCGATGAAATCGGCACCGAAAGCAGATCCCAAGGCCGCACCTAAGGCCGCTGGGAAACCCCTGGCCAAGCCTGCTGAAAAGACGGTCGCAGCCAAGGTTGGAACTAAGGCGGCAACCAAGGCAGACAAATCAGCCAAGGCAGAAAAAGACACGGCTGTCACGCTTAAAGTGCGAGCCAAAAACACAGATGCCGATGGCAGCATTGATGATGACGATGATTTGGCGCCAGCCAAGCCGAAGGCCAAAGGCAAGGTGCCGACCGGTCGTCGTCCCGGGCGTCCTTCAAAAAATGCCAACCAGGATGACGGTTTTGATGACGAGGTCGACACCACGGACGGCGAAGTCATCCCGGAAATCAAGCCAGTCAAACGCGGCAAACGCGGCAAAGCAGATGCACGCGACCTGATTTCCAAGGGCCCGATGACGCCCGAGGAATACGAAGCACGTCGCAATCGCTTAAAACAGTTGATTAAGCTAGGCAAGGATCGTGGCTATCTGACTTATGGCGAAATCAACGACCATCTACCAGATGATCTCGTGGATGCCGAGGCCATTGATGGCATCATCAGCACGTTCAGTGACATGGGTATTGCTGTTTATGACCAGGCGCCCGACGCTGAAACACTGCTCATGAGCGAGAACGCCCCGGTGGCGGCAAGTGATGATGACGTGGATGATGAGGCCGATGCGGCGCTCACCACCGTGGATTCGGATTTTGGGCGAACCACGGACCCTGTGCGCATGTACATGCGTGAGATGGGCACGGTTGAGTTGCTGACCCGAGAGGGCGAAATCGAGATCGCCAAGCGCATCGAGGATGGCTTAAAGCACATGGTCATGGCCATTTCTTCTTGTCCGACAACGATCAACGAGATTTTGTCGCATGTCAAGCGCGTCAAGGAAGGCGCAGCGCAAATTGAGGAAATCGTCGACGGTCTGGTTACCGATGATGGCGAGGAGTATGCCGGTGCGGGCGTTTCTGATGAAACCGATGAGGACGGTCCAGCCGGTGGCATGAGCAGCAAGCAGCTCGAGGATTTGCGTGTGCAGTCGCTGGCTAAGCTGGAGATCGTCGAGCGCGAATTTGAAAAAATGCGTGCTGCTTATCAGCGAGAGGGCTACCGCTCTGATGGTTACATGCAGGCACAAGACACCATTCTGAACGAGATGATGGGCATTCGCTTTACCGCCAAAATGGTTGAGCGTCTGGCCGACACCTTGCGCAACCAGGTCGAGGAAGTGCGTGAGCTTGAGCGTGCGGTGCTCTACACCTGCGTGGATCGGGCTGGTATGCCGCGTCAGCATTTCATCAAAGTGTTTCCGGGCAATGAAACCAACCTGGATTGGGTGTTGCAGGAAATCAAGGGTGCACCAGCCTACGCGACCGTGCTTGAGCGGCACGTGCCCGCTGTTCAAGAGCTTCAGCAAAAGCTCATTGACCTGCAGAATCGCGTGGTCTTACCCCTGAAAGACTTAAAAGAAGTCAACAAGCGCATGGCCACCGGTGAGGCCAAGGCCCGTAAGGCCAAGCGTGAGATGACCGAAGCCAACCTGCGTCTGGTGATTTCGATTGCCAAGAAGTACACCAATCGTGGCTTGCAGTTCCTCGATCTGATTCAGGAGGGCAATATTGGTTTGATGAAGGCGGTCGACAAGTTTGAATACCGTCGTGGCTATAAGTTTTCAACCTACGCCACGTGGTGGATTCGTCAGGCGATTACGCGTTCGATTGCTGACCAGGCGCGCACCATTCGGATTCCGGTGCACATGATCGAGACCATCAACAAGATGAACCGCATCAGCCGCCAGATTCTGCAAGAGACCGGTGCTGAGCCCGATCCAGCGACCTTGGCAGCCAAGATGGACATGCCCGAGGACAAGATCCGCAAGATCCTTAAGATCGCCAAAGAGCCCATTTCGATGGAAACGCCGATTGGTGATGATGACGATTCGCATTTGGGTGATTTCATCGAGGACATGAACAATCTGTTGCCAGCAGAGGCGGCATTGCATGGTTCGATGCGTGATGTGGTCAAAGAAGTGCTTGATTCGCTCACACCTCGTGAGGCCAAAGTCTTGCGCATGCGTTTCGGGGTGGAAATGAGCTCAGATCAAACGCTTGAAGAAGTAGGCAAGCAGTTTGATGTGACCCGCGAGCGTATCCGTCAAATCGAGGCCAAGGCTTTGCGCAAGCTGCGTCACCCAAGCCGTGCGGATAAGCTGCGCAGTTTCTTGGAAAACCAGTAAGCTAGGTGGCTAACCGGAGGTTGTGATGTCATCTTTTAGCCAGAAAATTCTGCCCGCAATCCTGATTGCCGCCGGTGTTGGTGTTGGCGGCTGGTTTGTGGGCCAGGGTTTGGAAGGTTTCCGCCAGGCTGAACGCTTCATCACGATTAAGGGCTTGGCTGAGCAGGATGTCAAAAGCGACTTTGCCATCTGGACTTTGTCGTTTCGCCGTGCCGGGGCTGATTACCAGACCGTGCGCGCGGAGCTGACATCAGACCGCGAGGCAGTCGCTGCCTTTTTGCGGGGACAAGGCTTTACCGACCAGGAAATTGAGTTGCGTCCGTTGCGCATCACTGACCTGATGGCTCGTGAATACGGCCAACAGGATGTGGCTTTGCGGTACACAGGCGAAGGTTCTGTCTTGGTGCGCTCGGCACGTGTGGATTTGGTGGCCAGGGCATCAAACGCGGTTGACCCCTTGATCACGCAAGGCGTGCCATTGTCCCAAGAAGGGCCCATGGGTGGTGCGCCGCGCTATTTTTTGCGGGGCTTTAATGAAGTCAAGCCCCAGTTGCTAGAGGCAGCGGTGAGCAATGCGCGCGAGCAAGCTGAGCAGTTTGCTGCGGATGCGGGCGCCATGCTTGGCGGCCTGCGCCGAGCCAATCAGGGTGCCATCCAGATTCTTGATGATGATGGCTCGGATGGATTCAGTTCGGGTTTGACCATTGGCAAGCGTTTGCGAGTGGTCAGCACCTTTGAATACCTTTTGAAGTAGAGGCTAACCATGTCTAGGGGCAGCGATGGTTGCTAAGCGGGTTAAGAAATACCTGCCAGCCTCCGACAAGGTCTCACAGCACAAGCTGTTGCGCTGGCTTGGTCCATCACTGACCAAGCCCAGCCTTTGGCAAATCAATCGGCGCAGTATCGCCTTGGGGCTCGCGATCGGGGTGTTCTGGGGCTTGCTGATCCCCTTGGCACAGATTCCGTTTGCGGCGGTCATGGCCATGTTTTTACGTGCCAACTTGCCCATGGCCGTGGGCAGTACGCTCGTGACCAATCCTTTCACGTTTGCGCCAGTGTATTTTTTGGCATACCAGTTTGGTGAGATCGTGCTCGGCGATGATGGCCCGAAAGTTACAGAAGCCATGCTGGCTGAGCAAATGAGTCAGGTCAGTATGACGAATACGGGCTGGCTTGATCAAATTGGTGCAATCGCGGCACCGCTCTTTACGGGGCTGGCCATATTTGCCTGTGTCGGCGCCGTGCTTTGCTACTTCGCAGTGACTGTGCTGTGGCGGCTTGCGGTGGTGTTGCGTTACCGTAAGCGCCAGCGTCGTGTCAGCAATTCACCTGGCAACTAGGTCGATTACTACGTTGCCAAGCGACTGGCCTTGTTCAACGGTTTGATGGGCGAGCGCCACATCGTCTAAGCCAAATCTCACACCAATGTCATGCCTGAGTGCGTTCAGACGGACGAGCTCACTGAGGCCCTCGATCGCTCGATGACGCTCGGTATCAGTCAGGTCGTAGACCAGAAACAGTTTGAGTGTCACTGAGTTGTAGAGCCAAACCTTGAAATCGAAGGTGACACGGCTCATGTCATTTGAGCCGTAGCAGACAATCGTGCCGTAGGGTTTTAAAGCGCCGCCGGTGACAAACTGATCCACGTTGGAGAAATCCATGTCAATCACCACATCGACACCGCCTGGGCCCACCAAATCAACAATCTGTTCAACGCAGTTCGGTTCTTTGTAGTTCACGGTGTCATCGGCGCCCAGCGCTTTGGATCGTTCGGCTTTTTCGACACCACCAACCGTGCCAACCACACGGGCACCTTTGCGTTTAGCCATCTGTACGCAATAGGCGCCCACGGCATTGGCGCTGCCAATCACCAAGACTGTTTTGCCCTTAATGTCGCCGGCGTGCTCGACTGCCTGCCAGGCAGTGAGCGCTGGAATGCCCAGGCAAGCACCTGCTTCAAAGCTCACGTGACCCGGTAAGTGCACTGCTTGCGCTGCGGGCAAGGCGATGAATTCAGCGCAGGTACCCATTTGGCGCTGCCATTGCCCATTCCAGATCCAAACGCGTTCGCCCACGTGCGCTGAGTCAACGCCCGCACCAACCGAGGTAATCACGCCCGCGCCATCGCTGTGCGGGATGATGCGATCAAAGGGAAGCGGGCGGCCTGCGCGTGATTTCACGTCCGATGGGTTCACGCCCGATGCATGTAATTGCACCAGCACCTCGCCTGGACCGGGTTGCGGCGTCGGCCAGTCACCGACGGTTAGAACTTCACTGGCTTTGCCGTTTTGTGAATACCAGGCTGCTTTCATGTGTTCCCCGTTGTGTGTGCCATCTCGTTCGATGGCTCGCCGCTCTATGGCTTTTGTAATGGTTTTTTGTTGTGGCTTTTGTTATGGCTTCTGTTATGGCTTCTGTGATGAACGCTTAATCGCCAAGCCGATAAAAATCAGTGCCCAGCCCTGTAGCAGCAATTCGATGGCCAGCAACAGACCTGGTACCCAAGTGCTGCTTTCGGGCCAGCTATTTAGAATCATCACACCCAGAATAATGGTTAATACGCCAGACACCGCGGGCCAGAGCATGCTGCCACCTGATCTATTCTGAATCGCGGCAATCACGCGCATCACGCCAGTCAATAAAAAGAGGGCGGCAAGCCAGATGGTTAGCCCCTGCAGAGCTTCTAGCGGGGCGACCCAGATGTAGACACCGAGGGCGATGTAGAGTGCTGCAAACAGCGACTGGATTAGAAATGTTTTCCAGCCCTTGGACTGAAACGCATGGATGGCCATGAACATGCCACCCACGAGTGCCACTGCCCCCAAGATGGAAATGGACGCATACGAGAATGCTGTTTCAGCGATCAGCCCGATGGTGCCGCAGACAACGAGCAAGATTCCGATAGCGATGAGCTTGCCCGAATGCTTGACCGCCTCCCCGAAAATTTGTTTTTGCAAAGGGGTCAGCTGCGGAATGTTGTCATCTTGCATGCGTGCCTCAGGGGTCATTAGTCAGAGCTTCATCATACCAATGTGTTGTTCATGCGATGCAGTCAATCGCCATGAGGCGATGCCAGTGATTGTGCATTTGCACAAAATCGGGTTAACTTGCGCTCATGTCGATTCAAGTTTGCCCAATGTTGCCAGCTGAGTTTGAGCAGCGCCGTCGTTTGCACGACGAAGTGCACGCTCGTCCGGTGGGGCTGGTGCCACACCCGGCCGTGGTGTTTTGTTTGGCGGTGCTCAATCGTGACGTCGCGATTGAGCAAGAGCTAGCCCACTTGGCCAAACTCAATTCCGGCACCGATCTGGGTGTCACGGTTGGCAGCTTCGCTAGATTGCGTTTGGCCAATGGCGAAATCAAGTGGGAGCGCCACACTGAATTTACCCGCTACACCATCGTGTTACCACTGACGGTTTCCGATTCAGACAATGCCACGAGCAGCCCAGTGGTGTGGCTTGCCCGGGTACGCACTGCCTTGGCGCCCTTTACACCATGGCTATCAGCCGTTCCCGGCCAGACCGTGGCGGCTGTCGAGGTCACTGCACTTGCAACTACCCAAGACGTGTTGGTGCAGGGTACGTTGTTCGGTCAAGCCTGGTTCAGTGACTCAACACTTTTGGTCTCTAGGCTAGGCACGCAAGGACACTCGTTGGTGCTCACCGACTTTCGGGTGCAAAGCGATGGCGTAGAGCGCATGCTGGTATTGACGCCAGATCAAACAGCGCCAGCCAGGGTCGGGCGCACCGCGAACCGATTGATTGAGATGGAAATTTATCGATTGGTCGCCTTGCAGGGCTTGCCCGTGGCCAAGGCACTGGGGGTGCAACTGGCTGACGCTGAGAATCAGTTGGCAATCATCGCCCGCGAGGTCGAAAGTAGCAATAGCCAAGATCATGATTTGTTGCGCAACTTGGCTTCATTGGCCGCTGCCATCGAGCGCGCCAATGCAGATCATAATTATCGATTTTCTGCGACTGCCGCTTACCATGACATTGTTTTGCAGCGGATCAAGGAGCTGCGTGAGGCGCCAGTATCGGGTATACAGACGGTCGGCGAGTTCATTGATCGCCGGCTAGGCCCAGCCATGGCAACCGTGGCTGCCACGGCCAAGCGACTTGACTCTTTGTCTGAGCGCATCAGTCGCGTTAGCGACCTGTTGCGTACCCGGGTTGACATCATGACTGAGCAGCAGAACCAGCAGTTACTGGAAAAACTCACCCGCGGACAAGCCTTGCAGTTAAAACTGCAGCAAACGGTTGAGGGTCTGTCGATTGCAGCGATTTCCTATTACGTGGTCAGCTTGATCCACTATCTAGCCAAGGCCGGCGAGACGGCGGGCTGGTTGCCGTTTGCGCCTGATCTCGTGGCCGGTGTGGCGATCGTGCCCACGGTATTGTTGGTGTGGCAGGTGGTGCGACGGATTCACCGCTCGATTGCTAAGCACTGAGGCCAAGCACTGAGGCCAAGCCCTGAGTACAAAGGTCCATTAACCTAAATTCCTCTGTTACCCGGCCGGCGAGGCGAGTGCTGGCGGTGTTTGGGGTATGTAACGGGCTGCAATTGGTTGCTTGGCGCCGATAATTTCCGCGATGATATAGCGCATCAGGGCCCTCCATCGATCGATTTTTTGTAA
>CAMCOS010000005.1 GCA_945876565.1 Lautropia mirabilis | reverse complement strand
GGCCAAGGCAGGAAAACGGAGTTGGGTTGGGGTAGAATCATTCATGGGTGGTCTCGTTTAAGCTTCGTACGAAGCGTTACTGGCGTAAACTCAATTATATCAATGAGTTAAACGAGATTCACCCTCTTTTGTGCAAAATTCGGGCTAGAGTAGTTCAAAACTCACACAACTAGCGGCCTCTTGTGGTTCGATGAACTGGAGCACAGAGGCCTTAAAGTTAAGTTAAGTGAAGTTAAGTGAAGTTAAGTGAAGTTAAGTGAAGTTAAGTGAAGTTAAGTGAAGTTAAGTGAAGTGAAGTTAAGTGAAGTTAAGTGAAGTTAAGTGAAGTGAAGTGAAGTGAAGTGAAGTGAAGTGAAGTGAAGTTAAGTGAAGTTAAGTGAAGTTAAGTGAAGTTAAGTGAAGTTAAGTGAAGTTAAGTGAAGTGAAGTGAAGTTAACCTCACCCAATCACGGGCGCCAGACTTCTTCTGACATCGGCCTCTGTGCGCCCGCTGCGTGCGACATAGTCACGCAACTGGTCCTCACCAATCAATCCCACGTTGAAGTATTGCGACTGTGGGTGACTGAAGTAGAAGCCACTGACACTGGCCGCCGGATCCATCGCGAAGCTGTCGGTCAGCATCATGCCAATCTCTTGGGGCTCAAGAACATCAAACATATCGCGCTTGACCACGTGCTCAGGGCACGCTGGATAACCGGGCGCCGGACGAATGCCCACGTATTTCTCCGCAATCAAATCATCGTTCGAAAGCGATTCGTCAGCCACATAACCCCAAAGATCCGTGCGCACACGGGCATGCAATGCTTCAGCAAACGCCTCGGCCAAGCGGTCAGCAAGCGACTTGAACATGATGGCACTGTAGTCGTCTTGCGCTTTCATGAATTCGTCTTCTTTCTTGCCAACGCCCACACCAGCTGTCACGGCAAAGCACCCGATGTAGTCTTTTACACCAGAGGACTTCGGTGCGATAAAGTCCGAGAGGCACTTGTTGTCCACACCCTCGCGCTTGACACCTTGCTGGCGCAAGCCACGCCAAGTAAACAAGACCTCATCGCGCTTGTCGTCTCGGTAAACCTCAATGTCATCGTCGTTCACGCTGTTAGCCGGATAGAAAGCCATGACCCCATTGGCAGTCAACCATCGACCATCAATCAAGCGCTTGAGCATCGCCTGTCCGTCAGCAAACACTTTCTTGGCTTGCACTCCCACGATATCGTCTTCAAGGATCTTGGGGTATGAACCAAACAGACTCCAAGTCTGGAAGAACGGCGTCCAGTCGATGCACTTAGCCAATTCTGCCAAGTCAAAGTTTTTAAAGAACCTGCGTCCAATGAACTTAGGCTTGGGTGGCTGATAGTTCGTCCAGTCAAACTGCGGCTTGCCAGCGCGAGCCTCGGCAATCGAGATCAGTGGTGTGGCTTGCCGTTGTGCATGGCGTTGGCGCACCGTTTCGTATTCTTCGGCGAGGTTGTCCAGATAAGTCTTTGCGTTGTCCGACACCAAATGCTGAGCCACACCCACCGACCGACTTGCATCTGGCACGTAAATCACTGGGCCTTCGTAATGCGGCGCAATCTTCACGGCTGTGTGCACACGGCTTGTGGTTGCCCCGCCAATGAGCAACGGGGTTTTGCGGCTGCGGAAATATTCGTCGCGCTGCATCTCAGATGCCACCGTCGCCATTTCTTCGAGGCTAGGCGTAATCAAACCCGACAAACCAATGATGTCAGCATTTTCTTGTTTGGCACACTCCAGGATTTTTGCCGCAGGCACCATCACGCCCATGTTGACGACTTCGAAGTTATTACACTGAAGCACCACGGTCACAATGTTCTTGCCAATGTCGTGCACATCGCCTTTGACCGTGGCAATTACAATCTTGCCCTTGGCACGCACATCACCACCGGCCTCGGCGATCTGACGCTTCTCTTCCTCAATGTAGGGCACCAAGTGAGCGACAGCCTGCTTCATGACACGCGCAGACTTCACCACCTGTGGCAAAAACATCTTGCCTTCACCAAACAGATCTCCGACCACGTTCATACCATCCATGAGCGGGCCTTCGATGACTTCGATCGGACGGCCACCCCGGTGGGCGACTTGCTGACGTATCTGTTCAGTGTCTTCGGTGATAAATGTGGTGATTCCATGCACGAGCGCATGGGTCAGACGCTTTTCTACCGGTTCAGCGCGCCAGGCAAGGTCTTCCTCTTTCTTGGTGCCTGAGCCTTTGACGGTATCGGCAAACGCCACCAACCGCTCAGTGTTGGTGCGCTCATCAGATCGTTCTGTTTTACCGACCGGCTCTTGCCGATCAAGCACCACGTCTTCAACCAAATCACGCAAGGTTTTGTCGAGCTCGACATACACGCCCAACTGGCCAGCGTTGACGATGCCCATCGACAAGCCTTCACGGATGGCATAGTAGAGAAACACCGTGTGAATCGCCTCGCGCATGGGTTCATTGCCACGAAACGAGAAGCTTACGTTCGAAATACCACCGGAAATGCGGGCGTGCGGCAACTGCTCGCGAATCCAGCGAGTGGCCTCAATAAAATCGACCGCGTAATGATCATGCTCTTCAATGCCTGTAGCAATCGCGAACACGTTCGGATCAAAGATGATGTCTTCCGGTGGAAAACCCACTTCCTTGACCAGCAAGTCATAAGCACGCTGACAAATCTGTTGCCGACGTGCCAGCGTGTCGGCCTGGCCTTGCTCATCAAACGCCATGACAACCACAGCAGCCCCATAACGCCGACACAACTTGGCTTGCTGCAAAAAGGGATCCTCCCCCTCTTTGAGCGAAATGGAGTTAACCACGGGCTTGCCTTGCACGCACTTCAATCCCGCTTCGATCACAGCCCACTTGGAGCTGTCGATCATGACGGGCACGCGGGAGATGTCAGGCTCGGAAGCCACCAGCGTCAAAAACCTGTGCATACAGGCTTGAGAATCCAGCATCGCTTCATCCATGTTGATGTCGATGATCTGCGCACCGTTCTCCACCTGTTGACGCGCGACCGACAACGCCTCGTCGTAATTCTCTTCACGGATCAGACGCGCAAACATCTTGCTGCCGGTGACGTTGGTGCGCTCGCCAACGTTGATGAACAAAGACTTTTCATCAAAATTCAAGGCCTCAAGGCCTGACAAACGCGTGCGCACCGGGATTTGCGGCACAACCCTCGGCGTCATCTGAGCGACCTTGGCAGCGATGGCCGCGATGTGCTCAGGCGTGGTGCCACAACAACCACCGGCCATGTTGACCAAGCCAGACTGTGCAAACTCTTCCAGCAGGTTTGATGTGTCTTCTGGCGTCTCATCAAAGCCCGTCTCACTCATCGGATTGGGCAAGCCGGCATTCGGATACACGCAAACATAGGTGTCACAAATCTTGGAAAGCTCTGCAACATAGGGTCGCATCAGCGCCGCCCCCAACGCACAGTTCAAGCCAATGGTCACGGGTCGCGCATGCCTGACCGAATTCCAGAAAGCCTCGACGGTCTGACCCGACAATATTCGGCCTGAGGCATCCGTGACCGTGCCTGAGATCATCACCGGCAGGCGTTCACCACGCGCTTCAAACACTTCTTCAATGGCGAAGATGGCAGCTTTGGCGTTCAGCGTATCAAAAATCGTCTCTACCAGCAGTAGATCAACGCCACCGTCAAGTAAACCATGGATCTGCTCGGCATAAGCCACCCGCAACTCATCAAATGTCACATTGCGTGCGCCCGGGTCATTGACGTCCGGTGAAATGGAGGCGGTTTTGGGTTGTGGGCCCAAGGCCCCTGCCACAAACCGCGGACGAGCCGTGGTGGAATGCACATCCCGCGCTTCACAGGCGAGCTTGGCTGACACCAAATTCATCTCATAAGCGAGCTCAGGCAATTCATAGTCGCCCTGCGCGATACTAGTTGCACCAAAGGTGTTGGTCTCGATGACATCGGCACCAGCAGCCAAGTACTGTTCGTGGATTTGGCGAATGATCTCAGGCTTGAGGATCGACAGTATCTCGTTGTTGCCTTTGAGATCCTTGCCATGCGCAGCAAACCGTTTTCCCCGGAAATCCTCTTCAGCCAGTTTGTAGCGCTGGATCATCGTGCCCATGGCGCCATCGAGAATCAAGATGCGCTCGCTCAAAGCTCGCACAAACGCTTGGCCACGGGTATATGACTCAATTGGATACGGAATTTTTGGGTAAGACATACGGTTACCAGCGAAATTACTCGCATTTTGCTCAAGAGTTAACTCGTGATCGTAACAAATTCGGTGAACTTGGCGGTTGGTAGAGCTAGATCAAAGCATGGTTTTAGCCACATGCTATAGTCAACGCGCTCTGGTGCTTTCGATGCGACGCCGCGAATCTATCTGAATTGCAGTCGTACGGCGGAAGTTAAACGGGAAACAGGAAGCGGAGATTCGCCCGCCAGCCTGTGCTGCCCCCGCAACGGTCAGCGTTTGACAGACATGTCATCAACGCCAGCCCGATACCGGCCAAAGCGGGTGAGCTAGCGCGCCGACAAAGGTTGCTAGCTCGTTGATTGACCGGTCATGCGGGGACGCATGTCCACATCACGAGAAACTTATGCATTCGTTTATGTTACGGCGCTTGACCGTCACGGTCGCCTGCGCGCTCAGCGCCCCTGCCTTTGCCCAAAACAGTTATACCTCTGCCTCCGAACTAGACCCGATCATCGTGACTGCCACTCGCAGCCCCGAGCCGCTGAACGCCACCATTGGAGATAATTCGGTGGTCAGTCGCCAGGAGCTTGACAAGATGCCTGACGCCACGTTGGCAGAGGTGCTAGGGCGCCAGCGGGGTATCACCTTCGTCAATTACGGCGGCCCGCAAACTTTAAGTACCGTCAACGTCCGGGGAACCAATAGCAACCAAACACTAGTGCTAATCGACGGCGTGCGGGTCAACAATGGCAGTAACGGCTTACCACCCCTGAACGCGATACCAGCAAGTGCGATTGAACGCGTTGAAATCGTGCGCGGCGCAGCCAGCAGCCTGTATGGCGCAGACGCCATCGGTGGCGTCATCAACATCATCACCAGAAAAGGGGGGGACGGTCCCATTTCAGCTTTTGTGAATGCGGGCGTTGGCACATATGCCACCAGCCAATATGACGCTGGGTTATCTGGATCAACCGGTAAGTGGTCATACAGCGTCTATGGTGGCTATGGGCAAAGCGCAGGATTTAATGCAACCAATCAAGAGAACTTTTTCTACAACCCCGACAAGGATTCCTACTATCGGAGCAACGCTGGGGGATCTTTAAGTCTGGAGTGGGCATCTGACCAAACGCTAACTGTTCAGACCCTGCAATCTCGCGTTAATGGTGGAATAGACAATGGTCGTCCCTACTTTAATGACCGCGGGATACAAGAGCTGAGCACAAACACCATCTCTAGCAGCAATAGGATCAACGAACACTGGACCAGTATTCTCACCGCCAGCCTGATGATCGACAGATACGAAAGCTTGACGATCCCAACGGCGAGCACGAGCGGACAACAGTATTACCGAACCGAGCAGACCCAATACACCTGGCAAAACAATTTCAACCTAACTGAGGATCAGACACTCACCCTTGGATACGAGCGTCTGAATCAAATGGTTAACGGATCATTTTCTGATTTCGGATTTCCCCAAACAAGCTATGTCGGTTACGACGGTCAAGAGGTGTTCACCAACTCATTTTTTGCGGGCTACGAAGGATCCTGGGGCATTCACTCTGTACAGGCAAGTGTCCGAAATGACTACAACTCCCAGTATAAAAATTTCACCAGTGGCAGCCTGAATTACGCCATCGATATCACAGAGCAGTGGCGGGCTAGCGTCGGTGCAAGCACGGGATTTCGAGCACCAAACTTCAACGAGCTGTACTGGCCGCAAACGTCAAGCTTTGTTGGTAACCCGACGCTTGAACCCGAAAAGTCCAAGAACCTAGAGGCTGGCTTACGATATTTGACCGGTAAGGGGCAATTTGCAGTTGCGGCGTACTGGAATGAGATCACCAATGCGATCATCAACGAACCAGCGCAGCCAGGCAGCTTTGTGTACACGCCCGTCAACATTGGCAAAGCCAAGATCCGCGGTGTCACGCTTTCGGGGGATTATGCAATCACTGATTCTTTGGTTGTCGATGGCAGCTTTGATTGGCTAAGCGCGGTCAATTCTGACACCAACACATTGCTTGCCCTGCGCGCGCAGCGGGTTTTAAAGCTTGGCGCCAATTATCAACTCGGTGAATTCGAGTTCGACGCTCAATGGTTTCTGACGAGCGCTCGCAAAGAAGTTTTCTCGGGTGACTTTCTTGGTGGGTATGGCCTGGTCAACCTTGGCGTCGCTTACGATTGGGACGACCACGCCACCATCAGGCTGCAATGGAACAACGTGCTGGGCAAGTCCTACAATCTGGTTGAGGGTTATGACACCCCTGGATCGAACATCTTTGTGAACCTCAACTTGAGGTATTAATTGCGCGCATTAACTTTCACCACCGCCGTGCTCGCTTGCAGTCTTGTAGTCACAGGGCACGCAGGTCAACGCCTCATTACCCTCACCCCGCACGCCACCGAGCTGGTGTTTGCCGCGGGTGCGGGTGATCAAATCGTGGGCACCATTCAATCGAGTGACTTTCCGGAGGCAGCCAGAGAGATTAACCGCATCGGTGATGGCATAACTACTGGGGCTGAACAAGTGCTTGCGCTCAATCCCGGTGTCGTGATTGGTTGGCCATCACCACTGATCTCCCAATTGCGGTCTTTGGGCATTCAGACCTATGTCAGTGACCCTGGCTCGATCGAGGCCATTGGTCAAGAGGTGTTGCAACTCGGGCAGTCCCTTGGAACGCTGCCCCAGGCGCAAGCTTGGCATGATCAATTTACGCAGAAAATCGATCAACTCACTGAATACGGCACCAATCAAACAGACGATCCCATCCGTGTGGTGATTCTGGCTAGCAGCGATGCGCAGTTCGTGATTGGCCGACACGAATTGATCAACAGCACATTAAATCGCTGTGGTGCCATCAATCCATTTGCAACCACGCATGCCCCAGCGCCACAAATCAGCCCAGAAAGCTTGATTGCCGCCAAACCCGATGTCATCATTAGTGGTGGCCCTTTAGAGGACCCTCAATTCATCACACTGCAGGCACCCTTACACGTGGTCAGCGCAGCTTCGCTGTATCGTCCCGGTCCCAGGTTTATTGAAGCTGCGCTGGAAATCTGTGCACTGGCTAGCCACGCACGACTAAAGCGCTCCAAATAATAGGAATGTCCGAATGAGCACCGCAGACCAACTGGTCATCGCCCAAACACCCTACAACTCCCGGCTGCTGGTTGGCACTGGCAAATACAAAGATTTTGCGCAAACACGGGCAGCCATCGATGCCAGCGGCGCCAAGATTGTGACGGTGGCGATCAGGCGTACCAACATCGGTCAAGATGCCGACCAAGAGAGTCTGCTGGACTACTTGCCACCCGATCAATTCACTTTACTGCCCAACACCGCTGGCTGCTACACCGCTGACGATGCCGTTCGTACACTCAGATTGGCGCGTGAACTGCTGGATGGTCATCGCCTAGTCAAACTCGAAGTGCTGGGTGATCCACACACCCTTTTCCCTAACATGCCTGAGACCTTGGCCGCAGCCAAAACGCTGGTGGCAGATGGGTTTGATGTGATGGTGTACTGCACCGACGACCCCATTCAGTGCCGCATGCTCGAGGACATTGGCTGCGTGGCCGTCATGCCACTGGCTTCACTCATCGGGTCTGGCATGGGCATTCTGAATCCATGGAATTTGAAACTGATTATCGATCAGGCCAAAATACCCGTGCTGGTTGACGCCGGCGTTGGCACTGCATCCGATGCCGCCATCGCCATGGAACTCGGCTGCGATGGGGTCTTAATGAACACCGCCATTGCCGCAGCGAAAGATCCCGTGCTGATGGCCGGTGCCATGCGCAAGGCGGTTCAAGCTGGCCGCGAGGCATTTCTCGCCGGGCGCATGCCCCGCAAAACCTATGAAGCCAGCCCAAGTTCGCCCACGTGCGGCCTCATCAGCTGAACCGCAAAATAAACCCTGCACAATCTAAAAGTCAAAACCAATGATTCCAAATGTACTGACCATTGCTGGTGTTGACCCCTCTGGCGGCGCTGGCATCCTGGCTGATGTCAAAGCCATGAGCGCACTCGGTGGCTATGGCTGTGCGGTGGTTGCCGCACTGACTGCACAAAACACCCAGGCAGTCACACACATTCACCCTGTACCCGTAGATTTTGTGGCTGCCCAAATTGACACATTATTTGACGATGTCACGATTCATGCCTGCAAAATTGGCATGCTGGGCCAAGCACCCGTGATTCGCATCGTGGCAGATAAACTTGGCCGTCGTTGCCCTGCCCACGTGGTGCTTGACCCTGTCATGGTCGCCAAAAGCGGTGACATGCTGCTTCAGAAGAGCGCCGTCGGTGAGCTGCGAGAGGCGCTGCTGCCGCTCGCCACCATGATCACCCCCAACCTACCTGAAGCCGGTGTGTTGCTGGAAACAGGCGCGGCTCAGAGCATCAAAGAGATGCGTCAACACGCAGAGAAATTGCGCAGACTCATGGACCATGATGGTCACCGCTGGGTGTTCCTCAAAGGCGGTCACCTGCCTGGCTCGGACACCACTGATCTTTTGCATGACGGTGACGTCATGATTGAGCTGCCGGGTCACCGCATCGATACCCGTAACACCCATGGCACCGGTTGTACGTTATCGGCCGCGCTGGCAACACTCCTGGCCAAAGGTCTAACCGCCCAAGAGGCGGCCCACCAGGCCAAGCGCTATCTGGTTCGTGCAATTGAGGAGTCTGGTCAACTGTCTGTGGGCGATGGCCATGGCCCCGTGCACCATTTCCACAAACTCTGGAAAACCCCTAGTACAATGGAGTGATAATGGTAACTAATGATCATCATGAAAGCTTCCAGCCTGCCCGAGATCGAACGCGCCCGATTCAACATGGTCGAGCAACAAATACGCCCATGGGATGTGAATGACAGCCGTGTGCTGCAAGGCATTGCCCAGGTCCCCCGCGAACTGTTCGTGCCGCAAGAGCACAAAGGGTTGGCGTTCTGTGACCTGGAGATCCCGCTGATCGTGCACTCAGAAGACACCCACCAGGTCATGTTAACGCCCAAGCTTGAAGCCCGACTGGCTCAGGCACTAAACCTGAATCCGGCCGACTGTGTTCTAGAAATCGGCACGGGCTCTGGTTATCAGGCTGCCTTGCTCTCAGCGATGGCGCGCCAAGTCACCAGCGTGGAGATCGACTCACGTCTATCGGCGTTTGCCCTGCAAAACTTACAATCGGCTGGCATCACCAATGTCACCGTTGAACTTGGCGACGGCAGTGAAGGCTGGGGCACCACCGAGTACGATGCTGTGCTGGTTTCTGGTTCGCTCCCATGTATTCCCGACACTTTGAAATACCAACTACGCGTTGGTGGCCGCCTGGTGGCAGTGATCGGTCAGGCACCGGTTATGACCGCAATTCGCATCACCCGCATGACCGCAGCTAGTTTTGAGGCGGAATCACTATTTGAAACGGTGATCAAACCTTTGGTAGGCCCGCGCGTCTCCCGATTTAAATTTTAAATGGTGGCATGGATGGCTCGCACTCGTCGATTGGCTGGTCTAGTGGTGGCCCTCGGGTTATCCGCTTTCTTTGCAAGTTCTGGCGCCATGGATTTGTCGCAGGTTTGGCAACTGGCCCTTAACAACGACCCGACTTATCAGGCCGCTCGAGCTGACTACCGCGCTGCCGCACAACTAATGCCGCAAGCTCGTGCGAACTTGCTGCCCGAGATCAACGCGTCACTAACTGGCGCGTACCAAGACGACAGAGCCACGGGTAGCTTTAGCCAAACATTTCAAGGTTCGCGTGCCGCGTGGGCGCTGAACCTGACTCAACCGATTTTTAATTGGTCTGCCATTCAAGGCTACGAACAATCCAAGCTTCAAGTGGCGAGCGCCGAAGTGCAACTGCAGCTCGCCTACCAAGACTTGATGCTGCGCGTCAGTGAATCATACTTTCGAATTCTCGCGTTGCAAGATGAGGTTGACGCGCTCAACGCCGAGCTGCGCTCGATTGCTGAGCAGCTCTCTGCAGCCAAGCGGCGCTTTGAGCTCGGTGATGCCACCGTGACCGATGCGCTCGAAGCCCAAGCGCGCTTTGACCTGACCTCGGCCAACCTCATTGGCCTGGAAAACGAGCTCAGCAACTCGGAAGACGAACTGGCACGAATCATCGGCAGACAACCGATACCGCAGTCGCTGCATCCATTACCGTACAACATCGCATTGCCAGCACCACAACCAAACAAGCTTGGCCCTTGGTCTGATCAGGCACGTGCAGCCAACCTCAATGTCGTTCGGGCACAGATACAAACCCGGATTGCTCAATACGACATCGAGATTGCCAAGTCGGGACACTACCCAACCGTCAACCTGACTGCGTCGTCAACCAGCAACTTGGTCGGCAACACCCAAATACAGCCTTTTTTCGATGGGCGCACGATCGACAACACGGTTGGACTGACACTATCTGTACCGATCTACTCGGGCGGCGGGGTGAGCGCCACGGTGGTTGAGAAGGCCGAGTTGCAGCAAAAGTCTGTTTATGACCTTGAGGCCGAGCGACGTCGTTCTTTACAACTCTCGCGGCAATACTTCAATGGTGTTCAAGCCGGCCTTTCACGCATCAAAGGCTTGGAGGCGGCAGAGAAATCCAGTCTCTCGGCACTGAGGGCCAACCTCACAGGCTATGAAATCGGGGTGCGTATCAACCTCGATGTGCTGGATGCGCAAAGGCAGTTGTTTATCACCAAACGTGATCTGGCTGCTGCTCGCTACGAGACGCTATTGACGAGCTTACAACTTAGGGCAAACAGCGGCGTTCTATCTGAGTCAGATTTGTTTGCTATCAACCAGTTGCTCAAACCACCCGGTGCGCCCGGCACAGGCGTCATGCACGATGTCAAAGGGCGTCGCTAGCGTTCGCTAGAGACGCTAGCGCGATCTAGACCGACCGCTTGATCTTATTGACCAGTGCTGTTGTTGACCGCTCATACTCAAACGGTACAGCAAGCGCGCGCCCACCCCAAGACTGCACCAGCGCAGTTTCTCGCAACTTGCTCATGTCGTAATCACCACCCTTGACCAACACGTCCGGTCGCAACAGCTCGATCAACTCATAAGGTGTGTCTTCATCAAATAGGGTGACCGCACTCACGCACGCCAAGGCAGCGAGCATGGCCGCGCGATCCTCTTGGCTGTTCAAGGGTCGCTCAGGGCCTTTGCCCAAGCGCTTGGCCGAGGCATCGGTGTTAATGGCAACAATCAAGCAACCACCAAGCTTGGCCGCCTCATCAAGGTACGTCACGTGCCCACGGTGCAACAAATCAAACACACCATTGGTAAAAACCACGGGTGCGACACACTTATCCGAGCGGCGCCACTGCAGGCACTGCTGTGGCGACAAGATTTTTGAGTCAAAGCGCGCAGGCATAAATCCCAACGTCTGTTAAGTCGTTTAGTTCTGTTACGCCTGCAACGCCGGCTCACCCGACTTGTCCAAGCCTTTGCGAAATCGGTTGAGTTCTTGGACGGTTTTAAAGGGCTGCCCAAACAAAACAGACAAGTTATGCAGGATTCGATCAGCCACCTTGGTTTCCCATTTCCCATCGAAACGAATCTGTTCATCAAGCCAGCGCTCAAGCCAACCTGGCTCGGGCAACTTGGACTGCACCGTGTCGTTGGGGAACAGGTCACGGTTGACGTGCAAATTAGTGGGATGCAAGGCCTGAGCGGTGCGCTTGGCTGACGCCATCAAGACGCCAATCTTGCAAAACGCCCGCTTAGCCTCTTGTGCGGTTTTATCACCAAGGTCATGAAGTGCGCGGCGCATGTAGCGCAGGTATGCACCTGCATGGCGGGCTTCGTCTTGCGCGATGATCTCGTAAATGTTTCGAATCACTGGTTCTGTGTGCCATTGTTCAGCACACCGGTACCAGTGATTGAGCCTGATCTCACCACAAAAATGCAACATCAGCGTTTCAAGCGCGGGGGCCGGATCAAACTCGAATCGCACTTTGTGCAACTCTTGCTCAGTGGGCACGAGGTCGGGACGAAAGCGGCGAAGATACTCAATCAACACTAAGGAATGTTTCTGCTCTTCAAAAAACCAGACCGACATAAAGGCACTGAAGTCGCTGTCGCCGCGGTTGTCACGCAAAAACATTTCCGTGGCCGGTAACGCTGCCCACTCTGTGATGGCGTTCATCTTGATGGTCTGCGCTTGTTCGTCAGTCAGAAGCAACGGGTCAAACTTGTCCCATGGGATGTCGGCATCCATATTCCAACGGACCGCTTCGAGTGACTTGAACAATTCAGGATATAGCATGAGCTGCCGCGCCTATAAAAAATGAAATAGTTGTGTATTAATAACCGATATAGCCTTCGGTTGGATGACAAACCACACGCACTGGTGTGTTAAACGCTCTTCACCACATGTGATAAAGCGCAACACCAAGCGCCAGTGAGGACAAGACCAGCAAGACTGCGTTAATTCGATTACCGCGTTCACGCTCTTGTCGCAGTAATTTAAGCTCGCGCCAGACATCCTCGCTGTGGTTTGGCTTGGTCAAGGCGGCGTGTATTAGCCTAGGCATCTCCGGTAACCATTGAGCCCACTGCCCAGCCTCAAGCGTTACTTTGCGGCGCAGACCGCTTAAGCCTACTCTGTCGTGCATCCATTTTTCTAGATAGGGTTTGGCCGTTTCCCACAAGTCCAGCTGAGGATACAGCTGGCGCCCCAATCCCTCGACATTGAGTAGCGTCTTTTGTAGTAAGACCAGCTGAGGCTGAATCTCAACGTGAAAACGCCGCGACGTTTGAAACAGGCGCAATAAAACTTGTCCCAAAGAAATTTCAGCCAATGGCCGATCAAAGTACGGTTCGCACACAGCCCGAATCGCCCCCTCGAGTTCCTCTTCACGCGTGTCAGCCGGAACCCAACCAGATTCGATGTGCAGGCGTGCCACCCGGCGGTAGTCACGCTGGAAGAACGCCAGGAAATTCTGTGCCAGATAGTTTTTATCGAACTCTGAAAGCGAGCCAACGATGCCGAAGTCAAGTGCGATATAACGACCAAAAGTCTCGGAGTTGTCCGAGACGTAAATATTGCCAGGATGCATGTCTGCGTGAAAAAACCCATCGGTAAAGACCTGGGTAAAGAAAATTTCCACGCCGGTTCGTGACAACTCTTTAAGATCAATACCCGCTTGCCTTAACCGCTCAATCTGTCCCACCGGAATGCCGTACATGCGTTGCATCGTGAACACGTTGGTGGCGCAATAGTCCCAATACACTTCCGGCACCATGAGCAACTCGCCACGATCAGTGCCAGGCGAGAAATTACGTCTGAGCTGGCTACAATTGGACGCTTCTCGAAGCAAATCGAGCTCGTCATGCAAGTACTTGTCAAACTCAGCCACAACTTCGCGAGGCTTTAAACGCTTGCCATCAGGTGACAGCCGCTCGACCAATCGCGCGACTTGGCGCAGCAACGCCAAGTCGTGATCGATGACCTCCAGCATCCCAGGGCGCAACACCTTGACGGCAACTTCCTGGCCGTCATACAAGGTCGCAAAATGAACCTGAGCAATCGAGGCTGATGCGACAGGATCCACTTCAAAATGTGCGAACAGCTGCGCCGGCGGTGCGCCAAGCGCACTTTCGATGATTTGAGCGGCTTGAGCCGAAGCAAATGGTGCCACGTGATCTTGCAACAAGGCCAATTCATCAGCCACATCCGGCGGAATCAAATCTCGCCTTGTCGAGAGCACTTGCCCAAACTTTACGAAAATAGGCCCAAGCGACTCCAGCGCAAGCCTCAAACGCTGACCACGCGGCATCTTGGGCGCCGCGCCCATGCGCACCAACCGCAACAGTCGCACCGCCCACGGATGATCAAAACTCGATAACACCAGTTCATCGAGCCGATAACGCAGGCTAACCACGATGATACGGGTCAAGCGCAAGGCGCTCATCGCAAGCCTCCGGTTGAGGCTTGATTGGCTGAAACCTCGCCAAACGATTTGGTACGGGCATCTAGTGCCTCAATGCGCTTTTGCAGACTGTCCAAATCAGCGTTCAAACTCGAAAGTTCGCTCGTGTGCTCGCGCATGCGTGCGTCTGCGACAAGCCACTGGGCCTCATGTGCCGCGTACTCAGCCATATTGGCAGAGGTTCGCACAAAAAACTGAGCCGCCAACATCGTCAAGCGCTTGGCACCAGCCACAATTTGAACCGCCGCAACGTCGCCGATGTACTGGGACAACAAGTCTTCGATATCTGGCCGCCATGACTTGGCTAGCGTGGACAATGTCTGCGCCAACGCAGCATCACCGCTAACGTGAACCAGACCCACACGCTCAAGCAACGTCTGCCCAGGTCGCCAACCCTCGGACCAAAGCTTGGCCGTGTCAATGGTCAGGGTCACATCTGGCACAACAGCCAAGTCAGCTGGCGCAAGCCGCCCGTCATGCCCGATGGTCAATGCCGCATCCACCGGACTGGCCAATAAACGAAAACTCTGACCGGCATGGCACGACAATAAATCAAAGACAGCGGACTGGCGTTCAAACAGGCCGTTGAGCAAGTCACAAAAGACTTGCCGCGGCGGCTGCTGACAGACACGGTTAAATAAGGAAGGGGGTAAGGATAAGGTGGAAATGGCCAAGACCTCAGTTAAATCTCTACTCGAAGTTTAACTGCTAGCGCCGCGGCCATCCCACTCAAAATGTCTAGTTCGAAGAAAGCTGCTGAACACCAGCGAGCAGCCAGCCCTTGCTGTCTGGCTTAAAGAGGTTCCAAACCTCTTCAAATGAGACGGCCTCAGGATGATTGTCTTCACGGATCATCCCAGAAAACCGCACGCTAGCCAGGTGACCATTGGAAAGCTTCTCGATACCCATCAAATTGGCATTCAAAAGCACTACGTCGGTATGGTTATTGCCGCCGTGTGCCGCCATTTTGCCGGCGTACTCAGCATAAAGCTCCTCGGTCAGACGCGACTGCAAGCCATCAAAATCCATCGTGTCCCACGCTTTTTGCACCGCCATGAACTGCCTTTTAGCTTCTTCAAGAAAAGATTGCTGATCGAAGTCTGCCGGAATGAACCAATCGCCCACGACCGGGCTGGGCTGCTCGGGCTGCACGGCGCCCGCGCCAAACAGACCGGACATGGGTGCACGGGACGGTTGCTCTTGACCATATTGACGACGCTGCATACCCGTCACGTTAGCCGCTTGGGCTGCGGGGTTTAAGCCACCGCTGAACGCACGCAACATGAAACGGATACCAAAAAACGCGACAGCAGCCAGCAGCGCCATTACCAACAAATCAGCCATGGCACCACCAAGTCCAAAGTGGGCCAACAAAGCCGCGATACCCAGGCCAGCCGCGATGCCTGCCAACGGGCCAAGCCATCTTGAGCCTGAGGCGGCAGTGGCGGCACCAGCCGCACCAGCGGCCTTCGGTGGGGTGGCTGCAGGTGGTGTAACCGCCTGACGCTGCTGCATCACATTGACCGATTGTTTGCCACTACTGAATCCACCACCGAACCGTTTGGCTTGCGCCTCAAACGAAACGGCCATCATCGCAAAACCGCTTGCTGCGATCAACATCATGGCAAACCAACGTCCAAACATGTTTTTGATCATTTCCTCATCTCCACTCTACAAAAAGCCCAACAACAACCCAAAGATCGACGTTAGACAAAAATTTACAAGAAAAGTTCAGGATTGCCAGCCAAATGGATGGAGTTAAATCAACCTGAGCCACTGCACGTCAGGTATGACGGTCACAGCATTTTTATTCCCTCATGAACCGCCACAATGCCAGCAGTCAAATTAAAGTACTGCACGCGAGACAGCCCAGCGTCCTGCATCATCCCTCTTAGCGTCTCTTGGTCAGGATGCATGCGTATGGACTCAGCCAGATAACGATAGCTGTCCTCGTCGTTAGCAACCTTGCGCCCAAGCCACGGCAACACATTAAACGAATACCAGTCATACGTTGGTGCCAAAACCGCATGAACGCGAGAAAACTCAAGCACCATAAGCTTGCCGCCCGGTTTGAGTACCCGAGACATCTCTGCCAAGGCCTGGTCTTTGTGCGTCATATTGCGCAATCCGAAAGCCACCGTGACGCGATCAAAATAACTATCCTCAAATGGCAACGCCTCTGCGTCACAGACCGCGGTGGGCAAAACCAGACCAGCATCCAACATACGGTCACGACCAACTTTGAGCATCGACAGGTTGATGTCGGTAAGCCAGACCTGCCCCTTGGGGCCCACATCTTTGGCCATGGACTTGGCCAAATCGCCTGTGCCCCCCGCAATATCAAGCACGCACATGCCTGGGCGAGCCGCCACGCGCGACAGCGCAAAGCGTTTCCACAGCCGATGCAGACCACCCGACATCAGGTCATTCATCAGATCGTAGCGTGTTGCCACTGAATCAAATACGTCGGCAACCTTACCCGCTTTCTCGGACTCAGGCACTTGGGTGAACCCAAAATCAATCTTCTTGTCAGTCATTTCAGTTTGCATGGTCAGCGGTGTATCATCAATGTGCATACCCCCGCTATGGTAGCCTACTCACGACAATAGGCGTGTGTCATAGACCTGACATATTCTAGGAATAGCATAACGAATATGAATTGTCATGATGCATGCACTTAAAGTGAGTTTCTATGTCGAGCACCATTCTAGTCATTGAGGACGAACCGGCAATCCAGGAGCTGATTGCGGTCAACCTTTCATTTGCTGGGCATAAAGTACTGCGTGCCTTTGACAGCGAACAAGCACAAACTTTGATTGACGCAGAGCTGCCAGACTTGATTCTGCTGGACTGGATGTTGCCCGGTCAAAGTGGGCTAGCGTTGTCCCGCAAGCTTCGTGCCCAAGAGCGCACCCGACATGTGCCGATCATCATGCTCACAGCCAAAGGTGCCGAGCAAGACAAAATCGATGGCCTGGAAGCAGGCGCAGACGACTACATTACCAAGCCGTTTTCACCGAAAGAACTGATGGCACGTATCAAGGCAGTGCTGCGCCGACGTGCACCGCAACTAACCGATGACATGACCGAAGTCGCGGGTCTAAAGCTTGATCCGGCTGCGCACCGACTCACTGGCAACGGCCAAACACTGCCGATCGGTCCAACCGAGTTTCGTTTGTTGCATTTTTTTATGACCCATCCCGAGCGTGTTTTCTCACGCTCGCAATTGCTTGACCAAGTCTGGGGGGATCACGTGTTTGTTGAAGAGCGGACCGTGGATGTTCACATCCGGCGTTTGCGCAAGGCGCTCGAGCCAAGCGGTCACGACAAGCACATTGAGACGGTGCGCGGCACTGGCTATCGGTTCACCCGCCAAGCTTCTGACAGTTAATGAATGACGGTCCGACTGGCACACCGGATTGGCCACGTGCGACAATCCGGCTCATGCAATGGTATAAAACCCTGTGGTGGTTTGTAATTTGTTTGATGGCCGCGGTCACAGTTGACATAGTCTGGAGGAGCAATCTGGGCTGGATTGGTATGGCCATTGGTTTTGGTACCCTGACAACTTGGCGGCGGTATCAAGCGGCTAAGGTGGCCTCTTGGTTGAAATCAGCCTCTGGCAAGAAACCCCCAGAAGATGTCGGACCTTGGTCTGGCGTGGTGCGACAGTTGGAACACAACCTGCAACTGCAAAATGAACTGTTGTTGCAAGCCCAAGAAAGTAGTGAAGCTGTCATGGCAGCTGCTCAGGCTTTGCCTGTTGGGGTCATTGCCTTGGATCAGTCCTTATCCATCATCTGGTTTAACAAAGCGGCACGTCAGCAATTAAATTTGGACGAGCAATCAGATTTGGGCGGCAACCTGCTGCATCTGATTCGCCAGCCCGAATTTGTCCGTTACGCCAGACAACGGACCTGGCCAGATCCGGTGATCATCAAAACCCACCAGGGCAACCAAGACAAGCTATTGATGATGCAGTTCGTAATTTACGCCCGTGAACAACGCCTGCTGATCACGCGCGACCTGACCCAGATCGACAAGCTAGAGACCACCAGACGCGATTTTGTGGCTAACGTCTCGCACGAACTGCGAACACCACTGACCGTGCTGGCGGGTTTTGTTGAAACCATCAGCGAGGCGCCACCGGGAGCGTTAACAAGAGAACAAACCCAGCAGTACTTTGGGCTCATGCGCGAGCAGGCAAAGCGCATGCAGTCCATCGTCTCAGACCTTCTGACGCTATCGAACCTCGAGACATCACCCGTGGCAGAGCAGGTGGCGCTGAATGTTGGCGAAATGATCGATGGCTTGCGCCAACAGATTGAAGCCCTGTCTGCCGGACGGCATCACTTTGAGTGGGAAATCGAGCCAGACCTCGATCTTTTGGGTGCACCATCAGAGGTTACCTCTGCCTTTGCCAATCTATTGACCAATGCGGTGCGTTACACCCCCGATGGCGGCACGATCTACGTCCAATGGCTATCCCAGCCAAATGGCAGTGCGCGCTTTAGCGTCAGAGACACAGGGATCGGCATTGCCGCCGAACACATACCGAGATTGAGTGAGCGCTTTTATCGGGTAGACCGCAGCCGCTCTCGAGCAGCTGGCGGCACCGGGCTCGGACTAGCCATCACCAAACACATAGCCATGCGCCATGAGGCTGAGCTGCAAATTCAAAGCCGCCTAAAACAAGGCAGCACTTTTAGTCTGGTGTTCCCGCAAAATCGCCTAACCCGCGCGACCTGATATTCTCTTTACTCCGGGCTTTAGTTACAACGCCCACGGCTCTGCTTGTCAACAATGATCCTCTGCGCGCATTTACATCATGGCTCTGACGCATCTTCTGCCCAGCCACAGGGCGTTGATAGCGCCCACGATGCTTGGCGCCTCAGCATTCGAGCGTCTGTCTTTGGCAAACACCAAGGCCAAAGTGTTACCTTTAGCACAGACAAACAGCCAGCTTGACCATCATGCCAACTGAGTTGCTCAAACGTATACGCCCGCAAGGTGATCGCTGCCTGATCATCGATCTGGGTGACCAGATCGATCAAGCGGTGGGTCTGCGCTGCTTGACTTTGGCCCATCGTTTGCGCCAGGCTCAAGTGCCGGGTGTGCTGGACATTGTGCCTTCCTTTACTGCGGTGGCGATTTACTTTGAGCCTGGCAGTGCGCTTGGGCTAGACCCGGTTGCTCATTTAACCAGTCTGGTAGGGGGCATCATTGATCAAATTGCCGAGGGCGCCGAGCTAACAGCTCGGCGCATTCAGATACCCGTGTGCTACGGTGGCGCGCATGGCCCCGACCTCGATGACGTTGCCCAACGCATGGGGATCAGCCCCGCAGAGGTCATTAAAGCCCATCACGCCAGTATTTGCAGGGTATACATGATTGGCTTTGCGCCCGGCCACCCCTATATCGGCATCCACGATGACCGCTTTAACTTGCCGCGCCGCGAGATACCTCGTACCGCATTACCCGCTGGCTCGCTAGGCGTGGCCAACCGGCAAAGCACCATCTACCCCAATGTTTTGCCGGGCGGTTGGCACATCATTGGCGCCACGCCCCTCAGACTCTTTAATGCCGAGGCCAAACAGCCAACGCTGCTCATGCCTGGCGATGAAATTGAGTTCATGCCCATCAACGCCGAGCGATTCGATGCAATCAAAGCGGCGCAAACCGGGGAGCATGCATCGTGAGCATGATCGTCAAGCGAGCCGGACTGCTCTCGTCATTTCAAGATAGTGGGCGCTGGGGGTATCAGCATCTCGGTGTCTCGGTGACCGGGGCCATGGATATCCAGTCCCATCAGATGGCCAACCTGATTGCCGGCAACCAGGACGACTGCGCCACGCTTGAAATTACCCTGCTTGGACCTACGCTGGTCTTCACTGAGGCATGCTGCATTTGCTTGGCTGGCGCTCAGATGAATGCGCGCATCAATAGCAGGCCTGTGCCTCGCTACCGGCCACTGATTGTGCGCCCGGCCGACACCCTGACGTTTGAAACCGCATCAGAAGGTACTCGAGCCTATTTGGCAGTCCATGGAGGATTCAACTTACCAATAGTGATGGGCAGTCAAAGCACCTATCTCAGGGCAGGCTTTGGCGGCTGGCAAGGGCGCGCACTAAAAAAGAACGACGCAATACCTTTGCGGGCGCCACTGATCGATAGTCAAGAGGCACTCACCGCTTTAAGCGAACGTATTTGGGACCAAGTGCTATACCTGCCCAGCATGCTTGGCCAACATACTGGGCGTAAAGCACTGGTGCGGTTGATCCGCAGTGACCAGTGGCCTGAATTCACCGCAGCCAGCCGGACTGCCATGGTGTCGGGAACGTGGCGGGTCTCAACGGACTCTGAGCGCATGGGCTATCGTCTGGAAGGCCCTGAGATCGTCTTGAAAAAACCGCGCGAAATGATCTCAGAGGCAACCTCTTTTGGATCGATTCAAGTGCCTCGAGGCGGACAACCTATTGTGCTGATGGCTGACCGCCAGACCTCGGGTGGCTACCCAAAGATTGCGACAGTGGCCAGCGTAGACTTGCCTATCCTTGCCCAGAAAAAACCGGGTGATGAGGTACGCTTTACATTGGTGGATGTTGAACACGCCCAGCAGCTTGACCGCGCGAAGGCGGCGGCACTTGACGAACTATTCGTGTCGTTAGCCAGCATACGTCAGTGGCTGTGCGATGCGAGAGCAACGGTGAACTAGGAGACTTCAATGAGCCTGACACTTGACCTGAACTGCGACATGGGCGAGAGCTTTGGGGCCTGGACCATGGGTCATGACGTGGAAATCATGCCTTATATCTCGTCAGCCAACATCGCTTGTGGGTACCATGCCGGTGACCCTGGCGTGATGCGCGAGACAGTCGCCTGTGCACGTGAACATGGTGTGGCCATTGGCGCACACCCTGGTCTGCCGGATCTGCAAGGATTTGGACGACGTGCCATGCAAATTACAGAACAAGAGGCCTATGACATCGTGGTAGCCCAAATTGGCACCCTGGCCGGCGTGGCTGCCTCGCAAGGCACACGCCTTAATCATGTCAAAGCGCACGGCATGCTTTACAACATGGCCGTCAAAGACCGGGCACTGGCACGCAGCATTGCACGCGCCGTCCACGACGTTGACAAATCATTGGTATTTTTTGGGTTGGCTGGCAGCCACATGCTAGAAGAGGCGCGTGCGCTTGGGTTAACCGCAGCTGGCGAAGTGTTTGGCGACCGATCATATCAACCGGACGGCAGTTTGACCCCACGCAGCAAGTCCGGTGCCATGATCACCGATGTGCGGCAATCGATCGAGCAGGTTCTTTGCATGGTCAAACAAGGCACCGTCGTTGCGCAAGATGGCAGCACCGTTCTCGTCAAAGCCGATACGCTTTGCCTGCACGGTGACCAGCCCGATGCGCTCGAGTTTGCCACCGCAATCCGGGCTGCGCTCAAAGCGCACGCGATCACCGTCAAAGCAGTTTCGAACTGGTAAGTTTTACACCAATACCCGCTCGATACCACCCTGGTTGGCGACTTTCACGTAGTCTTCCAACCAGGTTTGACCTAATACATGTCGAGCCATTTCAACGACGATGTAGTCAGCCTGCGCGCCAGTGTCATCCTGATACCTTGACAAGCCTTGCAGACATGAAGGGCAAGAGGTCAGCATCTTGACTTCACCATCAAACCCATCGCTTCGCAAGGTCGCCATGTTTTTATCTAGCTCGATTTCCTTACGGAATCGAACCTGAGTAGAAATATCAGGACGGGTGACCGCTAGCGTACCTGATTCGCCACAGCATCGATCGGTCTTGATCGTGCCATCACCAACGAGTGCGCGCACCGTCTTCAGCGGATCTTGCTGCTTCATCGGGGTATGGCAAGGATCGTGATACATGTAACGCACGCCTTGCACATCCTGAAGCTTGACGTCTTTCTCAAGCAAGAATTCGTGAATATCTATGAGCCGACAGCCGGGGAAGATCTTGTCGAACTCGTAGCCAGCTAGCTGGTCATAACAGGTGCCGCAACTGACCACGACCGTTTTAATATCGAGGTAGTTCAGCGTGTTAGCCACTCGATGAAACAGCACTCGATTGTCGGTGATGATTTTTTCTGCCTTGTCTGTCATGCCATTGCCGCGCTGCGGATACCCACAGCACAGGTAGCCAGGCGGCAAAACTGTTTGCACACCCACATGCCAGAGCATGGCTTGTGTGGCCAAACCCACTTGAGAGAACAATCGCTCAGAGCCGCAACCCGGGAAATAAAAGACGGTCTCCGAATCGCTGGTGGTGCGCACAGGATCCCGAATAATCGGCACGTAATTGGCGTCTTCAATGTCTAGCAGCTTGCGCGCACTATGCTTGGGCAAGCCACCTGGCATTTTTTTATTGATGAAATGCACAACCTGTTCCCGTAACGGCGGCTTACCCACGGTCGCGGGCGGCTTTTTGGTTTGCTGACGCGCAAATTTGGAAAACAAATCATTGGCAAACCGCTGCGCCTTGTAACCAACGTCGAGCATTGCCTTGCGAGTCAAGTTAATGGTCCGCGGATCCTTGGCGTTCAAGAAAAACAACGCAAAAGACGTGCCGGGATTGAACGACTTACGCCCCATGCGGCGCAACAAGGCGCGCATGTTCATCGACACATTCCCGAAATCAATGTCCACCGGGCAGGGGTTGTAGCACTTGTGGCAAACCGTGCAGTGATCAGCCACGTCTTCAAACTCCTGCCAGTGCTTTAGACTGATGCCACGCCGAGTTTGCTCTTCATACAGGAAGGCTTCAATCAGCAACGACGTTGCCAGAATCTTGTTGCGTGGCGAGTACAGCAAATTGGCGCGCGGCACATGGGTGGCACAAACCGGCTTGCACTTGCCACAGCGCAGGCAGTCTTTAATCGATTCACTGATCTGGCCAATGTCACTTTGCTGCATGATGAGCGACTCGTGGCCCATCAGCCCAAAGCTCGGCGTCCAGGCGTCGCGCAGGTCAGCGCCAGGCATGAGCTTGCCCGCGTTGAAATGCCCGTCAGGATCAACCTCTCTCTTATACGCCTGAAATGGCGCGAGTTCCTGCTCGGTCAAAAACTCATACTTGGTCAGGCCAATGCCATGTTCGCCTGAAATCACGCCATCAAGGTCGCGTGCAATGCGCATGATGCGCGCGACCGTCTCATTGGCCTCTTGCAACATCAAGTAGTCATCCGAGTTAACCGGAATATTGGTATGTACGTTGCCATCGCCCGCGTGCATGTGCAAAGCAACAAAAACACGGCTCTTGAGCACACGCCCATGAACGACCTTAAGCTCTGTCAGCACTGGCGCCAGATGCGCGCCGCCAAACATGTCTTCCAGGTGCTTAAGCACCTCGACCTTCCACGATACACGCAGCGTGCGATCCTGAACGATGTCAAACAAAGTAGCATCAGGCTGGGTCAGTAGGCGCTGTTGAACCGCAGGCAGCAAAGCTTCCAGTCCGTGCCTCACGAGATCCTCGTCGACGTCTCGCAACGGTTGATCAAGGTGTGTCAGCACCCAGTCCCAACGCCCTCGAACGCGGCTGATCATTTCCAGCGCCGCCGCAGTCCGTTCAGCCAGCCACTCCTCTCTAGACACGCCATCAGCATCAAGCTTAGCCACCATCCAGGGCTCGTTTAGGCGAACCTCCAGCGCATCGAGCAAACGCAATTTATTGCGCGTGGAGAGCTCGATGTTGATGCGCTCAATCTCATCGGTGTACTCACCCATGCGATCAAGAGGAATCACCACGTCTTCATTAATCTTGAACGCATTGGTGTGTCGTGCAATCGCTGCAGTCCTGGCGCGGTCTAACCAAAACTTCTTGCGCGCATCAGCACTGACAGCCACAAAGCCTTCACCATGACGGCCATTGGCCATGCGCACCACTTCGCTACAGGCCAGCGCGACAGCGTTGTCATCGTCACCAACGATGTCGCCAATGAGCACCATCTTCGGAAAACCACCGCGCTTGCTTTTAGTGGCGTAACCAACAGCTCGCAAATAGCGCTCATCGAGGTGTTCCAGCCCAGCCAAAATAGCACCTTGTTCTTTGCCAGCGCCATCGAGGTAGTTTTTGATCTCCACGATCGACGGAATGGCATCCCGCGCCTGCCCAAAGAACTCCAGGCAAACCGTTCGAATGTGCGAAGGCATGCGGTGCACCACCCAGCGCGCAGCCGTGATCAGACCGTCGCAACCTTCTTTTTGAACGCCGGGCAAACCCGCCAGGAACTTGTCGGTGACATCCTTTCCAAGGCCTACCTTGCGAAACTGCTGCCCCTTAATCTCCAAGGTCTTGGCTTTAATGACCCGCTGCCCCGGTGCGTATCGCCCATCGGACCAAGAAAGCTCGAACGTAGCGAGCTCAACGTCGTGGATCTTGCCCAGATTATGTCCAACACGCGTCACATCCAGCCAGTTGCCATCTGGATCAACCATACGCCACCAGGCCAAGTTGTCCAAGGCCGTGCCCCACAGGACCGCTTTCTTGCCACCGGCATTCATGGCAACGTTGCCGCCCACGCATGAAGCATCGGCCGAGGTGGGGTCAACCGCAAACACAAAACCAGCCTGCTCGGCTGTGTCGGCCACTCGACGGGTAACCACGCCCGCCCCGGCACGAATGGTTGGAACCGGCGCATCAAGGCCCGGCAAGTCAAGCATCTCGACTTCGCTGAGCGTCTCCAGCTTTTCGGTGTTAATGACCACCGAACGCCAGGTCAAGGGCAGGGCGCCGCCGGTGTAGCCCGTACCACCGCCACGAGGAACAATGGTCAGCCCCAGTTCAATGCAACCGCGCACGAGCCCGGCGATTTCTTCTTCCGTGTCGGGCATTAACACCACAAACGGATACTCAACCCGCCAATCGGTTGCATCGGTCACATGCGAGACACGTGACAAACCATCGAATTTGATGTTGTCCTTGGCAGTCAGATGGCCCAGCACTTTCGCCACGCGCTTGCGCAAGTCAGATGTTTCGATAAAGGTCTGCTCAAACTCATCCACGGCACGACGAGCACGGGCCAGCAACACCGCCACTTTTTCATCGCGCTGTAGGTTATCCGACTGCCGACGCTGCTCAATCTCGGCTAAACGATGTCGCAAAGCCTCAATCAACAGGCGACGGCGCTTGGGGCTGTCGAGCAAATCATCTTGCAAATAGGGATTGCGCTTAACCACCCAAATGTCACCCAACACCTCATACAGCATGCGCGCCGATCGACCCGTGCGACGCTCGCCACGCAGTTCACTTAACAGTGTCCATGCCTGCTCACCCAACAAGCGCAACACCACTTCCCGATCAGAAAACGATGTGTAGTTGTAAGGAATCTCACGCACCCGGGCATCGGGTTGGGCAGATGAGCTAGCGAGCAGGTGACTGGCGACAGGGGAGTTCATAAACGACCAAAATGTTGTTGAACCGCTGGGACGTATGCCCCGGTTTAGATGCCATTAAAACAAACATTTTAGGTGCAAAGTCTCCTATTTGCGACGCAAAACCCCTACAACAGGCGTTCGAGCAGCAATCCGGCCAATTAGGACTGGATCGCCAGCACCGCAGCGGCCAATAACACGTAACGCACAAATTTACCCACGGCGATGGCCAACACACAGGCCCAGAACCGCAGACGCATGGCGCCAGCAACTAAACACAATGGGTCGCCCACGATCGGCAACCATGACAACAAGAGTGCCCAAGGACCCCAGCGCTCCAACCAGGCCCGCGCCTTGCGGTGACTTTGCCGCTTGGGATCGGGCGCCTCGCGCCAGCGCCCCCAAAAGTACCTCACGCCAAGGCCCATGCCGTAGGTAAACACGCCGCCCAAGGTGTTTCCAAGCCCCACGGCCATCACCGCGAGCACGACCGTGGGCCACCAAGCGGCAGGCGCTTGCTCGGCCAGGTATGCCACGAGCACCGGCTCGGAACCAATTGGCAGAAGCGTCGACGCGATAAAGCCTGCCAAAAACAATGCAGTCAGGCCAAGGCTCATGTCAATGAGTCCGTGATCGCGCAGTGCCGATCGTGGCGTGAGAACGACAGGCCATGGGATAATGATGTTTTTTTGTGCATGCGGGTCTATGTCGACTGATTACCTAAAACGCATTCTGACGTCCAAAGTGTATGACGTCGCCCATGAGACGCCGTTGGAAAAAGCGCCCACTCTGTCCGCACGCCTGGGCAATACGGTGTTGTTAAAACGTGAAGATTACCAGCCGGTGTTTAGCTTTAAGTTACGTGGCGCCTACAACAAGATGGCTCATTTGAGCAAAGAGGCTCTGGCACGAGGCGTGATTGCGTCATCGGCTGGCAACCACGCCCAGGGTGTGGCACTGTCTGCGCAGCGCCTCGGTTGCCGTGCCGTCATTGTGATGCCCACCACCACCCCACCGGTCAAAATTGAAGCGGTAAAGCGTTTAGGCGCTGAGGTCATTTTGCATGGTGACAGCTACAGCGATGCCTTTGACAAAGCGACCGAACTGCAAGAAAAAGAGAAATTTAGTTTTGTGCATCCCTTTGACGATCCAGATGTGATTGCTGGCCAGGGAACCATCGCGATGGAGATCCTTCGCCAACACCCTGACAACATCGATGCCGTGTTTGTCGCCATTGGCGGCGGTGGGCTGATTAGCGGCGTTGCCGCGTACATCAAGCAACTGAGGCCGTCGATCAAGGTCATTGGGGTGCAAACGCAGGACTCCGATGCCATGGTGCGCAGCATTAAGGCGGGCAAGCGGGTGCGCTTGCATGATGTCGGCTTGTTTTCTGATGGAACCGCGGTAAAACAAGTTGGCGTTGAAACGTTTCGCTTGGTCAAGGAGTATGTGGATGATTTTGTCATTGTTGACACCGACGCCATCTGCGCGGCCATCAAAGACGTATTCCAAGACACACGCAGTGTTTTAGAGCCTGCTGGCGCACTAGCCATCGCTGGTACCAAGCAGTATGCGCAGCAACATCGCTGGAAAGACAAGACGATTGTGGCAATTGCCTGTGGCGCGAACATGAACTTTGATCGCCTACGGTTTGTTGCCGAACGCGCCGAGGTTGGCGAGGCCCGCGAAGCATTATTTGCCATCACGCTGCCAGAAGAGCGCGGCAGCTTCAGGCAGCTTTGCTCGCTCGTGGGACCACGCAACGTCACGGAATTTAATTACCGCATCTCAGACGCACACAAGGCTCATGTGTTTGTCGGCATTCAGGTCGAGCGGCCCCAGGACTCCAGCAAACTGGCTGCTGAGTTCAAGCGACACGGATTTCCAACCGTGGACTTGACTCATGACGAGATGGCCAAAACTCACCTGCGTCACATGGTTGGCGGTCATTCCAAACTGGCCAAAGACGAATTGCTGTACCGATTTGAGTTCCCCGAACGTCCGGGTGCCCTGATGCGGTTTTTAAACGCGATGCGCCCAGATTGGAATATAAGCCTGTTTCACTACAGAAATCAGGGCGCAGACTATGGACAGATTTTGGTTGGCATCCAAGTGCCAACCGGCCAAAAAACCGAGTTTCGTGCATTTTTGGCTGAGATTGGCTACCCATCCTGGAACGAAACAGACAACCCTGCCTACAAGCTTTTTTTAGAAGGCTAATCGGCTGCGCCGACCGTGACAGCTTTCGAAACGGCACGAGCGTGCTCACGAGCCTGCTCAACGGTGTCAGCCGTGGCAAGCCCCACGCCAAGACGCCGTTTGACGAAAGATTCCGGTTTACCAAAAAGCCGCAAGTCGGTGCCTGGCTGCGCTAGCGCAAGCGCCAAACCATCGAAGACCACCGCCTTGGCATCGACCCCGCCGTAAATCACCCGGCTGGCTGCAGGGCCCCGCATGTCAACACTAACTGGCAAGCCAAGCAACGCCCGCGCATGAATTTCAAACTCACTTTGCACCTGGGAAACCAGTGTCACTAACCCGGTGTCGTGTGGCCTGGGACTGACTTCAGAGAACCAAACCATGTCACCTTTGACAAATAGCTCCACACCGAAGATACCCAAACCGCCTAAATCACGAGTCACAGTCAAGGCTATCTGTTGTGCTCGCGCCAATGCGACCGGGCTCATGGCCTGTGGCTGCCAACTTTCAACATAGTCACCATCCACTTGCAAGTGACCGATAGGCGCGCAAAAACTAGTTACCACTTCCCCTTGCGGGTTTTGAGAGCGGACCGTTAATAGCGTTATTTCGTAATCGAATTCGATCCAGCCTTCGACAATCACCCGGCCAGCGCCCACACGACCACCGGTCTGCGCATAGTCCCAGGCAGACTGCAGATCACTTTCTTGCCGGATCACGCTCTGACCCTTGCCCGATGAGGACATAACCGGCTTGACCACACACGGCAGGCCAATCTCAGCGACCGCTTGCCTGAAACCGTCCAAGGAGTCTGCGAACCGGTATGGCGAGGTTGGCAAATCCAGTGTTTCGGCTGCAAGGCGTCGAATACCCTCACGATTCATGGTGAGCCTAGCCGCCCGGGCAGTGGGCGTCACTCGCAATCCGTTGCGCCCCTCAATCTCGACCAGCAAATCCGTAGCGATCGCCTCAATCTCTGGCACGATGATATCCGGTTGATACTGTTCGACTACCGCCATCAGTGCCTCTCGGTCAGCCATATTGACCACCGCGGCGTGATGTGCCACCTGGTGGGCGGGGGCATTGGCGTAGCGGTCCACCGCAATAACTTCGACGCCAAATCGCTGCAAGGCAATAACGACCTCCTTACCAAGTTCGCCAGCGCCAAGCAACATTACACGACGAGCAACTGGGCTCAGTGGCGTACCCCAACTGGCTGAAACTGAGTTAGACATCTTGACCTCGACAAAGTTGGTTCTGAGCACTAAAACTTGATCTGCACACTTTTAGCACGAGCACCTAGGTAAAATCAGGAAATGAGCGATCCTAAACAACTCGCGTCAGACATTCTGACCACTGGGCATCAAACACTGGCGACCGAAGCACAGGCGTTGAATGACCTTAAAGAGCGGCTTGACAGCAATTTTGTGCACGCCGTGCAGCTGTTACTGGCTTGCCCGGGGCGCATTATCGTCTGCGGCTTGGGCAAGACCGGTCATATCGCACGCAAAATAGCGGCCACACTAGCCTCAACCGGCACGCCAGCCATGTTCATGCATGCTGCTGAGGCGCTGCACGGTGATCTTGGGATGCTCACCAAACAAGACATGCTCTTAGGTCTCTCGCATTCGGGTACCGGTGAGGAAATACTGGCCGTGGTCGCAGCCGCTCACCGGCTCAATGTTCCTGTGATTGCCATGTCCGGCAACCCGAAGTCTGACTTAGCCAGACTGGCGACGGTCCATCTCGATGTCAGCGTTGCCAGCGAAGCCTGCCCAATGAATCTTGCCCCCACCAGCAGCACCACCGCTGCCTTGGCCATGGGTGACGCCTTGGCAGTGGCCTGCCTGAATGCGCGCGGTTTTACGCCTGAGGACTTTGCCAGGTCACACCCAGGCGGCTCGCTCGGGCGCCGGTTGCTTACGCGAGTCAAAGATGTCATGCGCCAAGGCGCTGCCATTCCCGTGGTTGCCCCATCGGCCAGTATTACCAAGGCCTTAGAAGAAATGTCACGCAAGGGGATGGGCATGACGGCGGTTGTCAACGAGCAAGGGATCGCCGTTGGCATATTTACGGATGGAGATTTACGTCGATTGCTGGAATCCTCTGGCGATATTCGGGGAATCTCGGTGGCCCAGGGCATGTCAAGCAATCCACAGCACATAAGCCCCGATGTGCTGGCTGTCGATGCAGCAAGCGCCATGGACGAGCGGCGAATTAGCCAGATACTGGTTGCCGATGCAACCGGTAAACTTGTCGGTGCGCTACACATGCATGACCTCATGACTGCAAAAGTAATATGAAAACACTACCCGCACACCCGGCTGAAGCTTTGGTACTAGCCAAACTACCCGATCACGTCATTGAGCGAGCGTCCCAAGTTCGCCTGATGATATTTGACGTTGACGGCGTGCTCACGGATGGTGGGCTATGGTACGGTGAGCAAGGCGAAGCGCTTAAACGGTTTCACGTACTGGATGGTCATGGACTCAAAATGCTGGATTCCAGTGGTATCGGGGTGGCGGTTGTCACGGCACGCGATGGTCCCATCATCGCCTGGCGTGGGGCGGAGCTGGGCATCAGACACATCCGACAAGGCGTGCGCGACAAGGCGAAAGCACTGATCGAATTGGCGCAAGAGTTTGGCGTTGCAAAACATGCCGTCGGTTACATGGGTGATGACCTGATTGATTTACCAGCCATGCAACAAGCTGGGCTGGCCGTGACCGTGCCAAATGCGCCCGGCTACATGGTCCAAAGTGCACACTGGAGCACGACGGTGGCTGGTGGGCACGGCGCCGTTCGCGAATGTTGCGATGTCATTTTGGCGGCCCAGCGCAAACTAGCTCCATTTCTGCTTGGCTGTTCGGTTGGTACCGGTGTTATTCAATAGGGCCCCATGAAAGATCGTTTCCCTACCGTTGCATCTATTGTGATTCTAGCCGCACTGGTGATCGGCACTTGGTTTGCCGCCGAGTACACCAAACGCGCTGTGAGCCTCGATGCACCCGCCAAGCAAACCCATGAGCCAGACAGCTGGGGCAAAATGATGGTCATGCTACGCACAGACGAAACTGGCTTGCCCACTAGCCGCATTGAAGGCGACTACATGGAGCACTTCCCGGACGATGATTCATATGACATCGCACAACCCCGTGCCATGAGCATCAAGCCAGACCAACCGACACTGGTGGGTACTGCACAAATGGCCACACTGCTAGAAGACGGCAACCGCATTGACATGAAAAAAGATGCGGTGATCATGCGTCTGCCAAGCGACACCATAGAGCCCTTAAACGTCAGCAGTGAAAAAATCACGTTACTGATGAATGAGGACGTCGCTTATACCGATCTACCCGCGTTAGCAGTACGAAATCGCTCAACGCTTAGAGGTGTGGGCATGCGTTATGACAATAAAACGGGCGAACTGAAGGTTTTTGAGTCAACAGACGTGGAAATCGCACCACGAGCCAAAGATCAACAGCCAACCGCCTCGGAGACTACGCCTCGATGACTACTCGACAGTTTGGCATTGCACTCGCCATGATCGCGATGACCCAAACCGCATCGGTTTGGGCACAAAGCTCTCTGTTTGCCAATAGCAGCGAGCAGCAGGAGCCTGCGACCCAAATCCTCTCCAATGAGCTGACCTACGACGAGAACAGTAAAACCAGCATTTTCATTGGCGATGTAATCATGACGCGCGGTTTGTTAAAACTGCTGTCCGACGAACTGCGCCTAAGTGAAGACGGTGAAGGCTACCAATTCGGTACAGCTACAATGCAAGAGGGTAAACGGGTATACATACGGCAAGAGCGCCCGGAAAACTTCGAAGTGCTAGAAGGCATCGGCGAGCGCGCTGAGTATGACGGTAAATCAGAGACGTTTGACCTAATCGGCAGAGCCGTGCTGACTCGGTATATTTGCGGCAAGCCGTTTGACTCTGTCTCAGGTGAGCGGGTGCGCTATTTCCAGAAAACCGACCGTTACCAGGCGTTTTCCGGACCAAACTCTGGCAGCCCGGATGGGCGGGTGCGCTCGATCGCCCAGCCTCGTGCGAAAGTCGATGCCGCCATTGAAGCCTGTCGACAACTACAGGCTAGCGGGGCTGAAATTCCGGCCCCGCCGCCGCCCGCCAAACCTTAATCAGGCAGACCCATGTCCGTTCCCAGCAGCACATCCACCGAATTGGTAGACGCGGGTCGTTTGAGTGCGATTGGCTTACGAAAATCGTATGGCGGGCGCATGGTAGTTCAAGATGTCAGCCTGCATGTTGATGGGGGCGAGGTCGTTGGCCTACTCGGGCCCAACGGGGCTGGCAAGACCACTAGTTTCTACATCATCGTTGGCCTGATTCAGGCTGATGCTGGCCGCATTGAAGTGGACGGTAACTCGATCACAACCATGCCGATCCATCAGCGCGCTCGACGCGGACTGTCTTACCTGCCTCAAGATGCCTCTGTGTTCAGGCGCCTGACGGTTGAGCAAAATATCCGGGCAGTACTTGAACTACAAGTCAACGCGAAGGGGGGTCGAACCAGCAAGGCTGAGGTCAATCGGCGGCTTGAGGAGTTGCTTGAAGAGCTACAAATCGGGCATCTACGGGCCAACGGGGCGCTATCGCTTTCAGGCGGCGAGCGCCGCCGGGTAGAAATTGCCCGTGCATTGGCAACGAACCCCCGATTTGTGTTGCTCGATGAACCGTTTGCCGGCGTTGACCCTATTGCCGTGATCGAAATCCAGCGGATTGTGCGGTTTCTGAAAAGCCGCGGCATTGGCGTGTTGATCACTGACCACAATGTTCGCGAAACGCTAGGCATTTGCGATCGGGCATACATTATCAGCGAGGGCTCCGTGCTGACTAGCGGCGATCCTGAAAAAATCATTGAAGATGAGGCTGTACGCCGCGTGTATCTGGGCGAACATTTCAAAATGTAACCTGTGGATAGTACGGCTTGATTTCCCCATTCAAGCAATTACACTGGGGTTTTGCGATTACTTTATCGCCATCGATTTTGTCAGCGTCGTTCAAGGAGAAGCAGCATGAACGTTCAAATCACTGGACATCACCTGGAAGTAACACCCGCAATTCGTGAGTACATCAGCACCAAACTCGAGCGGGTCACCCGGCATTTCGATCATGTGATTGACACCAAAGTCATGTTGTCTGTCGAACCCTTGAAGCACCGCGCGGAAATGACGGTGCACGTACGCGGCAAGGACATCCATTGTGAAGCTGCCGAAGAGAACCTCTATGCCGCTATCGACTTACTGATCGATAAAGTAGATCGACAGGTCATCGAGCACAAAAGAAAAACGCAGGACCATGCCCACACATCCAGCAAACGTCAGATCATCGAGGAAAATTAACCCATCCTTATTTAAAACAAGGTAATTTCGGTTAACGTTTAACCGATGAGATTTATTGTGTTACTTATTGCGTTGCCGCAAAAACCCCTATAATTTCCTGCATGAAGCTACTGTCGCAAATATTGCCGCCCGCAAACGTTTTGCTCGACGTTTCTGTCACCAGCAAAAAGCGGGCTCTCGAACAGGTCGCCCTTTTGTTCGAGAACAATCAAGGGCTAGAGAGAGCCGCCGTGTTCGACAATCTGTTTGCACGCGAACGCCTAGGCTCGACCGGCCTTGGCCACGGTGTTGCTGTACCCCATGGGCGCATAAAAAACATCGATCGGCCTTGGGCTGCCTTCATGCGATTGTCGAGCCCAGTGGCATTTGATGCGCCCGATGGGCAACCAGTCGATATACTGTTGGTCATTGTGGTGCCGGAAGATGCAACGCAACAGCACTTGGATATTTTGGCCGAGGTGGCGCAACGACTGTCCGACGAGTCCGTTGTACGGGCACTGCGGTCCGACACCGACGTGCTGCGCGTGCATGAGTTGCTGACTGCCAGGAGCGCATCAGCCACAACCTGAACCGGCGGTGATAAGTTAAGCCTGAGGAAACGGCATGCTGGTGGTCAAGGATTTAGTAGACGACAACGCGGATGATGTCGACTTCCAATGGCTCGCCGGACAAGCTGGTGAGTCTAGATCGGTACCCGATGATGGAAGGGCCGCTGCCGACCTGATTGGTCACCTTAACCTGATTCATCCGGCTCGCATCCAGGTGTTTGGCAACGAGGAGCTGGCGTACTACAAGCGCTTTGATCCCAAGCGCCGTATTCATCATATCGAAGAACTAGCCTCCGGTGGTGTGCCCGCCATTATTTTGGCGCATGGATTAGAAACGCCAGAAGATCTTGTCGAGGTTTGTGAGCGCACCAGTGTACCTTTGCTTCGTGCCGGGCTCTCTGCTGCTGAAACCATCGACCGGCTTCGCATCTACCTGTCAAAACGATCTGCCCCGAGAGTTACGGTGCACGGCGTGTTCATGGACGTACTTGGGCTTGGTGTACTAATTACCGGGGAGTCCGGACTGGGCAAAAGCGAATTGGCGCTTGAGCTGATATCTAGAGGCCACGGCCTGGTGGCCGACGATGCCGTCGAACTGTCGCGTACCGCGCCACACGTCATCGACGGGCACTGCCCGGCGCTGCTTCAGAACCTGCTCGAGGTCCGCGGCCTGGGACTGTTGAATATCCGTACCATCTTCGGCGAGACGTCTGTGCGCCGAAAGATGAAACTAAAGCTGATCGTGCACCTCGTGCGCGCCTCAGCTCAGGAAAAGTTTGAACGGCTGCCTTTGCAAGACATTACGCAGGAAATATTGGGTGAAAGCATCACCAAGGTAACACTGCAAGTGGCCGCTGGCCGCAACCTAGCCGTGCTGGTTGAGGCCGCGGTGCGCAACACCATCTTGAAACTACGCGGCATTGACACCTTGCAAGAGTTCATGGAAAAGCAAGCTCAGGCCATCGCGCAGAACAGCAAACATGACTGATGGACTTCAAAGTGTTGTATTAATTACTGGTATGTCCGGCTCGGGCAAATCAGTGGCGCTGAAATGGCTAGAAGACGCCGGCTATGCCTGCGTCGACAATTTGCCGGTACCTTTGCTGCAGGACCTGATTGACGATGCGCAAAAGGCACACAACCGGCGTCTAGCGATTGCCATCGACGCCCGCTCGCAAGGCGACTTGCGCGAGCTGCCTGAAATACTCGATGCTTTACGCCAAAGAGGCACACTGATCAGAGTGGTATTTCTGGACGCTGACGACGCGACGCTGGTTCAGCGTTATTCTGAAACACGCAGACGCCATCCGTTGGCTGATCGCATGGCAGCCAATAACCAACCGGTATCACTGCAGGCCTGCATCAGCCACGAACGTGAATTGCTAGACCGCTTGCGTAATCGAGAACATGTGATCGACACCTCGGGTTTAAAGCCAGTGCAATTGCGCGACTGGATGCGAGACCTGATCCAAACAGACCGGCCTGGGCTCATCATGACGCTGGAGTCCTTCGCGTACAAGCAAGGGGCGCCGCGCGATGCCGATTTGGTGTTTGATGTACGATGCCTGCCCAACCCACACTACGATCCTGAGCTCAAGCCACTGACGGGCCTGGATCTGCCTGTGGTTGCCTGGCTTGAGAACCACCCTGAAGTTGCCGAGATGGTCAACGACATTGAGTCGTTTGTCCGCAAATGGCTGCCACGCTACACCGCTGATACCCGTAACTACCTTACCATTGCGATTGGCTGCACCGGCGGCCAGCATCGCTCTGTCTACGTTGTTGAAGCATTGGCAAATCGATTCCATGATGTAGCCGGATTACTCAAGCGTCACCGGCAACAAAGTCAATTGAGCGAGCAACAGCAAGCAAGGCCAGGGGTGCGGGTTTGATCAAACTTGTTTCGCGTCTCGCTCCGCTCATGCTGGCAATCGCACTGACTGCGTGCTCATCTGGTGGTGGTTCTGGCGGCAGTTGGCTGAGTTCGAGCGGCGGTTACTACAAGGATGATGGTCCGCCGGCACAAGTGCCCGCCAACCTCGACAACATCCCCGATGCCGTGCCCCGCCTGGAACCGTTGGCGCGTGGACCTAACCGCCCCTACACGGTCATGGGCAAGCACTATGTGCCTGACACAGGCGAGCGCTCCTATCGCAAGCGTGGCACTGCTTCGTGGTACGGACGCAAGTTTCATGGTCGCAAGACGTCCAATGGGGAAACCTATGACATGTTTGCCATGACCGCAGCGCATACAACGTTACCCATACCGAGTTATGTTCGGGTAACCCGCGTCTCTACCGGCAAAAGTGTCATTGTGCGAGTCAACGACCGTGGTCCATTCCTGCATAATCGCGTCATTGACCTTTCCTATGCCGCCGCACATCGGCTTGGCGTGCTCGGGCCAGGCAGCGCTGAGGTGGTGGTTGAGCGCATTACCCCCGCACAGATTCGCGCTGGGACTTGGGCCGACGAGTCATTTGCCAGCACCTCCCCTAAAACAGTGAATCCACCGCCGGGCGCCGTCGAGACCGCATCGACGATGGCCCGGACAGAAGTCGCCAACGAACCGGTGTTTCTACAGATCGGCGCTTTCAGCAGTGAAGCCAACGCCAGAGCGCTCGCTGCGCGTGCGGCGGCCAGCATGCCAGGCGATCTGCCGATAGAAGTCGATAGCACCGCTAGCGAGCTCTACCGCGTCAGAATCGGACCGTTTGCGAACCGAGTACAGGCGCTAAGCGCCATGGATGCGGTGATGCAATCACTTGGTGTTCGTCCCAGCATCTCGTTGCCGTGAATGCGCAAGTAATTGTGCATAGCAGATGTCTTTGGGCACACACAGCGCTTTGGCCATGATTTTTGCTGCATCCCGGGTGGAAAGCTCACTCAGTAATGCGGCCATCCAGGCTTGACGCTCTTGGCTTTGCCAAACCTGATCCGATTCCGGTTCTGACACTGGCATTGCCTGCGGCGCATGGACAAGCACTACGTACTCACCCTGCGCACGGTGCGGATCTGCCTGCACCCATGCCTTGGACTCACCAAGGGCGAGCGTAACGGTTTGCTCAAATCGCTTGGTCAGTTCGCGGGCTAGGCTCACCGGACGGGTCTCGCCAAAGACTTGGCACAAATCCTGTAACAGGTCACCAATTCGATGTGGGGCCTCATACATGACCAGGGCTGTTTCTGCGCCCAGCCAGCGACTTAACAATCGTGCGCGCGCCGCTTGGCGAGCCGGCAAAAAACCCAGAAACGCAAAGCTGGGTTGCTCATCAGTGGTCACACCGGTCGCCATCAAGGCTGCGATGGCGGCGCTCGCACCCGGAATCGCAATGACCTCAAAGCCAGCTTGCCTGACGTCTTGCACCAATCGGCCGCCGGGATCGCTAACCGCCGGTGCACCTGCATCAGAAATCAAAGCCACCGTTTGGCCCTGCTCCAAGCGTTGCAAAATCGCCGCGGTCGCCGCCCGTTCATTGTGACGATGGGCAGCCATCAAAGGCGTCGTGACATGCCATGCCTGAAGCAATGCCTGGCTGGTACGAGTGTCCTCGGCAGCAATGACATCGGCCATGCGCAGCGTGTACCAGGCCCGCAGACTCAAATCCGTCAAGTTGCCAATCGGCGTGGCCACCACATAAAGTGCGGGCTTGGTCCACCTTTGCTGCTCCAGACGGTCAAGCAAATCTCGCCATAGGGGCATCAGATCAGTAAAGCTCTTTGTTTCAGACATAAGCAAGACGCAATGGATGTGTGTGACCTTGATTGCGCCAGTGTAGTGCGTCTGAGCGCTGAGGCAACAATCAGTGCGGCACGATCAGTGCGGCCAATAGCGACATTTCGTCGGTCCGTGGCATACTTTTAGGCTCGATCTCAAGACACCATGTACAACACCACCTCACCGGACACTGACATACCAGTGCAAAAGCCTGCTGCCGACGCATCGGCTGTTGTTGTGCTGCTTGATGACCAGACCGCCCCGCCCGGGCAACGACGATCCCGACTGTATCAAGGACTGCGCGAGCAGCTAATCATTGACGGTCCTTGCACGCTGGCCGCTGCGCTAATCGAAATGCAAGTCGCACTCACTCGGGGCCTGCATGCTGTGATGTTGCTGGACTACGAACTTGGCCAAGCCATGCAGGGCATTGCGCCTCGGTTAACGGGCGCGCAAGCGTCCTTTAGCCAAATCCTGCTGTTTGACTCTGTACGCTTACTCAACGGTCAAGAAGTCGATGACTGGCTCGAGAGCCAAGACCAGCGAGCCACTGCCACCCTGACCGGCTGGCGCAGCAATATAGACCAGACAGGGTTTACTCGAGCGATCGAACAGATTCGTCAGCGGATTGCCAGTGGCGAAACTTATCAGGTCAACTTCTGCTACGCCGTCACCATGGCGCTTAACGGCAGCCCTCTTGCGTTGTACCGTGAAATGCGCAAGCACCAAGCGGTGCCCTACGGTGCGCTGATTGCGCTGCCCGATGGCCGCTGGGTACTGTCACGCTCACCGGAGCTTTTTGTGCAACACCAGGATGGCTGGATCAAAGCGCAGCCCATGAAAGGCACGGTCGGCGTGGACAGCACCCTGGATTTGGCTCAAGACCCTAAAAACCGTGCAGAAAATGTCATGATTGTCGATTTGCTGCGAAATGACCTCGGACGGATCGCCGTGCCTGGCAGTGTGCGCGTGCCTGAAAAGTTTGCAGTCAAAGATTACGGCAATGTGCGGCAGATGACCTCGACCGTGGTTGCACAGCTAAAACCAGACTTGGGCTGGCTAGAGTTGATCGAAGCGATTTTTCCGTGTGGCTCAATCACTGGTGCGCCTAAACGCAGCACGATGCATATTATCCGTGAGCTCGAGTCACAAGGCCGTGGGCTTTATACAGGCGCCATTGGCTGGTTCGACCCCCCAAAGACGCAAGGCTTGGGCAACTTTTGTATGTCGGTTCCAATACGCACACTATCTCTGTCTGCCCCAAAACAGGATGGGCATCGCTTGGGCCTACTCGGAGTCGGTGCTGGCATCACATGGGGAAGCGATGCCAGCCAAGAGTGGACCGAGTGCGAGCTTAAATTGGCCTTTGCACATCGATTGGTGACACCGATCAGCTTGTTTGAGACCATGCGCGCCCATCGTCACCACGGCATCGCTCATCTCCAACGACACCTGGCACGTCTTCAAATTTCAGCTGCCGCGATGAACTTTGCTTTGGATCTGGAACAGGTGCGCAAAAAACTGAGCATCACGTGCGCGCGCCTGCCCGAGGATGGCGACCATCGGCTGCGCATCGATCTGCTGCCAGACGGCGAGGTATCGATACAGACCGCACGCCTTGAGCCATTAGCCACCCCAGTCAAAGTGCTGATTGCACCAGACACCACCGACTCGAGCGATCTGTTTTTAAGGCATAAAACCTCGAATCGAGCCCTCTACGATGCCGCCTGGCAGCAAGCTCAGGCGCTAGGTGCTTTTGACATGCTGTTCTTTAACGAGCGTGACGAGCTCACTGAGGGCGGGCGCAGCAACGTGTTCGTCAAAATCGATGGCTATTGGTACACGCCACCGCTTGGTACCGGCGTGCTACCCGGGGTCATGCGCAGCATCTTGCTCGAGAATCCTGAGCTCGGCGCGCGCCAAAGAGTCGTCACGCGCCAGGAACTTCTAAAAGCGCAGGCAGTCTTTATATGCAATGCCCTGCGTGGCGCCTTGCCTGCGAAGCTGATGCAATAAAGCAAGCTCGCCACCTCATGGCGTGAGATAATCATGTCATTAAACTGAAAGCCATGTCGCCATGCAATTGACCGAGCATCTTAAGCAACATTTTGAAGACCATCTGCGCACAACAGAGCGCACGCTCGCGAAGGTTTTGCCCGAACTTGAGCGCGCGATCAGTCTATGCCATGCCGCTGTAACTCAGCGGCGCCGGATTCTGGTCTGCGGCAATGGCGGCTCAGCCTCTGACGCCCAACACTTTGTGGCAGAGCTCGTCGGTCGGTTTGAGCGCGAACGTCGCGCATTGGCCGCGATTGCCTTATCAACCGACACCTCGATACTAACTGCGGTGGGCAATGACTACGGGTTTGAGCAGGTGTTTTCTCGTCAAGTTGCAGCGCTCGGTCAACCGGGCGACATCTTGATTGGCATCTCGACGAGCGGTAACTCGCCCAACGTGCTCCATGCCATGCAACAAGCGCACACAAACAGCATGCATGTCATCGCCCTGACTGGACGTGATGGTGGAAAAATGGCACACGAGCTAACAGGCCAAGATGTTCTTTTGTGTGTACCTGACCCACGCACCATGCGTATTCAGGAGATGCATATTCTGTTGCTGCACTTGATCTGTGAGGGCATCGACGTCCACCTTCTCGGGGAGGTCAAATGACGCATTCACTACAGACTCGCAGCAAGCTTCTGGCGATTGCTGCCGTCATGGGTTTATCCGGTGTTCTAAGCGGCTGTGTGCCCCTGGTCGTTGGCTCGGTGGCAACCACCACCGCCATGGTGGTAACGGATCGTCGCACCGTTGGGCAGCAAGTCAGTGACAAAGAAATCGACTTGAAAGTCGATAACGATTTGAAGATCAAATTTGGTAATACAGCGCGCATCAATGCCTCTTCATATGACGGCGTGGTGTTGCTCACGGGTGATGCCTTCAGTGAGAATATCCGTGGCGAAGCCGCCGCTGTTGCGATGACAGTGCCACAAGTCAAATCCGTGATTAACCGTCTGTACGTGGGGCCGCTTGCGTCGTTTAGCCAGATCACGTCTGACACGTGGCTGGCTTCCAAAGTCAAAACTACTTTGCTCACCGCTGAAGGCGTACCGTATGGTGCGATTCTCGTAACGGTCGAGCGTGATGATGTTTACCTGCAGGGTCTTGTGACGCAGGCTGAAGCCGACAAAATCACTGAGGTCACCGCCACTGTTAGCGGCGTAAAAAAGGTCTACACCCTGTTTGACATCATGACGCGAGAGCAAGCCGCAGCCCGTGCCGCAGCCGGCGAGCGAAAGCCGGGGCTGCCACCAAGCAACCCATCACCAACCGGCATGTCCGGCGCTGCCAACGCGCCAAACAACCCACCGGCCGCGGGCGCCCCAACCGCCGCGCCAGTTCAAGCACCCATTACGCCAACGGCCAGACCGCTTTGATTGACAACTTTCATCGCCATTGAGGTATCGACATGCGTAAAGCCATCACCATCATCGCCATCGCCGCACTGATCGGTGCAGGCGCATGGTTTGTGTTTACCCCCAAACCAAATGCGCCCGCGGTAACCTTTCAGACGCTGGAAGGAGAAAAGATCGATTTGCAGGATCTGAAGGGCAAGGCGGTGTTGGTGAAGTTCTGGGCAACGAGTTGCGTGACCTGCGTGCAGCAAATGCCAGACACTGAAAGCTACTATGAGGCCTATCACCCGAAAGGACTTGAGGTCATCGCCGTGGCCATGGACTATGACCCCATCGACTATGTCAAGCAATTCACAGCCAGCCGTCAATTACCTTTCATCGTCGCCACAGACACCGACGGCTCAGTTGCCAAGGGGTTCGGTGACGTCAAGCTCACCCCAATTGCATTTGTGGTTGATCGCGATGGCAAGATTCTCAAGCGATACCTTGGCAACTACGACAAGCAAGACATGAAAAAAACCATTGAGTCAGCACTTGCCAGTTGAGCCACGCCGAGCCACCGCTAACCCTACACAACAAACCCCCTACACCTTGAGCACACCAAATGACAGACGCGACCTCCCCCGCCTTGGAACCGGCCATCATCGCCCGGGTTCTGTCCGAGTCTTTGCCATATATCCGTCAGTTTCACGGCAAAACCATCGTGATCAAATATGGTGGCAACGCCATGACCGAAGATCGCTTGCAACGAAGCTTTGCGCACGACGTTGTATTGCTTAAGCTCATCGGTCTTAACCCGATTGTTGTGCATGGCGGTGGCCCACAAATCGACGAAGCACTAAACCGTATCGGCAAGAAAGGCTCGTTTATTCAGGGTATGCGTGTAACCGACCATGAGACCATGGAAGTGGTTGAGTGGGTCTTGGGTGGTCAAGTACAGCAGGACATCGTGATGATGATCAATGAGGCTGGTGGCAAAGCCGTGGGCCTAACTGGCAAGGACGGTGGTTTAATCCGTGCAAAAAAGAAACTGATGGCCAACAAAGATAATCCCGACTTACCTCTAGACATCGGCTTTGTAGGTGACATCACCAAAGTCGACCCCTCGGTTGTCAAAGCACTTCAGGACGATCAGTTCATTCCCGTCATTTCGCCCATCGGGTTTGGTGAAGACGGCATGGCTTACAACATCAACGCAGACGTCGTGGCCGGCAAAATGGCTGAGGTACTCAACGCTGAGAAGCTTTTGATGATGACCAACACACCGGGTGTGCTCGACAAAGACGGCAATCTGCTGCGTGAACTGTCTCCTCGCACTATTGATGCCATGTTTGCCGATGGCACCATTTCCGGTGGCATGCTGCCTAAAATTGGGTCTGCCTTGGATGCCGCACGCAACGGGGTGAAATCGGTGCATGTGGTCGATGGCCGTGTTCCGCATTGCCTGTTGCTTGAAGTCCTGACTGACCGGGGCGTTGGCACCATGATTGCGTCACGCTAGGTCTGCGCGCAGTGCGGTCGTTGTCCACACCAGCCGTGCGTGCCAAGCGCGCCCGGGTTCACGCCGAATTTCCAAGCAACAACCGTCACGTGTGGCTCTTTGACCTAGACAACACGTTGCACGACACCTCACACAAAATATTTCAATACATCAGCGAAGGGATGACCCGGGCGGTCATGACCTGCCTGAATGTACAAGAGCAACAAGCCCATGAGCTGCGTGCCAAGTATTGGGAGCGATATGGCGCAACCATGATTGGACTGGTCAAACATCACGGCGTTGATGCTCACGAATTTCTATGGCGCAGCCACGATTTTGATGTTCGACCCCTAATCAAAGCCGAGCGCGGGCTGCATCACAAACTAGGACGCCTGCCAGGGCGCAAGGTGCTGGTCACTAACGCCCCCTTGCACTACGCGCGCGCAGTGCTCAAGCACCTCGGCATTTTGCGCCATTTTCATAGTCTGTGGTCAATCGAGCACATGAAACTGCATGGCCGGTACAAACCCAAGCCGTCCAGTGCCATCTTGCGTCATATCCTGGCACGCGAAGGGATCGCATCCCATCGCGCCGTGCTCGTTGAAGACACACTGCCAAATCTGCGAGGCGCGCGCCGCGCTGGATTACGCACCGTGCACGTGTTTCACCCAGCGACACCTTTTGCCCATCACCGCCGAGGTCGACCACACTACGTTGACCTGCGCGTCAACAAAGTCAGCGAGTTGCTGCTGCAGAAACGTCCTTTGCGCGGTAGATAGAGGCATACGCCTTGAGCGCTAGGGCCTCGTGCGACAGACAGGGCAGTCAAGGTCGCGTGGAACACGGACCTCATGCCAGTGCGCCAGCCGCGCATCAAACATGACCAAACGCCCTTTGAGAGACTGACCAACCTTGGTCAACACTTTGATCGCTTCAGCAGCCTGCAAACTACCAATGATGCCCACGAGCGGCGCATACACACCCATGGTTGCACAATTGACTGGTGCAACGTCCTCTGCCTCAGGGAAAAGGCAGTGATAGCAGGGGCTTTTGTCATCACGCGTGTCGTACACGCAAACTTGACCTTCAAACCGAATCGCAGCACCCGAAACCAAAGGCTTACCGGCCTGAACACAGGCACGGTTAATTGCATGGCGGGTCTGAAAGTTGTCGCAACAGTCAAGCACCAAATCCACCGCACAGACTTGGTCAACTAGGGTCTGTCCCTGAAGACGAATTGACAATAAGTCAACACGGGTATCGGGGTTGATCTGAGCAATCGCTGCCTGGGCAGAGTCAACCTTCAGGCTACCCAAGCGATCGGTGCTGTGCATGATCTGACGCTGCAGGTTACTCAACTCAACCACGTCATGATCGGCAACCCTGAGCTCGCCCACACCGGCGGCGGCTAGGTACAGGCAAACGGGGGAACCCAACCCGCCAGCGCCCACCACGAGCACTTTGCTGCCTAACAGCGCCTGCTGGCCTTCGATACCAATGTCATCGAGCAGAATATGTCTGCCGTACCGAAGCAGCTCATCATCACGCATGGTCAGACCGTTCTGGCTTATTTCTGCTGCGCAGTCTGCAAACCATCGACAGGGCCCCGGTCAACGGGCTTGCCACGCAAGAAATTGATCGCCTGCTGCAACTGAAAGTCCCCATTCTCGCCAAAACGGAACGGTTTGGGTTGCTCTTTGCTGGATTTGCCGTCATCGTTTGCCGCATTTCCCGACGCGTCTGCAGGCTCTGTTGATTGCTTATCCTTTTTGCCTTGGCCGTTATCGAGGTGCTTATTGAGATCAGCCTCGCGCACCACCGTGAACAAGTTACCCACCGGCGTATCGGTCACAACGATATCGGGCTCTATGCCCTGCGCCTGAATCGAGCGACCGCTCGGGGTGTAATAACGAGAGGTTGTGAGTTTGATCGCGGTTTCATGTGAGATCGGCAAAATCACCTGTACGGATCCCTTGCCAAACGTCTGATTACCCATAATGGTGGCTCGATCATAGTCCTGCAAAGCGCCAGCGACGATCTCAGAAGCCGAGGCCGACCCGGCGTTAACTAGCACAACCATCGGCACGGTCTTGACCCACTCGGGCAACCCAGCAAGGTAGTCAGTCTCCCCACGGGCGTAATCTACCGGGTTGGCCAAATACTTTCTGCGTGAGTCAGGCGCACGCCCATCGGTAGAGACAACGAGCTTGTCAGCCGGTAAAAAGGCAGCCGAAACCCCAATCGCCCCATTAAGCAAGCCGCCCGGGTCGTTGCGTAAGTCCAGGATGAGTGCTTTGGGCACGCCATTATCGTCAAGCTCTTTCAGATGCTTGGCCAAATCGCTGCCTGTGGGCTCTTGAAACTGAGAGATACGCACATAGGCAATGTCACCGTCCACTGTCTTGCTACGCACGCTGCGCACTTTAATGATGTCGCGCACCAAGTCCACCACGATCGGTTTGTCTTGCCCCTGTCGCATAACAGTCAGCTTGACTGAGGTCTTGACGGGACCGCGCATGAGTTTGACCGCATCGGTCAGGCTCATGCCCTTGGTTGATGTGTCATCAACCTTAATGATGAGATCACCCGCCCGCATGCCCGCACGCTCTGCTGGGGTATCCTCAATCGGTGAAATAACTTTGACAAATCCGTCTTCAGAACCAATCTCGATTCCAAGTCCACCAAACTGGCCTTGGGTTGACGTACGCATTTCCTTAAACGCGTCGGCGTCAAGGTAAGCCGAGTGAGGATCTAAGTCAGTCAACATGCCCGATATGGCACCGCTGATCAGCGCTTGATCACTGACATCTTCGACATAGTTATCCTTGATGGCCGCAAACACGTTAGAGAATTGTCGCAGCTCATCAAGCGGCAAGGGCGCGCCCGCGCGTTGTGCAACGGCTGAAATGCCCACGCTCAGCAGCAAACCTGCCACCAGGCCAGTGCACAACAAACCAACGGTTCGTAATTTGCGACTACTCATCTCTTTGTCCTGTTTATTACATACCCGCCGATGTTTACCTGCGTGTTAGCGACCGACATTACCGCTTAAGATAGAGCATCGGATCAAGCGGCGCTCCACGATGCCTGATCTCAAAGTATAGGGCCGAATCAAGCTGCCCGCCCGTATTTCCCGCCTCAGCAATCACATCGCCCGCCCTGACCGTGTCACCTACCTGCTTGAGCAAGCTCTGGTTGTAGGCATAGACTGTGAGAAACTCATCAGCGTGATCCACAATAATCAAGTTCCCAAAACCACGCAACCAAGTAGCGTACACAACCGTTCCCGCCGCCACTGCTTTGACTGGTGTGCCGGCCTTGGCATTAATCAACACACCGCGCCAATCCCCGCCGTCAGGGCGACTGGTGCCGTACCGCGCCGAGACAGACCCCTTGACGGGCATGGGAATGCCGCGCTTTAGGCCCTCACCCTGCGGCAATGCCGCCAATATCTCCTGCCGTATCGCACTGGCATGCTGGGCATCAGCCTGCAATTTGGCGATTTGCTCGCCAAGCCCGCCAATTAGTACACCCAATTGCTTTTCATCTTCGGCGAGCTTGTCACGCTCGGCGCGTTCCGCGGCAAGGGCGCCCTCAAGCTTTGCTAACAAATCGGCGCGAGCCTGGCGCTGCTGCCCAAGAACAACTTGTTCGGTTTCCAAGTCTGCCTGCTGCTTTGAAAGCATTTGCTGCTGCTTGATTTGAGCAGTTTGGAGCGCAGAAAGTTCCAAAACACCGCGGCGTAATCGCTCGATGGTCTTAACGCGCGCATCGGCCACAAAAGACAAATAACCAAGCTCGCGACCTAGCGACTGCGGATCGTCACCCGCGAGCAATGCACTCCAGGGAGACAAATTGCTGCTGTGTTGGGCTCGCAACTGAACCGCCAGCGCGTCCCGATCGAGTTCAAGCTGCTTGTTTGTCTGGGCAACTTGCTTGGCAATGGACTCTAGCTCGCGCTCGCCTTGGGCTATGACTGATTGCAATTCTTTGAGCCGGCTGGTAGAAACCGAGACAGCCAACTCTGACTGACGCAATGCGTCAGAGGCACGCTTGAACTCACTGCTATTTTTATCTAGCTGCTTTTGAACAACCTGGATTCGTGCTTGCAAATCTCGTTTTGCTTGCTCAGCCACCTGTTTCTGTTGCTCGAGGCTTTGGGCCGCCCGCTCGGCCTGCGCGCCTAGCAGGGGCGCTGCCGCAAACAGCAGCGCCAGCGCTATCCGATGCGCTGGCTTGGTCATGTTAGCTCTGCTTGGCCTTGCCCTGTGCCGCCACAGCGGCCAAAGCTGCCTCGATGACAGCCGGGTCAGCCAAGTAGTAATGCTTAATAGGTACGAGGTTCTGATCGAGCTCGTAGACCAAGGGCTGACCCGTCGGAATATTTAACTCGATGATGTCATCGTCCGACATTTGGTCCAAATGCTTAATCAGCGCACGCAAACTGTTACCATGAGCAGAGATCAAGACGCGGCGCCCACTGCGAACGGCCGGCGCAATCGAGTCGTTCCAAAAGGGCAATACTCGGTCAACCGTGTCTTTCAGGCACTCTGTGGCAGGCAGCTGCTCAGCGGTGAGCTTGGCATAACGCTGCTCAAACCGGGGGTGGCGGGGATCATCATGATCAAGCGGCTCTGGGGCAATGGCATACGCACGCCGCCAAATCAGCACCTGATCATCCCCAAACTTGGCGGCCGTCTCGGCTTTGTTCAAGCCCTGCAAATTGCCGTAATGGCGCTCATTTAATCGCCAGTTGTTGTGCACCGGAACATACATTTGGTCCATTGCATCAAGCGATAACCATAGCGTGCGGATGGCGCGCTTTAGCACCGAGGTAAACGCCAAATCAAAGCCATAGCCCTTCTCTTTGAGCAATTGGCCCGCTTCCCAAGCCTGCTTGCGACCCGTCTCTGTCAGGTCTACATCGGTCCAGCCGGTGAATCGATTCTCTAAATTCCACTGGCTTTCGCCATGGCGCATCAGCACAAGCTTATACATGGTGTCGGTTGTTTTAGTGATCACAAAGAAGTCATTTTATAATCCCTTCTAATGTCTCGCCTAACCTCTGAACCCTCAAAGCGAAAAAAACGTGGATTTCCTCTTAAAAACAGACAATTTAATGCTCGTGGCCATCGCCGTTTCCTCAGGCCTCATGCTCTTGTGGCCTATGATTCAGCGCAGTCGTGCGGGTGGCAGCGTCAGCACAACGCAAGCGGTGCAGTTAATGAACCATGAGGATGCGGTGATCGTCGATGTCCGTCCCCTGGCAAGCTTTCAAAACGGCCATATTCCGCATTCGCGCAACATCCCGCTTGCCGAAATCACCGATAAAGCAAACAAACTACCCAAAGACAAGCCCATTCTGGTGGCTTGTGATCGTGGCCAGATTGCCATGGGCGCTGCCGCGAAGTTACGCAAAGCTGGTTTGGAGCGGGTCATGGTGATCGAGGGCGGCATCAATGCCTGGCTTGGCGCGGGCCTACCCACTTCCACCAAGAAAAAATAACGGACCATTTGTGGGAGACAATGCTGTGAATCAAGTTGTGATGTACTGCACTGGGTTTTGTCCCTATTGCACACGCGCCGAGGCCCTGCTGGGTCAGCGCGGCGTAACTGACATAGAAAAAATCCGCATCGACATGGACCCAGCGCAGCGAGACACCATGATGTCGCGCACAAACCGCCGAACGGTGCCGCAGATCTTCATCGGCGAAACTCACGTAGGCGGTTATGATGACCTTGCGGCGCTTGACCGTGCGGGCGGCTTGATGCCCCTGCTTGAGGGCCCTAACTAAGCACACCACCCACCTTTATAAAAACGTAACTGGAATTCATATGGCTGACGAGAACACAGCAGCAACCAACGATGCACCGACCTTTAACCTGCAACGCGCCTATCTCAAAGACCTCTCACTTGAGGTGCCCAATGCACCGATGGTGTTTCTGGAGCAAACGGCACCCGCTGTTGAAGTCAATATTGGTATTGGCGCACAGCGCTTGGCTGAGACCATATTTGAATCAACAGTCACTGTGACCTTGACTACCAAGATTGAAGACAAAGTCGTCTATTTGGTGGAAGCCACTCAAGGCGGTGTCTTTGAGCTTGCCAATATCCCAGCCGAGCAGGTTGATGCCTTGCTTGGCATTGTGTGCCCGACCATGCTTTACCCCTATCTGCGCGCCAACGTCGCCGATGCCATTACCCGCACCACGCTGCCGCCACTACACCTGACTGATGTCAATTTCCAGGCGCTATACCAGCAACGCCAGGCGCAAGCCGCTGAGCAAAGCCAGGGTCATGCGCCCGACGGTCAAGTGCCAAGCGACTCAGGCATCATTCTGCCACCGAGTGCAACCCGTCAATAACGCACGATGATAAAACAGGCCCGCCCTCCCGTCGCTGTCCTTGGCGCGGGAGCATGGGGCACCGCGCTAGCAGCGGCGGCCTGTGCACAGAGCGAGGTCGTGTTGTGGGGTCGGCGTGAACAGGCCATGGCGACCATGGCGACTAGCCGCATCAACGCTGAGTATTTGCCAGGTATTGAGTTACCTCGGGCGTTGCAATACACCAGCGATTTGAGCCATGCGTTTGCCCATTTAGCGAAAGCACCGGGGCAGGGGTTGCTGGTGCTCGGCACGCCCATGGCTGGGTTGCCGCAAACCTGCCAACTGGTTGAGCAAGCGCTCAATGCTGGTCTTAAGATCGCTGGTCTGATCTGGATTTGCAAGGGATTAACACCGGATACAGGCAAGTTTGCTCATGAGCTAGTCACGGCTTCGATGGCAGCTGTTTTGCCGGCCGCCGGGGTGCTGTCTGGACCATCGTTTGCCAAAGAGGTGGCCAGAGGCTTGCCCGTGGCGCTCACCATCGCCAGCCAGGACCATGACCTGAAACAGCTAGTTACCGCGGTATTTCATTCGGAACACATGCGTATCTACAGTTCATCGGATGTCATAGGCGTAGAGGTCGGCGGCGCATTGAAGAATGTCATGGCGACTGCCTGCGGCATTTCTGATGGGCTTGGCCTAGGCAATAACGCCCGAGCAGCATTAATCACTCGGGGCCTGGCGGAAATGACACGATTTGGTGTGGCCCTTGGCGCTAGGCCAAACACATTTGCCGGGCTCACTGGGCTTGGGGACTTGGTCTTGACCGCCACGGGTGAGCTGTCTCGCAACCGTCAAGTGGGGTTGCGTATCGGACGTGGCGAATCACTAGCCGACATTCTTGCCAGCGGCATCACAGCTGAAGGTGCGCGTTGCGCACAAGCTGTGCTCAAGCGCGCCCAATCGATGGGCATTCCAATGCCCATTACTGAAGCGGTGTGTGCCACACTATATAGTGGCGTCGCCCCGGCACACGCTGTGCATCGGCTGATGGCCCGTTCAGCCACCGAAGAGTAGCAAGACTACTGTCCACCCTCATAACCTTGCTGTCGCCAAGCCTCATAAACAACGACGGCGACCGTATTCGACAGATTTAAGCTGCGTTGTCCTGTGCGCATCGGCAAGCGTAGCCATTGCTCTGGCGCAAAAAGCTCACGCTGATCTGCAGAAAGACCCGCGGTTTCACGCCCAAACACGAATACGTCACCCGGCTTAAACGACACCTCGCCAATGAGGCGCTGACCCCGAGTGGTCAGGGCAAATTGCCGCTCAGCGCTCGCTCCAATGGCCAGCAGGGCATCGGCCAGCGAGTCATGAACTTTGAGTGGTTGCCACTCATGGTAATCGAGGCCTGCCCGACGCAATCGGCGGTCATCAATCTCAAAACCCAAGGGGCGTACCAAGTGAAGCTGCGCGCCCACATTGGCACACAACCGTATCGCATTGCCTGTGTTGGGGGGGATTTCAGGCTCGACCAAAATGATGTGAAACATGCGCCAGATTGTGCCAGATTCAGGCAATCTGTGGCGTGCGTGCCGCGGCTAGCACAATGACTCGGGTGGCCCCGGCTGCCTTCAGAACCTTGGCCGCCGCGACAACCGTGCTTGAGGTCGTGACCACATCATCGACAATCCCGATAGAGCGCCCTGAGACAGCCAGATCAGCCTCAAAGCGGCCTTGCACTGCCATCGAACGCTGTCGCCGACTCAAGGTCTTTTGAGGTGGGGCATCGCGAATTTGTTTCAGCCAATCCAGTCGACTCGGGATGGCCGTGTGTGCCGCCACTACCCTGGCAAGTTGTTGGGCCGGACTAAAGCCATTTCGGCTCAAACGCGCCTGACTAGCTGGTATCGGAACCCAGGAATCAAGATGATGCAGATTCAGTACCGGTTCTATCGCGCGCACCATTTGCTGACCAAGCAATCGTGCCAAAGCCAGCTGGCGGCCCTCCTTATACATATTGATCAAGGTTTGACCAGCAAACGCATAATCAAACGCACACACGAGCGCCGCTAGCTCGGTGTTTGAATGACAAACCAGGCACGGACCTGCTGCCGGCAAGTCTAGTGCACAGGTAGAACACAACGCTCGACATTGCCTCGCCTGAAAGGTATCGCCATCACATCCGTCGCAAAGCAAGCCGCCACGCGCAGCCATCTGACACAATGGGCACCGGCTAGGCAGGCTTGCGAGTGCACCCCTGATCATTTTCAGGGGTGCTGCACGCCAAGCAGAAACATATGATCGATTCATCAGCAACGATTTTGCCGCAATTCGGCATGGTTAAATCTAAACCATGACAAGTTCTGAACACACCCAACGGCTGGCCATCGAGCCCCGACATGTCAAGCAACAGTTTGCACGGCGTGGCGACCTCGCATCGGCAGAGTTCCTTTACGGTGAAATCGCCAACCGGATGCTGCAGCGGCTCAAACTGATCCGTCTGAACCCAAGCGTGATTCTGGATGCTGGCTGCGGCGCTGGTCGACGATTTGGGCCCCTACAAGAACGCTTTGCGCTAGCCAAGCTCATTGGCGTAGACCACAATGCGCCACTGCTTGCCATGGCTAAAAAGGCCATTGACCCACCACGTTGGCAGCAACTGTTGACCCCATGGCGTCGCAAGCCCGATATCGAGCTGGTTCACGCCGAACTCGACCATACTGGACTTGCACCTGAATCAATCGACCTGATTTGGTCAAATCTGGCCATTCACTGGCACCCTGAGCCGCACCATGTTTTGCGTGAATGGTCTCGTCTGCTACACCCGGATGGTTTGGCTTTCTTTACAGGCTGGGGCCCGGCAACTGGGCGTGAGTTGCGCGACGCGGTGAAAGCGGCGGGATTAAACACCCAATGTCTGCCACTGGTCGACATGCATGACCTTGGCGACTTAATGGTCGAGCAAGGTTTTGCTGATCCAGTCATGGACCAAGAAACCATGACCCTAACTTACGACAACCCTCAATCTTTGCTGGCTGATGCACATTGCTTGGGTGGCAACCCCAATCCACACCGCAAAGCGGGTTTGGCTTCGCGCCATTGGTACAAACGGCTGATTGATGCGCTTGAGGCCAACCGCCAACCTGACGGCAAGCTCACACTCACGCTCGAAGTCGCCTACGGCCATGCCTGGCGCGCCGCCATACGTCGGCAGGCAGGCGAAACCCGGATTAGCTTGCAGGCAATCGGGCGCAAGGCCATCTAGGAGATTCTCGCGCGCGCCTGAGCGTACTCTCGCTTTAAGCGCTCAACAATTTCCGTCACCGGGATGATGTCATCGATTTGACCAACACCCTGACCTGCACCCCAAATGTCTTTCCAGCTCTTGGGCTTGGAAGTTCCGTCAGCAAAGTTCATGCCCTGTTGCAGCGGGCAAATGTGCGTCATTCATGGTGGGTTGCCTTGGTACTCAGTGGCTAATGATCGTTATCGTATGGATGCATCAGATTTAGCATGACTGCTGCGTCGGCATCCGTGACTTGGCTAGCCAAATAGTCCCTCACGCCCGCCTGATCAGCCGCACTGCGGTTCTGGCTCAGCTTGAACTTGGCCGTCACCGATTCAATGCGAATCTCAATGGCCACAATGGCTCGCAGATTCGCCAGCACAAAATCATCCGGTGCATCGGACACTGCCCACGGCCTGGGCTGACTTTGCTCTGCAAAATCCGTCAACTCGCCAACCGCCTCAAGCTTGGCTGCAATATCATCATGGGCGATCAACTGTCCACGCACCTGCACCGTCGCGTAGTTATATGTTGGGACGACACGATGATGCTCAGCTTTACTGGGGTAGGCGTTCGGGGTGATGTAGGCCTGGGGCCCCGTAAACACAGCAAGCACCGGTCCTTCTTGCTGCCAAAGCGGATTCGCACGTGCAACATGGCCGATCAACGCTGATCCAGCCGCTAACTGGTCTCGCACAAGGAGTGGGATCGGATTGCAGACCAACTGGCCTTGCCCGTCTATGGTGATGACCTGCGCTAGTGGATACTGCCGAATCAGCGACTCGGCCGCTTGATTGGATGACGAAGCAAAATGTTTGGGCAGATACATGGCTTTTTGCGGAAAAGACTGTTTAATCGAAGTGCGACACACTACGCTTATAACACCCCGAAACAGTCACTAGAGACCATGAATCAGTTAGCAATCGATACAGAACAGCCCCCCGTGGTGATCACCATGCACCCGGCAGACAACGTTGCCGTGGTCGCTAATGATGGCGGCCTACCCGCGGGCACTGGCTTGCCCAACGGCCTGACGCTGATAGAAAAAATCCCTCAAGGCCACAAAGTGGCGCTCGTGGACATTGAACAAGGGCAAGCTGTAAGACGCTACAACGTCGTCATTGGCTACGCCAAAGACAGCATCAAAGCGGGTAGCTGGATCCATGAGAGCAGAATCACGCTGCCTGAAGCACCAGGCTTGCGAGGCTTGCCCATGGCCAGTGCGACCCCACCGACTGAACCGACCTTGGACGGCTTCACCTTTGAAGGGTTTCGCAACCCAAATGGTAGTGTGGGCACACGTAATATCCTCGCCATCAGTTCAACAGTCCAGTGCGTCAGCGGCGTTATCGATTTTGCCGTTCAACGCATTAAACAGACGCTATTGCCAAGCTTTCCAAACGTTGATGACGTGATTTCGCTCGAGCACACCTATGGCTGCGGTGTAGCCATTGACGCACCAGGCTCGGAAGTACCCATTCGGACGCTGCGTCACTTAGCCCAGAACCCGAATTTTGGGGGGGAAGTCATGGTGGTGAGCTTGGGTTGCGAGAAACTCCAACCCGAACGATTGATGCCGACTGGCAGCATTGAAATTCATCCTCAACAACAAGGCCAAATTGGCGATGCCCGTTGGGGTGACCTAGACGTAGTTTGCTTGCAAGACAAAGAACACGTCGGGTTTGACAGCATGATTGCGCACATCTTGCAACAGGCTCAGTCCCATTTGGTCAGGCTTAACGCGCGCAAACGTGAAACGGTGCCCGCCAGCGAACTGGTGGTCGGCATGCAGTGCGGTGGCAGTGATGCTTTTTCCGGGATTACTGCCAATCCCGTGCTTGGCTTTGCCAGTGACTTGCTAGTGCGTGCAGGCGCCACGGTCATGTTCTCCGAAGTCACTGAAGTTCGCGACGGCATTGCACAACTGACTGCTCGGGCGGCCACGCCGGAGGTCGCACAAAAACTGATCGACCAAATGCGGTGGTTTGACGACTATCTCGCGCGCGGCGGCGTTGATCGTAGCGCCAACACCTCGCCTGGCAATAAGCGCGGTGGTTTATCCAATATCGTCGAAAAAGCCATGGGCTCGATCAGCAAAAGCGGCAGTGCTGCCATCAACGGCGTGATTGGGCCTGGCGAGCGACTCAACGGTCAGCGTGGCCTGATTTTTAATGCGTCACCCGCCAGTGACTTTATCTGTGGCACCTTACAACTTGCCGCGGGCATGAACCTGCACATCTTCACCACGGGCCGTGGCACCCCCTATGGCTTAGCACAGTGCCCCGTGATTAAGGTAGCCACTCGTAGCGATCTCGCCCGGCGCTGGCATGACCTGATGGATGTCAATGCAGGCCGTGTTGCCGATGGCCATGAAACCATCGAGTCAATGGGTTGGGCGCTGTTTCATCTCATGCTTGATGTGGCTAGTGGCAAAAAAACCTGGGCAGAATACTGGAAACTACACAACAGCCTGGCTCTATTTAATCCTGCACCGGTGACTTAAGCGATGTCCTCTGAACGTCAGATTCATGTCCCTGCCTCTTTTTTGGCGCTGTACACGCCGACAGGCCAAATACGTCCCACGCTCCCGCGCCAGTGGCTGGAAGACCGCCACGACCTCTGTGAGGACCTGTCGCAGCTATTGGCCGAGAAGGTCAAGGACAAAGTCTGGCAACTCGGCATTACCATCGCTGATGCAATGGGTCGTATCGAACAGGGGCTACCCGACTTGAATCTGGAGATGAACGATGCCGAGCGCGACTGGGTGATGTGTCGGGTTGCAGAGATTCTTGAGGATTGAAAACTGGATTGAGGCGAGGTTTTTAGTTTGCCTTTAAACTGCGTCTACAGAGATTGAATGCAACGGATGCAGTACCAGCAGGGAGAATCACGATGACGAACTCACGACACAAACGTTGGTTATCAGGCGCTTTAGCAGCTTTGATGATGCTCGGACCAGCCGTGTCACACGCCTGCACGAGTTTCCTGCTCGCGGGCTCGGATGGTGGCCATGTCTATGGACGGACCTTGGAGTTTGGGGTTGATATTGATTCGCGTGGCATTGCGATTGCACCAAACATCGCCATGCAAGGCACCGGTGTTGATGGCAAGCCTGGTACCGGATTGGCATGGACCACCAAGTATGCCGCCATTGGATCGGCTGCGCTTGGTCTTCCCATTATCGTGGATGGTCTAAACGAGAAAGGCTTGGCTGGCGGCATGCTGTATGCGCCGGGCATCACTGAATATCAGGAGGTTGCGCCTTCGGAATCTGCCCAATCGATCGCCTCTTACGAAATGCTGGTTTATGCCCTGACCAACTTTGCAACCGTCGATGAGGCCCGCGATGGATTCAGAAAAATCAAGGTCAACCGCTCACCACAAAAGCTGTTTAAAGGTACCGTCGACCTTCACTTGACTTTGCATGACGCCAACGGTCAGAGCATCGTGATCGAATATATCGGCGGCGAGCTGCAGATTTCGGACAACCCAACCTCGGTGCTGACCAACGCACCACACTTTAACTGGCACCTGAACAATCTGGGCAACTACACCAAGCTGTCAACCAATGAACCACGCTCGATCAAGCTCGGTTCTACGGTGATCGGCCCCTGGAGCACCGGCTATGGCATGACGGGATTGCCCGGTGATATGTCCTCACCGTCTCGGTTTGTCAGGGCATTTATGATGAAACAGAATGCGCCCACCAACCTCACCACTGACAAACAGGTTGCAACGGCATTTCACCTTCTAAACAACTTTGACCTGCCACCAGGCCTGATTGCGCTGGGCAGCGGTGGATTTGGTGGCGGCGGCGGTGGCTATGAAATCACTTACTGGATGGCCGTCTCTGACCTAAAAAACAAAGTGTTTTACATCCGCACCCATGGCAATCCATCCATTCAAACCATTGAAATGTCAAAGATTGACATGAATGCCAAAGAGGTCGTGTATTTCGACTTCAATACCCCTTGGAATATCACGCGCCTGAACTAAAACCTAGGGATCAATTATTCGGCCGCGATTCAAGATTTCTTTGGGATCGAGTGCTTTCTTAATGGTTTGCATCAGCGCAATTTCCTCAGGCGTGCGTGAGTGTCCCAGCCATTTTTTCTTGCGCGTGCCGATGCCGTGCTCAGCAGAGACTGAGCCGGCGTATTTTTTAACCAACTCGTAGACTGCTGCATCAATCTGATCTTTCGGAAATGTCTCGCGCGAGCCTGGCACATGAACCACGATATGCAGGTTGCTGTCACCAATGTGCCCAAAAAACAATGACTGCGCACCTGCAAATTCCTCAGTTAAATGGGATTTCAACGTACACACGAACTCACCAACCTGCGGTATTGGCAAACTCACATCAAAACTCGCATAGGGCGAAAACAGCAACGGAAACTCAGAGACCGAATCGCGGATACGCCAGAACGCATCGGCTTGCTTGCCGGATTGAGCCACAACGGCGTCGGCGATCTCACCTTGCTCTAACGCATCCTCAAGCAACTGCTCCAAGGCGACCGAAGCAAGCCCAGTATCACCCGTTGCCACTTCCATTAAAACCGTCGTGCCGCATACGGCTTCAAACGGCGATACGTTATCAGGCACGCGTTGCGTCATGAACTCAAAGAAATCTGGCCACATCACCTCAAACGCCAAAAGAGACGAGCTCGCGGCTCCTCGCACCCGCTTTAAAAACATCACCATCGCATCATCATCGGCCAATGCGCACAGCACAGTCACCGTCTGCGCGGGCGCCGAATGCAGACGCAATACCGCACGGGTCACGACGCCGAGTGTGCCCTCAGCACCAATAAAAAGCTGCTTGATGTCATAGCCCGCATTGTTTTTTAGCATCTTATTTAGACTCGTGACAACGGTGCCGTCGGCTAGCACAACCTCCAGTCCAAGCACCTGTTCGCGCATCATGCCGTAACGAATGACCCGGTTGCCACCCGCATTGGTCGCAATATTGCCACCGACCTGGCACGAGCCACGCGCACCCAAGTCAACCGCAAAGTACATGCCTGCAGCTTGCGCCCCTTCTTGCACGACTTGCAGCGGCGTCCCCGCCCAAACGGTCATGCAGCTCGCTGTCGCATCAAGCTCTTCAATCCCCGTTAAAAACTCCAGTGACATCACGACATCACCATCATTGGCCTGACTCGCACCGACCAACCCTGTCATCTCCCCTTGCACCGTGACCGGATGGCCATGCGCATGGCACAACCTCAATGCCGCCGACACCGCCTCGGTCGAACGTGGCCGAATCACCAGCAAAGGCTGACAAATACGCGCCTTGGACCAGTCCGTCATGTAGCGAGGCGCAATCTGCTCGCCAACCAGCACTTGATCATCACCAAGCGCCTGCTTCAGGTCCTCAAGTAGCGGGCTTGTCATTGACATTCAAACTCCAGGGATATCAGACAAAAGTTGAATTAGACGCACACTTCCGGATTAACCACATTCTCTGGACGCTCACCAGCCAGTAGCGCCAATAAGGTATCGACCGCCCATTGACTCATCTTGGAAAGACTAGTCTGCGTGTTACCTGCCAAATGCGGCGTCAGAAGAACATTCGGACAATCAAAGATTTCCTCTTGGCCAGTCAGCGGATTATTCTCGTGCACATCAAGCGCTGCGCCAGCCAGCTGACCGCGTTTTAGCGCATCAACCAAGGCTCGGGTATCGACCACCGGGCCACGCGCCACATTGATGAGTAATGCCGATGGCTTTGTCAGCGTGAAGGCATTGGCGTCAAGCAAGTGATGCGTCTGTTCATTGTGGGGGCATGCAAGCACGATAAAGTCCGACATACGTAACAATGCAGCCAGATCAACGGCAACAGACGGTGTTGCAACGGTCTCTGGTCTGCGCGTGTGCGTTACAACTTTCATCCCCAGCGCGTGAGCAAACTTGGCCATGCACTGACCAATTGAGCCATAGCCCACGATGCCTAGCGTGTTGCCGCCAATCTCGACGCAGTCGTTTGATAAGGGCTTGGCAGCATGCCAGCCGTCACGGCGAAGCACTTCGTTCATGCCCACCACGTTTCGGCGTAGCGCGAACATGGCCGCCAAGGCATACTCAACCACGGCCTGGGTATTACTCCCCGGCAGATTTGCCACTGCAATGCCTTTTTCAGTGGCGGCTGCCATGGGCACCATGTCCAGACCAACTCCATGACGCAGCACAAATTTCAAGCGTGGGGCATTTTCGAATATATCGGCAGGCAGGTGGCTGCGTACCATGATGGCATCGCAATCTGCAGCCAAGGCTTTTAAAGTCGCACTGCTGGTGTCTGGTGCCAGGACAAGCTCAACCGCATCGGCCAAGCGTGCTTGCGCATCGGGATGAATCGGGTCGGTCAATAAGACACGAGATCTAGGCATGAGTCAATCGCGGATGCTAACAATGCACCCAATTTAAAACATAGACCAATCCGTTTGGGAAATTATGCTGGTCCGGTCGCTATTGGGGCACTCTCGCGCGTGCACCACTCACTCCATGAACCAACGTACAAGGGGGCTGTGCCTAGGCCGATCATGTGCAGTGCCAACAGATTGTGACACGCGGACACACCTGAGCCACACTGCATGATGGTGTACTCGGCCCGTCGAACGCCAATCAAAGCCTGAAACTCAACCGTTAATTGCTCAGGCGTCTTGAAGGTGCCGTCAGCATTGAGGTTGTGTTTGAAATAACGATTGATCGCGCCAGGAATATGACCGCCGATTGGGTCAAGGGTTTCGTTCTGACCGGCAAACCGATCCTCAGAACGGGCATCCATGACAAGCCGTTGATTGGTCGTGACATTTTGCAGAACATCTTCGTAGCTGAGCACGACCATACCCTCGCCGCGATCACTAAAGTTGCCTGCCGCAACCGCCGCGGGTACACCAGCCTGCAGTTCCCCGCCTACGGCCTGCCACGCCTTTAAACCTCCGTCGAGCACGGCGACATTGCGATGCCCAAGCCAATTGAGTGTCCACCACACCCGTGCCGCATACATTCCTTCGCACTGGTCATAGACCACCACTTGTTGGTCATCGTTCACACCAAGGCGACGCATGGCAGCAACCACGCCCTGCCTTTCTGGCAGAGGATGACGGCCGTTCTTGCCGTTTTTTTGGCCGCCCATGTCGCTGTCCATGGAAACAAATCGTGCACCTGGCACATGACCTTGCTCGTATGTTTTTTGCCCTACCGTTGGGTCAAACAAGTCGTGGCTAGCATCTAGCAGGACCAGACTTGGGTTTTGATCACGCATCAATACGCGCAATTCGGCCACGGAGATCAGGGTTTGGTACGTCATGGTAGTCGCTCCTCACGCAATGTCGTGAGATTAACGGTTAGCGTTACCAAGTGCAAACACCCATGGTGTTTGCTGGCGCAGACATTATGTAGGACTACAGCTCATCACCCTGGAGAGGACCCTCGTTGACTAACCGGATCATCCTGTCAAAGTCGCTTTCGAACAATCGGTCTTGCACGATACGGTATTTCTCAAACTCGCTTTCAGCGTGGGCCTTGGCAATCTCAGCCGTGACCTTGCCTGCGTCCTGTAACACCTCTCGATCAGTGGCCTCGATAAAACGGTTTAGACGGCTCTCCCAATCCTGCATAGTCATCGGGATTTTGCGCAGGGCCATGCTTTCAGCCACATCCAAGTAGGCGTTGACCAGCCGGGTGAGCTGGGCCATTTCAGACTCGGTCAGGTAGTTCTTGGCGATGGCCACATCGAACTTCTGAATTTTGCCCTGAGGCGCGTCCTTCCACGTGGTTAAGCCCATGTTCGTCCTTTCTGCATCAGCGCGGTGGTAAACGACTTCTGCTGCGGTCTGGCCATGGATGGCCCAATGCAACTTGTTCTGCACGGTAGCAAAAAACCGCTTGGTCGCCTGCGCCGTCACCTCGTAGTCAATGGCAGTGACGTAAATGTCAGTGATCTTTTGATAGAACTTTCGTTCGGAAAGACGAATCTCCCGGATGCGCTGTAGCTGCTCTTCGAAATACTGTTCGGTCAGGATGGATCCACCGTTTTTAAGGCGCTCGTCATCCATGGTGTAGCCCTTGAGAGTGAACTCCTCGATAACGCCGGTGGCCCACTTGCGGAACTGCACTGCCCTTTCAGAGTTCACCTTGTAGCCCACCGCAATAATGGCGGCCAGGTTGTAGTGTTGGGTGTTATAGCTTTTACCGTCAGCAGCAGTTATCCGGAAATTCCGGATAACTGAATCCTGCTGGAGCTCAGTGTCAACAAAGATTTTCTTCAGGTGCTCGTTGACCGTTCGCACGTTGACGTCGTAAAGCTGCCCCATCATTTTCTGGGTCAACCAGACATTGCCATCGACAAATACAGCTTCTACACCCCCTTGGCCAGCAGCTGCGATAAAGGTCAGGTATTCGGCCGCTGACGAACGAGCCATGGAGACCGGTTGTTTTTTTGTTGAACGAGCCGGCTTGCTCATGGCCGTAACCTCCACAGGCATGGCCCGTTATGCCGAGATATTCTTGTCGCTAGCCTAAAGACAAGCCTTATGAAGTCGGTATCGTAGAAGTTCTGGATTTCCGTGGAGATCCTGAACCGAATCCACCACAGCCTTCCGTTCTGATAGAGACCTTTCACGCTAAGCAGCCCTCGGTGAAAGAGTAGTTTGGTTGCCCCGTAGCTCACTGTTGTGCCTAGATTATGCCTAAAAAGTGCCAAAAACCTAGGAGAGCCTACAAGGTTAATCTATTTATATCAACAGCTTGTAGCATGGGATGTGGTGCCGGTGAAAGGAATCGAACCCTCGACCTTCGCATTACAAGTGCGCTGCTCTACCAACTGAGCTACACCGGCGTTTTTGATTGCGTTTCAGATGAAAGCGACCGTATTGTAAAAGATTCTTCGAACTTGGCTGGACTGGGGGAAACTGGGCGAGTCGACTGGCTATTTCACGATCCTTAGACTTGGCCGTTGCGGCTTGTCATCTGGTTCGGTTGGAGAGGTCACTTCGCCCTCAACAGCCTTAGGCTGTTTCGCCAGTGATTCCTTACTGGGGCTTGCTGAGACAACAGTCTCGTCAGCCTCAAAACCCATTCCGGTTCCAGTCTCACGCGCATAAATAGCCGTCACCGCACCCACCGGAACCGAGATGTTCTCTGACTTGCCACCAAACCTCGCCTGAAACTCGATGTAGTCATTACCGATCACAAGACCACCCGTGGCCAGATGACTGACGTTCAACGTAATCTGGCCATCACGCACGAAGGCGGGTGGCACCCGACACTGGTTCGTGACTTGCACCACAATGTGTGGCGTATGGCCATTGTCGGATGCCCACTCATGCAACGCACGCAAGATGTAGGGTTTGGTTGAGCTTTCAGCCATCTATATCGTCCACGATTAACGACGCATGACTTTTTCTGAGGGCGTGAGCGCCTCGATATAAGCCGGGCGTGAGAAGATTCGCTCGCCATATTTCTGGATCGGCGCAGCAGTCTTAGGCAACTCGATACCGTAATGATCGAGACGCCAAAGCAGGGGTGCCATCGCCACATCCAACATGGTGAATTCTTCACCAAGCATGTACTTGTTCTTGATCAGCAGTGGTGCTAACTGCGACAAGCGATCACGGATTGCAGCCCGCGCTGCGTCAAGGCGTTTGGTATCGGCGCGTGCGGTCCGGTCTTCCAACAGGGCCACATGCACGAACAATTCCTTTTCAAAGTTGAACAGGAACAAACGAGTGCGCGCGCGCATGACCGGGTCAGCCGGCATCAACTGCGGATGCGGGAAGCGCTCATCGATGTATTCATTGATGATGTTCGACTCATACAAAATCAGGTCACGCTCAACCAAAATAGGCACCTGACCATAGGGATTCATAACGCTGATGTCTTCAGGTTTGTTGTACAGGTCAATATCCTGCACCTCGAAGTCCATGTCTTTTTCATAGAGAGCAAAGCGGCAGCGATGCGAAAACGGGCAAGTCGTGCCAGAGTAAAGGACCATCATCGTGAGGTACCGTCCTGAATCAGTAAATTAAAAACGAAAGCCAGCACCAACCTTTAGGCAGATGCTGGCCCGAAGTAGTGGATATTAACGGACGTGTTTCCAGTATGTCGCGTTAAGGCGCCAGGCCACCACAAAAAACAGACCCAAGAAAATTAATACCCAAACGCCAATCTTCTTGCGCTCAAGCTGAACTGGCTCAGCCATCCAGGTCATAAACGCTGCCAAATCGCCCATGTCCCTGTCGTATTGCATGGCTTTCTTTGGATCCAGTGCCTTGAAAGTATGGGATTCACCGCCTGCACCCCTGTAATTATCCAAGACCTCAGCTTTGGCGGTCCAATACCCTTGGGCGTCGTACTGCTTGGTAATCTGCTCCCAAACCTTCTTGCCATCCTTATCGACCTGATGAACCAAGGTAGACGTTAGCTCGCGCGGCCCTTGCTGATCCCACATGACGTGAGGCATACCAGCGTTCGGAAACGCCAGGTTATTCCAGCCAGTTGGCTGTGTCGTGTCGCGATAGAACGTGCGCATATAGGTGTAGATGTAATCGCCACCTGGAGGCCCTGCGTTGATCGACTTGGCGCGGGCAATCACGGAGAGGTCGGGCGGTGCCGCACCGAACCAATTAGCAGCATCCTTCGGGCTCATGGCGATCGTCATCAAGTCACCCACCTTCTCGCCCGTAAACAAAAGGCTATCCTTGATCTGCTGATCCGTCAGGCCGATGTCGCGTAGCTTGTTGTAGCGCAATGACTTTGCGCTGTGACAATTCAAACAGTGATTTACAAAGATCTTGGCACCATTTTGCAATGCTGCTTGATCGTTAAGTTTAGCTGGCGCCGTATCCAACGGGTATGTGCTGCCCGCCGCCATGGCGGCCGAACAGGTCAACGATACAACTATCGCACCAAGGAGCTTATTTATCAATCTCATCACGTCTCTCTCTGGCTCAGTGGGCATGGAATACAACACGATCAGGCACCGGTTTAAATGTGCCCATTCGACTCCAGACTGGCATTAGCAGGAAAAATGCCAGATAGATTACCGTACCGATCTGAGACATCAGATTGAATACGTCCGACGGAGCCTTGGTACCCAGATAACCCAGGACCAGGAAGTTCACAAAGAAAATGCCGTAGATCCACTTGTGCCAACCCGGACGATAACGAATCGACCTCACGGGGCTGTAGTCCAACCATGGCAAAAAGAACAGCAACACCACTGCGCCACCCATGACAACGACACCCCAGAATTTGGCATCGATCAAACGAAGCGTGACCGCCAAACCCAGCAGAATAAGAGGCACGATCAGCTTCGAAGCGCCCTTGCATTTGAAGAACATCACGAGTGCGGCAATCACAGAGCTAGCGACTAGGACCCATGTAAATGGGTCAGTTGTGGCGCGCAACATTGAATAAAACGGCGTGAAATACCAGACCGGTGCAATATGGGGCGGTGTCTTCAACGGGTCAGCCGGCAAGAAGTTGTTGAACTCCAGGAAGTAGCCACCCATTTCCGGCGCAAAAAACACAATCGCCATAAAAATAATCATGAACCCAGCCACACCCAAGATGTCATGCACCGTGTAGTAGGGGTGAAACGGAATCCCATCCAGCGGTCGACCATATTTGTCCTTCTTTTCTTTGATGTCGATTCCATCCGGGTTGTTGGAGCCAACCTCGTGCAAAGCAATGATGTGTGCAACGACCAAGCCAAGCAAGACCAGCGGAACCGCAATCACGTGCAGAGAAAAGAAGCGGTTCAGCGTGGCATCAGACACCACATAATCGCCACGGATCCAAACCGCCAGTTCAGGCCCAATAAAAGGCACTGCTGCAAACAGGTTAACAATCACCTGTGCACCCCAGTAAGACATCTGACCCCAAGGCAAGAGATAACCCATGAAGGCCTCTGCCATCAGCGCCAGGAAGATACCGACACCGAAGATCCAGACCAACTCTCTAGGCTTTCTGTAGGAACCGTAAATCAGGGCGCGTGTCATGTGCAGGTAAACCACGACAAAGAACATAGATGCGCCCGTAGAGTGCATGTAGCGAATAAACCATCCGCCTGGCACCTCGCGCATGATGTACTCAACCGAATCAAACGCAAGCTGCGCATCTGGCTTGTAGTGCATCACCAAGAAAATACCAGTAACAATCTGCAACACCAGCACCAGCATCGCAAGCGAGCCAAAGAAGTACCAGAAGTTGAAGTTCTTGGGAGCATAGTACTCAGACAAATGCTCTTTTATCATCGACGTCAGCGGAAAGCGGTGATCAATCCACCCCAGCAGACCCGTTGTCTCGACGTTCTTCTCGCCAGCCATAAAACGGCTCCTTTCAGTCTTTCATTCCAATTTGAATCAAACAGCGTAACCCGACGAATTAGGCCGGGTTATCTTCATCAACCCCGATCACGATCCTTGAGTCGCTGAGATACTGGTACGGAGGCACTTCCAAGTTGTCAGGCGCGGGTTTGTTTTTGTAAACACGGCCGGCCATATCGAACCAGGATCCGTGACAGGGACAAATGCTTCCGCCTTGCCAGTCATCAGGCAAGCTTGGCTGCGCGCCAGGCTCAAACCTCGGTGTAGGCGAACAACCCAAATGCGTGCAAATCGCAACGCCAACCCAGAGGTCCGGCTTGCGCGAGCGCCACTCGTTTTTAGCGTACGGCGGCGTGTAGCCAGGACGATCGGAATTCGGATCCGCAAGGTCACTATTGACCTTGGACAGGCCCTCAAGCATCTCGGGAGTGCGGTGAATCACCCACACAGGTTTGCCGCGCCACTCGTATGTGCGCATCTGTCCTGGCGGAATCGAACTGACATCTACCTCGACAGGCGCGCCAGCCGCCCGGGCTTTTTCGGAAGGTGCAAAGCTACCAACAAAGGGAACTGCAACAGCGGCACCGGCAACGCCACCGGCGGCACAGGTTGCGCCAATCCAAAACCGGCGCTGTGGATCGCTAGGTAGTTCCAGAGGTGTAGAACCCTCAGCGTCTTGATTAACCGTTGAATCCTGACTCATCACTAATCCTTGGTTCTGATTTCCCAAAATCGAAATCTAATGACACAAATACACGATTATTCATTTTATTATAACGCCCTGTTAAGCTGCCGATTGACCACAATCATGGAGATACATAATGGCATCAGTCAAAGGGATTCTCGCGGAGTTCAAATCGTTCGCGATGCGTGGCAGTGTGATCGATCTCGCGGTGGGCATCATCATCGGGGCCGCCTTTTCAAAAATCGTGGACTCGATGGTCAAAGACATCGTAATGCCGATCATTAACTTTTTAGTGGGCGGATCAGCTGATTTCTCCAATAAATTCATCGTGTTATCGAAGCCAGCTGAATACACAGGGCCGCAAACCTACGCTGAGTTGAGTGCGGCTGGCGCCACACTTTTTGCCTGGGGGAATTTCCTCACGATCCTGATTAACTTTATCTTGCTGGCATTTGTTATCTTCTGGATGGTCAAGGCAGTCAGCACGGCCCGAGCTCGCTTCGAGAAGGAACAAGAGTCGGCGGCTGCACCGACCCCACAAGACGTGGTGCTTTTGACTGAAATCAGAGATTTGCTGAAAAAACAGCAAAGCTGACTCGTTTAGGCGGGATTGTCGATGTCAAAAAACGACACTTCAATCTCAAAGCGCTCGGCAATGGCTTGACCGAGCGCTTTAACACCATACCGCTCAGTAGCATGATGGCCAGCACTAATGAATGCCACACCGGATTCCCGAGCCAAGTGAGCATTTGGCTCAGAGATTTCCCCTGTAATGTAGGCATCAACACCCGCTGCAATCGCCTCTTCAAACATGCCTTGCGCACCGCCAGTGCACCAAGCAACCCGCCTGCAAAGACGTTGGGCTTTCCCAATAAACACAGGCTGCCGGTTCAATGAAGAACCAATGCCAACCACCAATTGTTCCAACGTGATTGGGTGCTCGGGCGCTCCAAACCAGATCAAGTCCTTTGAACCACCCGTGACAGGTTGACCGTTGACATCAAATTCTGGCTTGAGCCCTAGGACCTTGGCCAGCTGCATATTATTGCCATACTCAGGGTGAGCATCGAGTGGCAAATGGTAGGCAAACAAGTTTAGCTTGTGCGCCAGCACGGTTTCGATGCGTTGCCGGCGCACACCCCGAATCGTGGGATCCTCCCCGCGCCAAAACCAGCCGTGATGAACCAATATGCCGTCGGCATGCTCCTGAACGGCTCGGTCGATAAAGGCTTGACTCGCGGTGACGCCTGTAACCAATTTTCGGATTTCAGGTCGACCCTCAACCTGAAGCCCGTTTGGGCAGTAGTCAACAAATCGACTAGGCCTTAACGTTTCGTCTAACCAGCGCTGCAATTCCGAGCGATTCATCTCAAACCTTTTATGCCTCGAGACACCGCTTCAAACACAAAACGCGTTCAAGCGATCGCGCCTGCCGGACTTTGCCCAACCGCTTCGGCATGAACCAACACGTCGCGGCGCGCCTCGGGCGACAAATTAAAGAAAACCTCTTGCAAGCGCGCCATATCTTCATCTTGTGTGTAAAACCAACTAACCGGCATTTTCAGGATTTCGGCAACCTTGCACATAAGGCGATAGTCCGGCGCGTGCTTGCCTCGCTCATACTGATTCATGCGGGCACTGGCCGATGTCGGGTCGATGCCCGCGAGCTTACCAAGTTTCTCTTGTGACAAGCCGGCGCGCAAGCGCGCGACTTTCAATCTTTCGCTAATCATACTTCCCCCCTGGGATTCTTAGGCTGCTGTCCGGTGCAACACGAACGAAACCGGATTTGCAGTCTCATTTCTGCATATGAATGCTAAAAATTTTGATACTATTGTGTCTATTAATTATTTTTAATCGGCAATATCAATATAATTGATATTAAAACTAACAACAAGCCAATTTCGCCAAGCACCATCATGGATCTCAGACAAATTCAGTACTTCATCTGTCTTTATGAGGAGAAGTCTGTGACCAAAGCAGCCAAGCGCCTGAATATTGTGCAACCGGCACTTAGCATGCAGATCGCACGGCTAGAAAGCGAAATCGGACGCGAGCTTTTCACGCGAACGCCAAGAGGGATGCACAGCACGCCTGCGGCTGACGAGATGTACAGCTTATTCGTTCCCGTCGTCTCAGCTTTCGCATCGGCCCGCACCAAAGTGACACACAATGGCAAAAGCTTGTCTGGTCATGTTCGAGTTGGACTAATCGCCAGCATCGGCCACAGCGTGCTGCCCTCGGTTCTGACGCAGTTCACGGAATCACACCCTGAAATTACGCTGTCCATCACCGAGGGCCTCACGGACCCCTTGTGCGAAAGTGTGGGAAACGGACAACTCGATCTGGCTTTCGTTAACCGCCCACGGGGTGAGCGCAACCTCGCCCAAGAACACGTATTACGTGAAGAGATCGTAGTTACCTCATCTGCTCGTGGTGGCGAGAGACTCGAGGCAAAGCTGAGCCTGGGCGACGTCGTGACACAAAAACTGATACTGCCAACACGAGAGCATGGCTTGCGACTTGTGCTGGATGACTACGCAAAAAAATTAGGCGTCACGCTGGTACCTGAGTTCGAACTCGACTCAATCATGGCCCAAGCGCTGCTGGTCAGCCAAGGGCCTTATCTGGCCTTCATGCCTGAGAGCATTATTCAAAACTTAAGGGACCGGTCCGCTGTTCACCTGCGAACCCACCGGTTAGTCGCGCCGTCTATGCTGCGCGATATCGTCTACGCGTATAGTCCACAGCGCGTACCCACTGCCGCTGCACAAGCATTTGCCAGTACATTGGCAGCGGCCATGCGCGAGGGAAACGCCGCAACGCTAGGATCCGTCATCGAGTTGCGACGTTCCTCGTCACCAATGCTTTAATCGGCCTGACCCTTTGTAGTGTCGGCCTCAAGGTTGCTTCGGCTCGCGCCGTGCGCCTCGTCTTCTTCAGGCCTCCTCGGCTTGATGTTGCGCGCCAGCAGCAAACCCACCTCATACAGGATCCAAAGCGGCACAGCCAGCATGAACTGGCTAATGACGTCTGGCGGGGTCACGATTGCAGCAATCACGAAAGCGACCACGACAACGTAGCCGCGAATTTCGCGCAGTTTCTCAACAGTCACGATGCCCATGCGCACTAGCAGTACCACCACAATCGGCACTTCAAAAGTGACCCCGAACGCGATAAACATGGTGATGACGAAACTCAAGTACGCTTCAATGTCAGGTGCGGGTGTAATCGACTGCGGAGCAAACGAGGTGATAAATGCAAACACCGTGTTGAAGACGAAGAAATAACAAAATGCCATGCCCACCAAAAACAATAGCGAACTCGACACAATCAATGGCAGTGCAAGCTTTTGTTCGTGACGATAGAGCCCTGGTGCAACAAAAGCCCAAGCCTGATAAAGCACGTAGGGCAAGGCTAGGACAAAAGCAGCCAGCAATGTCACCTTCATCGGCACCATGAATGGGGTAATGACGCCCGTTGCAATCATGCGGGTGCCCTCTGGCAACGACGCAAGCATGGGTTGCGCCAAAAAGTCATAGATGACCGATGCGCCAGGATATAGAAACAGCACAACGAATACACCGAGGACTGCTGCCACCGCCTTAATCAGGCGATCGCGCAACTCAACGAGGTGAGACATGAATCCCTCATGGGGTGCGGTATCGGCTTGACTCACGGCTTGGACTCCGGCGCTGCAGGTTTGACGACTGGGTCAGGCATCGGAGCAATGATCTGGGCGGGTGCCGATTCAGGCAGCTGCTCTTGAACGACTGTCTCGACACTGGACGCGCTGATTTGCGGTTCGAAATCACTCTTAAGACCATCGAGTTCACCCTTAATGGAATCAACCGGGCTTTGCAAGTCTTGGCGCAGGTTCGCTTCAGTTTGTTGCATAGAGGTCTGCACGGAGCGAGCGGCTGTCTCCATTTCTTCTTTCATCTTGCGCAGCTCATCAAGCTCAACCTCGCGCTGAATGTCTCCCTTGACATCACTGACGTAGCGCTGCGCACGACCAAGCAAATGGCCAACCGTTTTAGCCACCTTGGGTAGGCGCTCCGGGCCGATGACGACCAGTGCGACAATCCCAATGAGCATCAACTCAGAAAAGCTGATATCAAACACAACGTGCCTATTTTCATGAGGTCAAGAACAAGAAGGCTGCAGGATGCACAGCCCAAACCCAATCTCAACTTTTGCTTCTACGAAGACTGAGAGCCAGACTTTTCCTTGGCTTGTACGTCAATGGTGTCGCTCGATGCAACTCGCTGTGTTTGTGCAGCAGCGGCGTCTTCAGGCTTGTCGTTGGCTTCTTTCATACCTTCCTTGAAGCCTTTGACTGCACCACCGAGGTCCGAACCCATGTTGCGCAACTTCTTTGTACCAAAAATCAGCGCCACAACCAGCAAAACAATAAGCCAATGCCAAATGCTAAAGGTGCCCATTCAAACTCTCCACTTAGGCGTTGGGAGCTGCCCGGCCCGACCAGGGTCGCGGACCACCCATAATATGAACATGAAGATGGCCAACTTCCTGACCACCATGCGCACCCGAATTCGCAACCAGACGAAAACCACCGTCCGAACCTGGAACACAACCAGCCTCCAGTGCTAATTTCGGAATCAATGCCATCATTCTACCTAACCATTCGCTATCCGAGTGTCCTACATCCTGTAGGGAAACTACATGGTGTTTCGGCACAAGCAATAAGTGTACTGGGGCAGCCGGATGGATGTCCTTAAAAGCCATGAATTCATCGTCTTCGTAGACCACTTCTGCCGGGATCTCTGCCTTGACGATCCTACAAAACAAACAGTTCTCGCTCAATTCTCACTCCTTGGCACTGGCACGGCTGGCTTTTTCAACCAGCCCTGAGGTGCCCTCACGGCGATCCAACTCGTTGAGCACAGCTTGTGGGCGTAACCCATGGTGCGTCAACAACACCAAACAGTGAAACCACAAGTCAGCCATCTCCGACACGATCCGATCAGACTGACCGTCCTTGCTTGCCATTACCAACTCAGTGGACTCTTCACCCACTTTTTTCAGGATCGCGTCCTGGCCTTTGGACAATAAGCGAGCAACATAAGACGCCTGAGGGTCACCGCCAAGTTCGGGTCGGCGACTATCCAATACGTCTGCCAGTCGACTCAAAATGGTATCTGACTCTTTATCCACGCTTAGACTCACTGCCTGTATATGTCATCCGGATCTTTTAGCACGGGATCCACTGACTGCCACCGCATTGTGCCATCAATCTCGGCTAACTGCCGATAAAAGCAGGACTGCCGACCCGTGTGGCAGGCGACGCCGCCAATCTGGTCAACGGTTAGCAAGACAACGTCGCCATCACAGTCAAGCCGAATATGCTTAACCCGTTGGGTATGGCCAGAGGACTCACCTTTGTGCCACAGCCGCTGACGAGAACGAGAGAAATAAACCGCGTGACCGAGCCTGACGGTTTCTAACAGGGCCTCCCGATTCATCCAGGCCACCATCAGGATCCGGCCTGACTGCTCATCTTGCGCAATTGCTGGCACCAAGCCTTGCTCATCAAATTGCACGTCAGACAGCCAGCCAGGCAGTTTGCTCTCATTCGTCATGCTTAGTCCGCACAGCAATGCCCCTATCCACCATGAATGCTTTGGCCTGATCAATGGTGTATTGCCCAAAGTGAAAAATGCTCGCCGCCAAAACTGCATTAGCCCCACCGATGGTCACACCATCAGCCAAATGCTGCAAATTACCCACGCCGCCCGAAGCAATCACCGGAATAGAAACGGCATCAGCGACGGCTCGGGTCAACAATAGGTCAAAGCCTTCGCGCGTGCCATCACGGTCCATGCTGGTCAACAACACTTCGCCAGCGCCAGCTACCTGCATGCGCTTGGCCCATTCAAGCACATCAATGCCTGTGCCTCGACGTCCACCATGGGTATAGACCTCCCAGCGGGGATTGGCGTCGGGCGTGCCTGATACTCGACGCGCATCAATCGCTATGACGATGCACTGCGAGCCATGATAATCTGCAGTCCGCTTGATTAGGTCTGGGTCTGCCACTGCAGCGCTGTTGATCGACACCTTGTCAGCGCCCGCACTTAACAAGCGCTGGACATCGCTGACTTGTCTGACGCCGCCCCCAACAGTTAATGGAATGAACACTTCAGAGGCAACCGCGTCGATGATTGGCAATATCAAGTCACGATCGTCGCTCGTGGCCGTGATATCCAAAAACGTGAGTTCGTCAGCACCCTCGGCGTTATAGCGGCGAGCAATTTCCACCGGGTCACCGGCATCCATCAGATCAACAAAATTAACACCCTTGACAACACGGCCAGCCGTCACATCAAGGCACGGAATGATGCGACGCATCAAGCCATCACAGGCAACGACCGGCTGGGGCGAGTGCGTCATGGACAAAGCTCATCGGCGCGCTTGACCGCCTGCTCAAAATCCAGCGTACCCTCATAAATGCTGCGCCCAAGAATAGCGCCTTCGACGCCTTCAAACTCGACAGCGCACAACTTTTCGATGTCAGTGATGTCAGTGATGCCACCAGAGGCAATCACGGGAATATGCACATGCTGCGCTAACTTGACAGTGGCCTCAATGTTCACGCCCGTGAGCATGCCGTCACGACCGATGTCAGTGTAGATGATGGCTTCGCAACCATAATCCTCGAATTTCTTGGCCAAGTCCGTCACACCATGCTTGGTCAGTTTGCTCCAGCCATCGGTGGCAACCCGGCCATCTTTTGCATCAAGACCCACAATAATGTTGCCAGGAAATGCGCCGCATGCGTCCTGCAAAAAACCTGGATTCTTGACTGCCGCCGTACCGATAATGACATATGAAATACCGGCATCAAGGTAGCGTTCAATCGTGTCAAGGTCGCGGATACCGCCGCCAATTTGCACGGGCAAATCATCACCCATGGCTGCGAGAATCTCGCGGATAACCGCTTCGTTGCGTGGCCTGCCATCGACTGCGCCATTTAGATCTACGAGGTGCAGGCGTCTGGCGCCAAGGTCAGCCCAGCGCTCGGCCACCTCCACTGGGTCTTCTGAAAAGACCGTGGGATTATCCATGTCGCCCTGACGCAGGCGCACGCATTGACCATCTTTCAAATCGATTGCAGGTATCAATAACATGGCAAAGTAATGAATCAGCGGTTGTGTGTTAAGGGTTCCAATCTACAAAATTACGATAAAGCCGTAAACCGTCTTGCGCACTCTTTTCTGGGTGAAACTGCACAGCAAAGATATTGTCACGAGCCACCGCGCAAGTAAATGGGTAGCCGTAATCAGCCTGCCCAACCACCACGCGCGGGTCTGAAGCGACGACATGGTAACTGTGGACGAAATAAAATGGAGTGAGGTTCGCAATGCCTGCCCAGAGCGGGTGATATTGAGTTTGCCTCACGGGATTCCAGCCCATGTGCGGAATCTTTAAACGGTGATGGTTGCTCGTATGGTCAAAGGCAGGACCGCTAAAGCGCTTAACTGCACCGGACAAGAGGCCCAGACACTGGGTCGGACCTTCTTCGCTTTGCTCGAACAACATTTGCTCACCGACGCACACACCCAGCAAGGGCTTGGTGCGAGCCACTTCAAGCATCACTTCCTGCAACCCAGCTTGCCTGAGCGTTCGCATGCAGTCACCCATGGCGCCTTGGCCCGGTAAAACCACCCGATCAGCCTGAAGAATTTCGCTAGCATCACCGGTCAAACGGATGTCTGCGTCCGGTGCGGCATGTCTCAAAGCTCTCTCAACCGAATGGTAGTTACCCATACCGTACTCGACAATTGCAATACATTTCATGCTGGTCTAGTTTCCGGGCATGGCGCTAGCCTGTCGGCTTAGAGAACGCCCTTGGTCGAGGGAATGGTGCCAGCTTGGCGCGAGTCGGTCTCGATTGCCATGCGCAAGGCGCGACCAAATGCTTTGAACACGGTTTCACACTGATGGTGCGCATTGATGCCCCGCAGGTTATCAATGTGCAAAGTCATCCAAGCGTGATTAACCAGTCCTTGGAAAAACTCCCTCGAAAGGTCGACATCAAAGCTACCAACCCGGGCGCGAGTATACGGCACCTCAAAAATCAATCCCGGACGGCCCGACAAATCGATCACCACGCGTGATAACGCCTCATCAAGCGGCACATAGCTATGACCATAACGCCGAATACCGGCTTTATCGCCAAGCGCCTTTGCCAAGGCCTGTCCGATCGTGATACCCACATCTTCAACGGTGTGGTGATCATCAACGTGTAAGTCGCCCGTGGCTTTAATGTCGAGGTCAATCAGGCCATGGCGGGCGATCTGGTCGAGCATGTGATCCAGAAACGGCACGCCCGTGTCGATGCTCTGTTTGCCAGTGCCATCTAGGTTTAGCGCGACCCGAATCTGAGTCTCTTTGGTATCACGGATAATTTCAGCGGTTCGCATAAGATTAATCGAACTGAATTAAGACTGCCAAGCAGTCACATAAAACAACATTGTAAGCGGCTCTGTGCCATAAAACTGTCATTCTCTGGCAAACGTCAGCCAATCCGGTAGGTGGCGCTTTGTGCATGCGCCGGTAGTCCTTCGCCTTCGGCCAACACGCGCGCAATATGGCCAAGTTCGATTGCACCCGCCGCCGACACATCAATAATGCTCGAACGCTTCTGAAAATCATAGACACCAAGCGGCGAAGAAAACCTCGCCGTGCCTGCAGTCGGTAACACGTGATTGGGCCCGGCACAGTAGTCGCCAAGTGACTCCGAGCTGTGGCGACCCATGAAAATCGCTCCGGCATGTCGCAGCCTAGGCAGCAGTGACTTGGGATCCTCTACGGACACCTCGAGGTGCTCAGGCGCAATCCGGTTACTGATCTCGCAAGCCTCATCGAGCGATGCCACCAAGATCAACGCCCCACGGTTCTTAAGACTTGTGGAAATAATCTCACTGCGCGGCATGGTGGGCAACAAGCGGTCGATTGCGCTTTGAACTTCGTCGATAAAGCCAGCATCGGGACAAAGCAAAATCGCTTGTGCCAGCTCATCGTGTTCAGCCTGAGAAAACAGGTCCATTGCAATCCAGTCCGCGGGGGTGTGACCGTCACAGATCACCAGGATTTCGCTTGGGCCTGCGATCATGTCAATGCCAACCGTGCCAAAAACCCGACGCTTGGCACTCGCCACGTAGGCATTGCCAGGGCCAACAATTTTGTCAACCGCGTCAATCGTCTCAGTGCCATATGCCAGCGCACCCACCGCTTGAGCCCCGCCAATCGCAAACACGCGATCCACGCCGCCAATGGCCGCAGCCGCCAAAACCATGGCGTTTCGCTGACCATTCGGGGTCGGTGTGACCATGATGACTTCTGTGACCCCAGCCACTTTGGCAGGAATGACATTCATCAAGACAGATGATGGATAAGACGCCTTGCCACCTGGCACGTAAAGGCCAACTCGGTCCAGCGGCGTGATCTGTTGCCCCAGCACCGTGCCATTGGCCTCGGTAAACGTCCAGCTGCCTTGCTTTTGTCGTTCGTGGTACTGACGAATACGATCGGCCGCGGCCTCAAGTGCATGGCGCTGCTCGGAAGGCAAAGCGTCAAGCGCCGTCAGACAGACATCACGGCTTATTTCAAGCTCAGCAACACGCTGAGCCGACACACGATCAAACTGTTGGGTATAGCGCAGCAGTGCGTGATCGCCCTCTTTACGAATGGCGTGCAAGATATCTGCAGTTGCCGATTCGATGGCGAGGTCTTCCGCAGCATCCACATGCAGCAGTGCGGTTAACTTGTCGGCAAACTCTGGGTCTTGCGAATTTAGGCGGGTGATAGCAGCCATGGGGCAGACTCGGTATTGAAAAATTAAACTTTATTTCGTCTGTTGTGAGTATTGCGGTGTAATGCGCTCTTGTACCAAGCTTAGCAGGGATTTCAAATCGCCTGCTCAAAAGCATCAATGATTGGCTGTAATTGGCCTTGACAAGTCTTTAAAGCCGCTCGGTTCACAATGAGGCGCGACGATATCGGCATGATGTCTTCTACGGCAACCAAGTCATTGGCCTTTAGCGTGTTGCCCGTAGAAACGAGGTCCACAATGGCGTCAGCCAGACCAATCAAGGGTGCAAGTTCCATCGAGCCATACAGCTTGATGAGGTCAACATAGACCCCCTTGCGAGCAAAATGCGCTCTGGCTGCTGACAGGTACTTGGTGGCCACCCGCAGGCGAGCACCCTGACGTACCGCTGCTTCATAATCAAACCCGCGTGGCACTGCCACGCACAACTTGCACCTGGCGATTCGCAAATCAATGGGTTGATAGAGCGCACCTGGATGCGTCGCAGCATGCTCGATCAGCACATCCTTGCCCGCGATACCCAAATCTGCTGCACCATACTCAACATAAGTCGGTACATCCGAGGCCCGCACAATAATCAAGCGCACATCTGGACGACTGGTGCCAATAATCAACTTGCGAGACTTCTCCGGATCCTCGGAGACTTCAATGCCGGCGGCCTTGAGCAACGGCAATGTCTCGTCAAATATTCTTCCTTTGGATAAAGCGAGGGTAACTGGCCTGCCGGACAATTCACTCATGCCTGACTCCGCGATGACAGTCGCTCAATCTGAGCACCAAGCTGCCGTAATTTAATTTCCATGTTGGTGTAGCCACGGTCCAGATGATAGATGCGTTCGATGAACGTTTCACCTTCGGCCTTCAATCCGGCAATTACCAAACTGGCAGAAGCCCGCAAATCGGTGGCCATGACCGTTGCACCAGACAAGGATCCAACGCCGCGCACCACCGCCGTGTGACCGTCCGTTTCGATGTCTGCGCCCAAACGAATGAGCTCTTGGACGTGCATAAACCGATTCTCAAAAATCGTCTCCACCACAATCGAAGTGCCTTCAGCCACCGTATTTAACGCCATGAACTGTGCTTGCATGTCGGTGGCAAAGCCCGGGTACTCATGCGTTCGGATATCCACCGCTTTGGGCCGACCCTGCATCGACGCCTCAATCCAGTTATCACCAACCTGTAGTGCCAAGCCAGCTTCGCTTAGCTTACTTAACGTGGCACCCATTGTAGCGGGCGCCGCATTCAGCAGCCTGATGTGGCCGCCACTAGCCCCCACGGCACACAGGAAGCTGCCCGCCTCAATGCGGTCTGGCATAACCTCGTGCTCGGCGCCATGCAGCCGCTCAACCCCTTCGATCACGATACGATCCGTGCCATGCCCAGTAATTTTTGCGCCCATCTTAATGAGAAGATGCGCCAAATCCACAACTTCAGGCTCACGCGCCGCGTTCTCCAGAACAGTGGTTCCTTCGGCGAGCACGGCCGCCATCAACAAGTTCTCCGTGCCAGTCACCGTCACCATGTCGGTGCGGATCACCGCACCTTTTAAGCGCTTGGCCTTCGCTACGACGTAGCCGTGCTCAATCGTGATCTCAGCGCCGAGCACTTGTAGACCCCGGATGTGCTGATCCACCGGTCGCTGACCAATGGCACAGCCGCCCGGCAAACTCACGCGCGCTTGTCCAAAGCGGGCCACCAAAGGTCCAAGCACCAAAATCGATGCCCGCATGGTCTTGACCAGTTCGTAGGGCGCTTCAAGCGAATCAAGCTTGTTGGCAGATAACTCAACTGCTTCATGAGTATCGCGTTTGACCGTCACACCTAGACGCTGCAATAAGCTAAGCGCAGTATCCACGTCCTTTAGTCGTGGCACATTAGAAAGCGAGACCGTATCGCCACTTAACAGCGCCGCGCAAAGTATGGGCAAGGCCGCATTCTTGGCGCCTGAAATCCCCACCTCGCCAGCGAGCGGCTTGCCTCCGATGATGCGCAAACGGTCCATTAAGTCTGAGCCCTAAACTCTTCAGGGGTCAATGTCTTCATGGATAGCGCATGGATTTCGTGGCGCATTCGGTCGCCCAAGGCGGCATAAACCAATTGATGGCGCGCAATCAGGCGCTTACCCACAAAAGCAGGGCTGACGATCACCGCCTCAAAATGCGCACCATCGCCCGTGACTTTTAGATGCTCACAGGCAAGCCCCGCCCCAATGTACTTTTCGATGTCCTCAGGTGTTGGCAACATCCTTATTACCTCAGTTAAGTCTTAAGTTCGAAGTTTGTAGCCACTATCTAGCAGCCGTATTGCAATCGCTGTCAAACCAACGAAGAATCCTGACACTACCGCCAAACTCAACCAAGGTGAGCTGTCAGAAACCCCAAAAAAACCATAACGAAAACCGTCAATGGTATAGAAAATTGGATTCCAATGCGACGCAGTTTGCCAAAACGGCGGCAAGCTATGGACCGAGTAAAACACGCCAGACAAAAACGTCAACGGCATGATTAAAAAGTTTTGAAAAGCAGCCATTTGATCAAATTTCTCGGACCACAAGCCAGCGATCAGGCCAAGAATACCCAATGTTGCGCTACCCAGCACCCCAAAGGCCAGCACCCAAATCAGCGCAGTTACCGCGATCGGAACAAATAATAGGGACACCAGCCAAACCGTCAAACCAACCGCTAGTCCGCGAACGACGGCGGCCAGAACATAGGCTGCAAAAAACTCGCGGGTAGATATCGGTGTCAACAACACAAACACCAAATTGCCGGTCACACGACTTTGAATCAGCGACGATGAAGGATTGGCAAATGCGTTTTGCAGCATGCTCATCATCATTAAGCCCGGAATCAGAAACTCGGTATAAGGGATGGCATCATAGATCTTGACTCGGTCTTGCAACACCTGAGCAAAAACAATTAGATAAAGCAAAGCGGTCATCACCGGTGCGGCAATTGTCTGGAACGCCACCCGCCAGAATCTGAGCAACTCCTTGTAGAGCAGGGTATAGAAGCCGGATCGCGCCGACACAGGCTGGGTCGAGGTGGTTGGCTGACTCATGGCATTTGCACCGAATTCTGGTTTCCTTCGCGCATGATTTGCACAAACGCCTCTTCAAGGCCGGCGCCACCAACGCGCGCCAACAGGGCCTGCGTGGTGTCCAACGCAATGATGCGACCACGCTTAAGCATGGCAATGCGACTACAAAGCGCTTGAGCTTCCTCAAGATAGTGAGTGGTCAGCAAAATCGTGTGGCCCTCTTTATTGAGCCGCGAGATAAACGCCCACAGGCTTCGGCGTAAGTCGACATCTACCCCAGCTGTTGGCTCATCGAGCACAATCACTGGGGGCCGGTGCACCAGCGCCTGCGCCACCAGCACACGACGTTTCATGCCACCAGACAGCGCTCTCATGTTCGCGTGTATCTTGTCCGACAAGCCAAGGTGGTGAAGCACCTCCTCAATCCAGTCATCATTGTTGCGCAAACCAAAATAGCCAGACTGGATTCGCAATGTCTCCATCACAGTAAAAAACGGGTCGTAGACCAGCTCTTGTGGCACCACACCCAGTGCCCGACGCGCTGCGCGGAAATCGGCCACAACATCGTGGCCGCAAACCCTCGCGTGGCCTTGGCTCGCGTAGGACAGCCCCGCCAAAATCGAGATGAGCGAGGTTTTGCCGGCGCCATTGGGACCAAGCAACCCAAAAAACTCACCGTACTCGACGCGCAAGCTCACATCATCGAGCGCTTTAAAACCAGTAGATGGATCAGACTTGGAAAAATGCTGCCACCAATGTTTGACTGGTGGCGGGTAAATTTTGTGTATGTGATCAAACTCGATTGCTGCAGATGACATTTTTAGTTTTGTGCGTTTCGCTCGTTTAAGGCTGCGATCAAGCCATCAATGCCCGAGCGATTGATTTCCTGAGAGAACTGGTTTCGATAGTTCTGGATCAACCAGACATTCTCTACATTGATGTCATAAATCAGCCAGCCCTGAGGCCCTCGACGCAGCCGGTAATCAACGCTGATCGGCTGCGTGTTACTACTCTGCACAACATTGGAGCGAACCACCACATCCTCGGCATTGCCGTCAGCCCGAAACGGCAACACCTCCATGTCGGTGCCATTGTCGATTTTGGTCAAAGCACCACTGTAGGTGCGGATCAGGGTGTTTTTAAATGCCTCGGATAACGCCTGCCTCTGCTGCGGTGTCGCTTCGCGCCAATACTTTCCGGCCGCCAACCGGGTGGTGCGCTCAAAATCAATGTAGGGCATCATGTATTGCTCTACCACCTCATTAATGCGCACGAGATTCTGTTTCCTGACCTCGGGATCACCCTTGAGAACCACGAGCAATTGGTCAGCCACATCTTGCACGAATTTGGGTGGGTCATCCTGAGGGTTCGGATTGGCCATGGCGACCGTGCAAACCATCAAGGTGGCAACGGTCAAAGCCACACCACGCAACCAACTCAGCAGAAACCCGTTGCCATCTCGATTGACCAGTTTATTCATTCATCTTTCTCCGGTTTGATGCCAAGTGCCTTTTCATCTGCCTCGACATCCGCGTAATCTTCGTAATCGGGTAGCTCCTGAGCATCTGGCGCACCAGACACCAGCGCGGCCCTGCGCTGCAGGTAGGCGTCGCGGATAAAGCTATAGGGGTCTAATGCGGTGCGGTCAACAGTCTCAGATACCGTTAACAAAGCTTCACGGCGAACGACCACCTCTAATCCCCAAAGCGAATTGCGTAAACGCACATTCGGTATCTGACCGATGGTGTCGAACTGATTCCCAAAGAAGTCCACACCAGTCCCTACGCCATCGCGGACCGTACTGGCACCGAGAAAAGGCAACACCAGGTATGGTCCTTGCGCAACGCCCCAAACACCGAGGGTGACACCAAAATCGTTGTCGATTCGTGGTTGCCCTTGCATACTAGCCACATCAATACAGCCGCCTAGCCCCATCGTTGTGTTCAGCAAAAACCGACCCGTGGTGTTGATCGCATCGATGTGACGCTGCTGCAGGTTGCTATTAACCATAGACCAAATCTCGCCAATATTGAGGTACATGTTGCGAATACATGTACGCACAGGGCGAGGGACAATGAACGCATACACTTCGGCAATCGGCGTAAAAATTGCGTCATCGACTGCGTCGTTAAACGCGTAGGTGCCGCGGTTCATCGTCTCCCAAGGGTCAGCCGGGTTCTCAGGGCCCTGGGTGCTCGCGCAGCCGGTGACAACCAACACCGAAGCCGCCAATACCAACCGTTTAATTTGCCTTATCGCCATGAGCTATGTCTTGCGGCTGCACTACTGAGCCGCGCCTTCCTTTTCTGCAGTTCCATACAGGAACTGGCTAATGAGTTGCTCAAGCACCACTGCGCTTTGTGTCAGTGTAATCGAGTCACCTGCTGCTAGCATGCGATCGTCACCGCCCGCATCAAGCCCGATGTATTGCTCACCGAGCAGGCCCGAGGTCAAAATGCTCGCTGACGTATCGGACGGAAACTCAAATGACTTATCGAGATCAAATGTCACCACAGCTTGGTAAGTCTGGTCATCGAACCGAATATCCGCAACCCTGCCAACCACCACGCCAGCGCTTTTGACCGGCGCACGCACTTTCAAGCCACCAATATTGTCAAACTTGGCCTGAACTGAATAAGCTTCGGCGAACGAAAAACTACTTAGGTTGCCAGCACGCATCGCTAAAAACACGACAGCCAAAATACCAAGCAACACAAACAGCCCTACCCATACATCGATCTTCTGGTTACTCATCAAGAAAGATCCCCAATCAGTTGAGTCAATTGCTAAACATTAAAGCGGTCAGCACGAAATCCAGTCCTAAAACGACCAAAGATCCAGCCACCACCGTTCGGGTGGTAGCGCGCGACACCCCTTCAGGGGTTGGTTTGCACTGCCAGCCCTCAAACAATGCAATCAGTGTCACCGCCACACCAAACACCACGCTCTTGATGACACCATTCAAAACATCATCAAATACATCCACACCGGCTTGCATTTGCGACCAAAATGCCCCGGTGTCAATGCCAATGAGCACCACCCCGACAATCCAGCCACCAATAATGCCAACCATCGAGAATACTGCCGCCAAGACGGGCATGGCGATAATGCCCCCGAGAAATCGTGGCGCCAATACCCGGCGAATCGGGTCGACAGCCATCACCTCCATGGCGGCAAGCTGCTCACCTGCCTTCATTAAGCCAATTTCAGCCGTCAGCGATGTTCCAGCCCGTCCGGCAAACAACAGTGCCGTGATGACGGGTCCAAGCTCACGAACCAGCGACAAGGCAACTAGCAAGCCCAAGGCTTCTTCTGAGCCATAGCGATTCAAGGTGTAATATCCCTGAAGCCCGAGCACAAAGCCCACAAACAGCCCTGACACTGCAATGATCAACAAAGAATAGTTGCCAATGAAGTGCACCTGTTGAATCACAAGGCGAGGGCGCTTAAAAAGCACCCCGGTTCGCATTAACAGCAGCACAAAAAATCTGGCTAACTGACCCAGAACCACCAATTGCCCGCGGGTGAAGTCTCCAATGACACCAAGCAAACTGACCAAGCTCACGGCTGCACCCCCTTGGAGCGACACCATTGTTCAAATGCCGGGGTCATTGGATAGTCAAACGCCACAGGGCCATCTGGCGCACCATCCAGAAATTGGCGCACATACGGATCACTCGATTCGGCCAGGCTCGCGGGGCTACCGCTAGCCTTTAGCTCCCCCTGACCAACGATATACACGGTGTCGGCAATTTCAAACGACTCCGGCACATCGTGCGTAATCACAACCGATGCACAACCAAGCTTATCCGAGAGACGGCGAATCAGGCGCGCAGCAATTCCCATGGATATGGGATCAAGCCCGGCAAACGGTTCATCATAAAACACCAGTTGCGGCTCGCGCACGATCGAACGTGCCAAGGCCACTCGCCTGGCCATGCCACCAGAGACCTCTGCTAGCTTTAAATGGGCGGCTGCACGCAACCCAACCGCATCCAGGTTCTGAAGCACCTTTTGAGCAATTTCAGCGTTGGTCAGCCGGGTATGCTCTCTTAAAGGGAAAGCCACGTTCTCAAAAACATCTAGATCAGTGAACAGCGCGCCGTGCTGAAACAGCACACCCATGCGCTGACGCAGTTTCTCAAGCTCAACGCGTCCAATCCCCCGCAACGAGTGCCCAAAGGCTTTCAGCTCCCCAGACTTAATGGCAAGCTGGCCCGTGGCGGCGCGCATCAGCGTGGTCTTGCCAGACCCGGATCCCCCCATCACCGCCACGACCTCGCCAGCTCGCACTGACAATGACAGGTCATGAAGAACGGTGAAGTCGCCATACGCTAGCGTTACCCGATCGAAACCAAGAACAGCGGTTGCAGCGGTTGCAGCGGCAGGGATCGGTGCAGAACCGATGGCAGAAGAATCAGCGGGCGATATCATATTGGGATTGTATCGCCCACCTTACAAAAATTCAGCGCGGCAACTCGGTGACACCCATCAAGAACTCGTCAACGGCCCGAGCACATTGGCGCCCCTCGCGGATCGCCCAAACCACCAAAGACTGGCCACGGCGCATATCACCTGCAGCAAACACCTTGTCCACACTGGTTCGGTAATCCTCCGTGTTGGCACGGGCATTACCGCGCCCGTCCACATCAACCCCGAAGGACTTCAGCACATCAACCACCGGCGCCACAAAACCCATGGCCAAGAGCACCAGGTCAGCCTTGATGTCAAACTCAGATCCAGGCACTTCCTGCATCTTGAACTGGCCCGTGGTTTGGTCACGCTCCCATTGCACTCTGGCGGCCTTAATCTTCGTGACCTTGCCCTCAGCACCCTCAATGGATTTGGTCGTGATCGCCCAATCACGCTCCGCACCTTCTTCGTGTGAAGAAGAAGTACGCAACTTTGCCGGCCAATATGGCCATGTCAGGTCTTTGTTCTCGTGCTCAGGCGGTTTAGGCATTAATTCAATCTGCGTCACTGACTTGGCACCATGACGGTTGCTGGTGCCAACACAGTCAGAGCCTGTATCACCGCCACCAATCACCACCACATGTTTATCTTTGGCCAACACCTGACCAGAGATCTTGTCGCCAGCAACAATCTTGTTCTGTGGGCGCAGAAAATCCATGGCGTACATCACACCATCGAGCTCGCGCCCAGTCACTGGCAAATCACGCGGGATCTCACAGCCACCGGTCAACACAATGGCATCAAACTCAGCGTCTAGCTCGGCAGGCGTTTTTACCGTCAGTCCTCTAGCAGCAGCATCATCGGCCGACCCAATATAGGTCGATGGACAAAAGGTCACGCCCTCAGCCTGCATCTGCACCACACGCTGATCAATCAAGTGCTTTTCCATCTTGAAGTCAGGAATGCCATAGCGCAACAACCCGCCAATGCGGTCTTGCTTTTCAAATACGGTCACTTCATGTCCAGCCCGAGCCAGTTGCTGTGCTGCAGCCATGCCGGCTGGGCCCGATCCCACCACGGCGACTTTTTTACCAGTGCGTTGCACAGGCGGCTGCGGCACGACCCAACCCTCTTCCCAACCTTTGTCGATAATGGCGTGCTCAATCGACTTAATGCCAACCGGATCGTTGTTAATGTTCAGCGTGCAGGCAGCCTCGCAAGGAGCGGGGCAGATGCGGCCAGTGAACTCCGGAAAATTATTGGTCGAATGTAAAACATCAAGCGCCTCTCGCCATTGCTGGCGATAGACCAAATCGTTCCAGTCCGGAATGATGTTATTAACTGGGCAACCACTGCTGCAAAAAGGAATGCCACAGTCCATACAACGCGCACCTTGTTTGCTGGCCTCGCCATCGCTTAAGCGAACAACAAACTCGCGCCAGTGCTTGATCCGGATCTCGGGCGCTTCGCTAGCTTCCTTTAATCGGTTTAACTCTAGAAATCCAGTTACCTTTCCCATTTCGTATCCCCAATCAGGCGGCTTTGGAAGCCGGGTTGGCTTGTTGCCAGAGTTCAGCCAAAGCGCGACGGTACTCTTTTGGCATGACCTTCACGAATAAACCTCGAGCAGCGTTCCAGTTGCTCAAAATGTCACGTGCACGGAAACTACCAGTTAAACGGAAATGATCTTCGACCAGACGTTTGAGAATTGCCTCGTCAGTCTCACGCGCCGCGCCGCGAACGATGCTGTGCCATGTGTCTACACCGACCTTGTCCTTTTGCTCAGCCGATGAAATGACTGGCTCGAGATCAACCATGGCCATGTTGCAACGGTCTTTAAACTGACGCTCAGGATCATAAACGTAAGCGACACCACCAGACATGCCCGCAGCAAAGTTTCGGCCCGTTGCACCGAGCACAACCACTGTGCCGCCCGTCATGTACTCACAGCCGTGGTCACCCGTGCCTTCAACAACCGCGGCGGCACCAGAGTTGCGAACCGCGAACCGCTCACCAGCCACACCACTCAGGTAGGCCTCGCCCGCGGTTGCACCGTACAGAACGGTGTTGCCCACGATAATGTGGTCTGGACCGAAGCCACGAAAGTCGTTGGGGCTGCGCACGATGATGCAACCACCAGCCAAGCCCTTGCCAACGTAGTCATTGCCTTCACCGACAAGGTCAAAAGTCACACCATGCGCCAGGAATGCCCCAAAGCTCTGGCCAGCAGTGCCATTGAACTGTATGTGAATCGAGTCATCGGCCAAACCATCTTCACCATGGCGGCGAGCGATCTCGCCGGACAACATCGCCCCCACACTGCGGTTACGGTTGCGCACGGGCACAATGAAAGAGACTTTTTCACCTTTTTCAATGGCTGGCTTACTGCGCTCAATCAATTGGTGATCAATCGCGACTTCTAAACCGTGGTCTTGCTCCAAAACCTGATAGCGCGGCTCGTCCGAGACGGGCTGATAGAACACCTTCGTGAAATCAAGGCCATGCGCTTTCCAGTGATCAATGCCAGCACGTGTATCGAGCCGGTCCGTGCGACCAATGAGCTCATCAAACTTTCGTATGCCAAGTTGAGCCATGATTTCACGCACCTCTTCAGCCACAAAGAAGAAGAAATTGACCACATGCTCTGGCTTGCCCTGAAATTTCTTGCGCAAAACCGGATCCTGCGTTGCCACGCCAACCGGGCATGTGTTTAGGTGGCACTTGCGCATCATGATGCAACCTTCGACCACCAATGGCGCGGTGGCGAAGCCAAACTCATCCGCACCGAGCAAGCCGCCAATCACCACATCACGGCCCGTCTTCATTTGGCCATCCGCCTGCACGCGGATACGGCTGCGCAAGCGATTAATGACCAAGGTCTGTTGCGTTTCCGCCAGACCAAGCTCCCATGGCGTGCCGGCATGCTTAATAGAGGAAATTGGTGATGCCCCAGTGCCACCATCGTGACCTGCAATCACCACATGATCCGCCTTTGCCTTGGCTACACCGGCCGCAACCGTGCCAACACCGACTTCGGACACCAACTTAACTGAGATCGAAGCGCGCGCGTTGGCGTTCTTCAAATCATGGATCAGTTGAGCCAAATCTTCGATGGAATAAATGTCGTGGTGCGGTGGCGGCGAAATCAGCCCAACGCCAGGCACCGAACAACGCAACTTGGCGATGTACTCGGACACTTTGTGACCAGGCAACTGCCCGCCCTCGCCGGGCTTGGCGCCCTGTGCCATTTTGATTTGAATCTGATCCGCACTGGCTAGATACTCCGGATTCACGCCAAAGCGACCCGAGGCCACCTGCTTGATGCGCGAGCGCAGCGAGTCACCCGCTCTGAGTAGCACATCAGCTTCAATGCGCTCCGCGCCAAGCACGGAGGCTAGCGTGTCACCGTCCTTGATATCACTTTTGCCGGTTTGTAGCTCGGTGCGATAGCGCAACTCATCCTCACCACCCTCGCCAGTGTTCGACTTACCGCCAATGCGGTTCATCGCCACGGCGAGCACCGAATGGGCCTCTGTCGAGATCGAGCCTAACGACATCGCACCAGTGGCAAAGCGCTTAACAATCTCCTTGGCTGGTTCGACTTCCTCCAGCGGTATCGCTTGCGAAGGGTCAAACCTGAACTCAAATAAGCCGCGCAATGTCATGTGACGCTTGCTTTGGTCGTTGATGAGCTGAGCGTAATCCTTGTACGTGCTGTAGCTATTCGAACGCGTGGAATGCTGAAGCTTGGCAATCGAATCCGGCGTCCACATGTGTTGCTCACCGCGAACACGATAAGCATAGTCACCGCCCGCCTCCAGGGCGTGGGCCAGAACTGGGTCCCGGCTAAAGGCAGCCCGATGTGAGCGCAAGGACTCTTCAGCAACCTCAAAGACATTGACGCCACCAATCGAGCTAGAGGTACCAAAAAAGTATTTTTTGACCAACGTATCGTGCAAGCCTACCGCCTCAAAAATCTGGGCGCCGCAATATGACATGAACGTAGAGATGCCCATCTTGGACATCACTTTGTTTAAGCCCTTGCCGATGGCTTTGATGAAGTTACGGACAGCCTTATCTCCATCGGCCGACATGGCTCGGATAGCTTCAAGCGCCAGATAAGGATGAATGGCCTCAGCGCCATAGCCGCCAAGCAGCGCGAAGTGATGAACCTCACGCGCCGAGCCTGTCTCGACAACCAGGCCAGTACTCGTGCGCAGGCCCCGTCTGATTAAATGCTGGTGGATGGCCGAGGTCGCCAAAAGTGCTGGTATCGCCACGCGATGTTTATCGACCAGACGGTCTGACACAATCAGAACATTAAACCCGCTGGCCACCGCATCAGCTGCCGTAGCACACAAAGCCGCCAAACGAGCTTCAATGCCTTCCGCGCCCCAGGCAGCCGGGTAGGTCATGTCAATCTCGTAGCTGCGGAACTTATTGCCTGTAAAGACTTCGACGTCCCGAATCTGGGTCATGGCGTCTTCGTCCAGCACGGGTTGGGAAACTTCCAGTCGCAGTGGCGGGTTGACATTGTTAATGTCAAGCAGGTTTGGCTTGGGCCCAATAAAGGAGACAAGCGACATGACCAACTGTTCACGGATCGGGTCGATCGGTGGATTGGTCACTTGCGCAAACATTTGGCGGAAATAGTTATAGAACGGCTTTGGACGATCTGACAAGACCGCCAAGGGCGCATCATTGCCCATCGAACCCGTGGCCTCCTCACCGGAATCAGCCATCGGCTCCAATATGAACTTCAGGTCCTCTTGCGTCCATCCGAAAGCCTGCTCACGATCAAGCCTGTCCACACTGGACTGATGCTTGGCCTTGGCGGCGGCCTCGGGCTTGGGCAGTGTCTCAAGCTTCACTCGAAGACGCTCGATCCACTGTCGATACGGGCGGCTGTTGGCCAACTGGGATTTAATTTCTTCGTCATCAATGATGCGACCCTGTTCGAGGTCGATCAAAAACATTTTCCCGGGCTGCAAGCGCCATTTTTTTACAATCCTGCTCTCGGCAATCGGCAATACGCCGGCTTCAGAAGCCATGATGACCAAGTCATCATCTGTTACTAAATAACGAGCCGGGCGCAAGCCGTTGCGATCAAGCGTGGCGCCGATTTGTTTTCCATCGGTGAAGGCCACCGCCGCCGGGCCGTCCCACGGCTCCATCATGGCCGCATGATATTCATAAAATGCTCGGCGTGCTGGATCCATATGGGCATGCTGCTCCCACGCCTCCGGAATCATCATCATCATGGCGTGCGCAAGCGAATAGCCCGACATCACCAAGAGTTCAAGACAGTTGTCAAACGTAGCTGTATCAGATTGCCCCGGATAGACGATCGGGTAAAGCTTGGCCAAGTCTTCACCCAGCACCGCCGACTCCATCGCCCCTTCACGTGCGCGCAGCCAGTTGTAATTCCCCTTGACGGTGTTGATTTCACCATTGTGGGCAATCATCCGGTACGGATGTGCCAATGGCCAAGCGGGGAATGTATTGGTTGAAAAACGCTGGTGGACCAGCGCCAGCGCTGAGATGGCGCGTGGATCAGCCAGGTCGCGATAGTACTGTCCGACCTGATTCGCCAAAAGCAAACCTTTGTAAACCACGGTACGCACGGAAATCGATGGCACAAAGTACTCGGTGCCATGCGCTAGACGCATTGACATCACCGCATGGCTGGCTTTCTTGCGAATCACATAGAGCTTGCGCTCTAAAGCATCGGGCACCATGACGTTCTCGCCACGGCCTATGAACAGTTGACGGATCACCGGTTCATATTGCTTAACCGTGGGCGACATCGGCATGTCGGTATCAATTGGCACATCGCGCCAGCCAAGCACCACCTGACCCTCAGCCACCACCTCACGCTCAAGCACCTGCTGGCAGGCTAGGCGTGAGGCGATCTCCTTGGGCAAAAAGACCATGGCCACGCCGTACTCACCTGGTGCAGGCAGCGTCACGCCTTGATCGGCCATGTCTTCACGGTACAAGGCGTCTGGTATCTGCAAGAGGATGCCGGCGCCATCACCCATGAGCTTGTCTGCACCAACCGCACCGCGGTGATCCAGGTTTTCCAGAATTTTCAAGCCCTGCGAAATGATCGCATGTGAGGCCTGGCCCTTGATGTGGGCCACAAAACCCACACCACAGGCGTCGTGTTCATTGACAGGGGAATACAGTCCCTGCTCGGCGTGGCCGGTCTGAGGACGCGGATGGAAGGTCAATGGAAAATTAGACATGCGGTAGGCTCCCGTTCAGCCGCGCATGGTGCAGCGCGGGAATTCACGATAACGTTATCCCAGACGCAATGCAAGCAAAATAAACGGGGTGCGTCCCCGATTAATTCCCCGCCCTCCGCAATGTCAGTTTAATGGGGACGGATCAGTAAGCCTCGCGACATCCTTAGGCGGACGTCCCCGCCTTCCAGGTGAAACACGCCTACTCGCGAGCTTGCTAATTTGAGCAACGTACTGCTGCGACCCAAGCGCCCACTGACCAGACAGCGCCGATTCGATGCGCTCACGCTGGGATGCAAGTAGCCCATTTAGTAATTTGATTCTATAGGTCGCCTGACGATCGAACGGTGTGTTGCCGCAAGCCCAGTAGCTCTGGTGATCAGACAATAAAACAGCGTATTGGCGAGGCGCCTGCACATGCCCCACATGGCTTGCGGCCGATGACCAGGGCCAACTCATCGCTTGGCTTGCATAACCCTCTTTAACCGGCGCAGTCTCCAACCAGATCTGCGATGGCAATACCCAGACGGGTTCAATCAAGGCGCTTTTAAACCGCCCCTCAAACACGCGGCCTGTCTTTAGCTCTGCAGCCAGTCGGCGGCCAATCGCTTGAACGGTTCGCGAGACAGCACTACTATTTGGTGAGCTGAGCAGTAGCAATAGTCGACTGGGTGTTAACGCCCAAGCATGCAAAGCAAGTTGATTGCTTTGGATCTGGTTGCCGAGCCAACCGGCAATCCGGTCCAATTCGCTGTTTGACCCAAAAGCCTGACAGGCTTGCGCAAGCGCAGCTGTAAAACGGACCTGCACGAGCTGAGCCTCTGCAGGGGCATGTAAGCGAGGTAGGCGCATTCTATTGTTTGAAGTTTGACTGAACAATAATTATGGGGAACTTCACCCATCTAATCCAGTCTTATTAGCACTCTAGGCGAGAGAGTGCTAATATTTTCTAGGGTGCAATGTTTTTTAGTGCTTCGAGCGGAGAGCCTATATCCATGCAAGTTGCAATTTCTAGTGATTTAGCGGTGTCACCTCAGGCCCTATCAATGGCAGTGACCAATCCTGGTGCACTTGGGTCGATCGAGGCGTATATCGCCGCGGTTAACCAGATGCCTGTGCTGCGCCCAGAGCAGGAGCGTGCGTTTGCGCTTAATTTGCGCGACAACAATGATCTAGACTCGGCGCGCGACCTTATCCTGTCGCATCTACGTCTGGTGGTCTCGATCGCCCGTCAGTACTTGGGTTATGGCTTGGCGCATGCCGACCTGATCCAAGAGGGCAACATTGGGCTAATGAAAGCGGTCAAACGCTTTGACCCAGATCGTGGCGTACGGTTAGTGTCCTTTGCTGTGCACTGGATCAAAGCAGAAATCCATGAATTCATTATCCGCAACTGGCGCTTAGTTAAAGTTGCAACGACCAAGGCACAGCGCAAGCTGTTTTTTAACCTTCGCCGCATGCGCCCCGATGGCACAACGCTTGACACCGCAATGGTCAATGGCATTGCCAACGAACTCAACGTCAAGCCCGAGGAAGTGCGCGAAATGGAAGTTCGCATGACAGGGCGCGAGCTTTCATTGCAGGCGCCCGTGGGCGACGAGGACCAACTCAGCCCGATTGACTACCTGACGGACAACGGCGAGTATGACCCGACCGAGGTGCTTGCCCGCCGAGACCAAGAGCAACTCCAGACAAACGGACTGACTCATGCGATTGAGATGCTTGATGAACGTTCACGTCGGATAGTCACCGCGCGGTGGTTAGCTGAGGACGGTGGCGCCACGTTAAACGAACTGGCCGATGAGTTTGGCGTATCAGCCGAACGCATTCGCCAAATTGAGGCCGCTGCGCTCAAGAAAATGCGCGGAACACTGCAGGCCGCGTAAGTAGATTTTGTGTCAAGGCTAGCGCTGGCGATCATCGAGCCAGTCATCATCTAGTTGCAAAGAACCCGCTAAGATAGAACGCATGGCCACCAACATGCTCATCTTCGGGCTGGCGGGAATTTTGGTTCTCGTTTGCTTTTTGTCACCGCTTGCGAGTGCGTTGCGCATCCCAGACTCTTTACTTTTGTCGCTAGTGGGTGCGCTGTTGGGCTATTTCATCCACGTTCACGAATGGGCACCCGGCTGGCTAGCGACATCGCTAGAGTCACTGCAGGCCTTTGAAATTCCCTCGGAAACCATCTTGGTGGTGTTCTTGCCGGTGTTGCTGTTTGAGACCGCGTTAAACACCAACGTTCGTGGATTAGCCAACGACATTGCCCCTATTTTGCTTCTCGCTGTGGTCGCAGTATTTATCTGCACCGCATTTGTGGGCTGGGGAGTGTCTTTTGTTTCAAGCTACAGCCTGGCTGCATGCCTGTTACTTGGTGCCATCATTGCAACCACAGACCCCGCCGCGGTGGTTAGCATTTTTAAAGAAGTGGGCGCGCCCAAACGCCTGACAACCATTGTTGAGGGAGAGAGTCTGCTAAACGATGCGGCAGCGATTGCCTTATACGCAGTCATGCTCGGTGTCGCATCTGAGACGATCCCTAACCCAATAGGCACTGGCTCGGTCCTCGTTAGCTTTTTTAATCTCATGATTGGCGGTGCCTTTAGCGGCTATGTGATCGGACGCATCGCTTGTGCTGCCTTACCGATTTTGCGTGGCTGGCCAACGGCAGAAATCTCGCTCACGGTGGCAACCGCTTACATTGCGTACATCATCCCCGAACATTTTTTTGGTTGGTCTGGCGTCGTCTCGGCGGTAGTGGCGGGCCTCGTTGTGTCATCCGTGGGTCGCACCCGCATGACACCGGCGACATCGCATGCACTTGCTCAATCGTGGCGGCAACTTGGGTTTTGGGCGAGTTCACTAATTTTTTTGTTTGCGGCCATGATGATTCCGAAGTTGCTGACCAACGCCACATGGCACGACTTGCTCATTGTGTTTGTCATGATGATTGCCGCGCTAGCTGCCCGCGCTGTTACTGTTTACGGCTTGTTACCAGGCTTAACAGCAATGGTAGGCACCCGCATAGACAGCCGATATAAAGCCGTGATCTGTTGGGGTGGTTTACGCGGCGCGTTGTCTCTGGCGCTTGCACTATCACTTACTGAACATGATCTGCTGTCTGACGAAATCAGCGACTTTGTCGCCATTGGCGTCACCGGGTTTGTCTTGTCAACTCTGGTCATTAACGGTCTGACTCTGCGACCGTTGATTAACTTTCTTGAATTAAACAAACTTTCCCCGCTTGAGCGTGCCCTGCGTAACCAAGCTGTCGTTATTACTGTTAGCGACTTGCAGGCTGAAACCAAGCGGATTGCTGTTGATGAACAGATCAGTCGTCAAGCACGCACCAAAATCGATGACGTGTTTGAAGCCAGCGTTACCAGCGTGACCGATACTCACATCGAGAGCTTTGATGAAGAGGATCGCCTCAGACTAGGGCTGTCGATGATTGCAAGCCGTCAAAGCGAGCTGATTCTAGTGAGCCTCGGAGAGCAAGGCTTTGGCCGTCGAACGGCAGAGCGATTACTCTCTGTGTCCGAGCAGATGGAAGATGACATCAAAGTCAGTGGCATGGCTGGCTTTGAGAAATCAATCGGGCGCTCATTGCAGTATCCAAAAACCTTTAAGTTACTGTTACGCCTGCATCAAACTTTGGGTCTTCAAGGGTGGCTTGGCAGAGAGCTCGGACAGCGATTTGTCGAGCTTGTCGGCTGGCGCTGGGTCTCGCGTCGTCTGATCTTGTTCGCCAACAATCAAGTCAGGCCAATGATCGGGGACAGCGCATCGGACGCGATTCAAACGGCGTTGCGTAATCGTCTGGCACGGATTGAAGAGAACTTGCAAGCATTGCGCTTGCAGTATCCTAGCTTTGCCGAATGGCTCGAGCAGAGTTACCTTGGTCGTCTGGCGCGCACATTGGAGCGCGCTCGTTATCGCGAAATGCTCGATGAATCTGTGATTAGCCCAGAGGTATACGATGACCTGATGCAGCGGCTTGAGGATCGATGGGCATTTCTCGACCGGATTCCAGCGCTAGATACCGAAATGGCTCCGGAAGACCTGGCTCACAAGGTGCCTTTACTTGCAGATCTGCCCAAAGACACGCTTAAAAAACTGACACGCAAGCTAAAGACTCGCTTGACGCTACCGAACCAACTAATACAGGGACCCAGCAAACCCAATCCGTCGTTGTATTTTGTGGCCTCCGGTGCAGTGACGATGCGGCTGCCTGACGCAACACACATCGAGCTTGGCTCAGGCGAGTTTTTTGGGGAGTTGTACCTTTTAAAACAGGATGCAAACGAATTCGAGGTACGTTCTTTGGGTTATACCAAGCTGCTGGAACTAACCGCACGGGACTTCAAGGCTTTGCTAGCCAAAGATGAAACGCTTCGGGCCGCCATTCAGGTCGTTGCCAACCAACGTTTGCGTGCGCTAGCGGTCGGGCGAGCTGAATTGCTTATAGAGCCTGACGCGCCAGCAGGCTCTGAACGATAACAATACTGGCCTCAAGCGTGAATTGGCCAGAAAACAACATCGACTCAATTTCAGGGATGGGGAGGCACGCAATTTCCATGACCTCACCGTCCTGGTTCTGTGGGTCGACGTCGTCGGCCAAGACGCAATCACTGGTTAACACCTCTTCGCACTGAAATCCCTCGGGTACTCTGCGCTTCATTTGGTAGATGCTCTGAATCGGTTCACGCTGCACAATTTGAAGCGGACTCAAGCCCGCCTCTTCTGCTGACTCCCGCTCGAGCGCCAACTCATCGCTCTCGCCGTACCCAACCAAACCACCGACGAGCGTATCCCACATGCCTGGATCGGTTGGCTTGTCTAGCGCCCGCCGGGCAACCCAGAGTTCGCCGTTTGTTGACCAAGCGTTTAAGTGCACAGCCCGTGTCAGTAACCCCAGTGACCGCACAGCGCCACGCTCAATGGCTCCAACTACGTTGTTATCGCACCACACATCGAGCAATTCACCACGCCATTTTGAGATGCACCCACCTTCAAGCAAGGTTTGGGCAATCCGGGCAAGCTGCTCATCCAAAGCGTCTTCTTGGCTAAGGACAATGCGGCCATCTTGATTTAACGCAAGACACTGCCCCTTCAAAACCGTCGCAGCACGGGGACTAACAAAGCCGCATTGCCTTTTTCCTATCACGAAGGGTACCGACCCATCCTCGGGGCTTTGCCTGGCAATCTGCTCAAGGCTTGTTAAGTACGCTAGCAGCTGGTCGGTGCTCAAAATTTCACCAAAAACACGATGTTTGTCTAAGGGATACCAAAAATATGATTGGAATTGTAACCGTCTATGGTTTAAGGACCGCGACCTTGGCTATAATCCGGCGATTCATTGACTAATTACAAATCCAGACTAAATTAGATCTGACGGGCAAGAATTTTTTGTTGTTGGAAATTTGCGCTCCAAAATTTTAGAGAAGCGTCTGTTCGAACTACTCGTCGGATGTGGTGTAGTTTTGTGCGATATGCATTGTCTCGAGGTGAACATGATGAAGTTCAAAGGGTTGGTTCTTGCCTGTGCTTTAACGGTGTCTGGCATGGCTGCGGCACAAGTAAACATGCCCGGCGGGCCAGACGTCAATCAGCTAAATTTGACCACCGGCGTCACCCAAATCGCTCGTGATGTGGCTTGGCTGCACTGGATGATGCTAGTAATCTGCTTGGTGATTTTTATTGCCGTTTTCGGTGTCATGTTTTACTCGATCTGGGCGCACCGCAAATCCAAAGGCGCCAAACCCGCCACCTTCCATGAAAGCGTTGGCGTCGAGATTGCCTGGACCGTCATCCCGTTTTTGATCGTGATCGGCATGGCCTTGCCTGCCACGCGTACAGTGGTGGCCATGAAAGATACGTCGGGTGCTGACTTGACTGTCAAAGTGACCGGTTACCAGTGGAAGTGGGGTTATGAGTACATCGACGGCCCCGCCGAAGGCGTCAGCTTTCTGTCCAACCTGACGACCCCGACCACACAGATCTACAACCTCGAGCCCAAGAGTGAGTTCTACTTGATGGAGGTTGACAACCCCCTAGTGGTGCCCGTTGGCAAAAAAGTACGCATGGTTGTCACCGCAGGTGATGTGATTCACTCTTGGATGGTGCCAGACCTTGGCGTCAAGCAGGACGCCATCCCTGGGTTCTTGCGTGACACTTGGTTCCGGGCAGAGCAGGTTGGTGAATACCGCGGTCAGTGTGCTGAGCTGTGCGGCAAAGACCACGCCTTCATGCCTATCGTGGTGAAGGTCGTTTCTGAGCAAGACTACGTGGCTTGGGCTAAAGATAAGCAGGGTGCGCTGACCGCTGCAGCAGATGACCCAAACAAACAGTGGAGCTCGGAGGAGCTCGTTGCCCGTGGTCAAACCCTCTACAATGCTCAGTGTTTGGCGTGCCATCAGGCAACTGGCAAAGGTGTACCACCGGCGTTTCCAGCGCTCGACGGTAGCCAAATCGTGATGGGTCCAATGGCTGGTCAGATTGAAATCCTGCTCAAGGGCAAGCCTGGCACAGCGATGCAATCGTATGCGGGCCTCAGTGATGTCGATCTTGCGGGAGTGATTACCTACACCCGTCAGTCATGGGGCAATTCTGGTAAAGGCGCTGATGCCGTGGTCCAGCCCTCCCAAGTACAAGCAGCACGATGATTTAAAACTACCGTATTTTTAAGATTCTTGGATAAGATATAGAGACACTGCCCCAGTTGGGCACTCTAACCGCCGATGGCAGTCAGGAGAAAGCATGAGTAGCGTAACCATTGATACCATTCCAGGCAAAGGCGAAGACCTTTCGCACGGTCACCATGACGATCACGCCCATGGCGTGCCACACGGCTGGCGCCGCTGGTTGTTTGCAACCAACCACAAAGACATTGGGACGATGTATCTCATATTCTCCTTTGTGATGTTCCTCGAAGGCGGCGTGTTGGCTTTGCTGTTGCGCACCGAGCTATTCGTGCCCGGACTGCAATTTTTCCAACCTGAACTGTTTAACCAGTTCACCACGATGCACGGTTTAATCATGGTGTTCGGCGCTATCATGCCGGCCTTTGTGGGTTTTGCGAACTGGATGATCCCACTGCAGATCGGTGCCTCTGACATGGCATTTGCCCGCATGAACAACTTCAGCTTCTGGCTGCTGCCAGTGGCTGCTGTGCTCTTGACCGCATCATTTTTTGTGCCTGGTGGCGCCACCGCGGCCGGCTGGACGCTCTACGCCCCACTGTCCCTCCAAATGGGTCCTGGCATGGATCTGGCGATTTTCGCGATTCACATCATGGGTGCTTCCTCCATCATGGGTGCAATCAACATCATCGTAACCATCTTGAACATGCGCGCACCTGGCATGACACTGATGAAAATGCCTCTGTTCTGCTGGACCTGGTTGATCACCGCGTACTTGTTGATCGCTGTGATGCCCGTATTGGCTGCCGCCATCACCATGATTCTGACGGACCGTCATTTCGGCACTGGCTTTTTTAACGCTGCCATGGGCGGTGACCCAGTGCTGTATCAGCACATTTTTTGGTTTTTCGGGCACCCCGAGGTTTACATCATGATTCTGCCGGCGTTTGGCATCATCTCTGCCATCGTCCCAGCATTTGCGCGTAAGCCACTGTTTGGTTACGCCTCGATGGTTTATGCCACAGCGTCGATCGCAATCCTGTCATTCATCGTCTGGGCCCACCACATGTTCACCACCGGCATGCCAGTGACTGCTCAGCTGTACTTTATGTACGCCACGATGCTGATCTCGATTCCGACTGGCGTTAAGGTGTTTAACTGGGTGGCAACCATGTGGAAGGGCTCCATGACGTTTGAGACCCCCATGCTGTTTGCGATCGGCTTTATCTTCGTATTCACGATTGGCGGCTTTACCGGTCTGATCCTCTCCGTTGCACCGATTGATATTCAGGTCCATGACACCTACTACGTGGTCGCTCACTTCCATTACGTGCTGGTTGCTGGCTCACTGTTTGCGTTGTTTGCCGGTGCCTACTACTGGTTGCCCAAGTGGACTGGCCGCATGTACGACGAGCGCCTGGGTAAATGGCACTTCTGGATGAGCATGATTTCGTTTAACGTCACGTTCTTTCCGATGCACTTCCTGGGGTTGGCTGGCATGCCACGTCGTTATGCGGACTACGCCACTCAGTTCACGGATTTCCACATGATTGCGACCATTGGTGCTTTCTGGTTCGGCTTCTCGCAGTTGATCTTCATGTACCTTGTGCTAAAAGCATACGCTGGCAAGGGTGAAGTTGCTGCTGCCAAACCGTGGGAAGCTGCGGAAGGGCTTGAGTGGACGGTACCGTCACCAGCACCGTTCCACACCTTCGAAACACCACCCGTGGTTCGATAAGGCATCGCTTACACCAGGATCATTACGTACTTGACTCTTAGTTGGAATAAATGACACCAGAACAACGCCGCAAAAACAAAAAGGCCGGGCTTATATTCCTTGTGTTTGTGGTTGCGGTGTTTGTATGGGTCATTGCTAGGCAGTTGATCGGTGGTCAATTGGGATGACCAGTCAACAAACAAGCAATGGCTTGGCAGAAAGCAGTCAGCGCAAGCTGAACTTTCTGCAGACGCTTAAAGCGGTTTTGTGGGCCATGTTTGGCGTCAGAAAAAGCGTTGGGCTTAAGGATGATATTGCCAAGTTAAACCCGGTTTACGTCATCCTGACTGGACTGATATTCGGGGTCGTTTTTGTTGGCTCGCTTTTGTTGCTCGTTCAGTGGGTCGTTAATAGTGCTGTTACTTAAGCTAACGGCGGTTGTGATTAATTTATAAAAGCAGTACTCAGGAGATCAACCATGAGCGCAAGCCACGCCAGCGCCACCAAAGAGGCACCTTACTACTACGTTCCAGCGGACTCGGCTCATCCGGTTCGTGCCAGTGCTGCCTTGCTCATTACCATGCTGGGTGCAGCGGCTTGGGTTAACCAGATGGCCATTGGCATGTGGGCCGTTCTATTTGGTGTACTGGCCCTAACCGTGGTGCTCTGGCAGTGGTTTGGCGACGCGATCCACGAAGCGCAAATTGGCTTAAACAGCAAACGTATCGACGTGTCCTATCGCTGGAGTATGAGCTGGTTCATCTTCTCTGAAGTCATGTTCTTTGCGGCATTCTTTGGTGCGCTGTGGTACACCCGCACAGTAACAACACCGTGGCTTGGTGACTTGGATCACCAACTCATGCTTTGGCCCGACTTCAGTGCAGCATGGCCGAACTTGGGTCCTGCGGGCGTGGTAGAGCAGTTCCAAACCATGGGGCCCTTCTGGTTGCCCACGATAAACACCGCACTGTTGCTTGCTTCCGGCGTGACATTGACCATTTCTCACCACGCGCTGCGCGAGAACCACTTAGGCAAAGCCAAATTCTGGTTGCTCTCAACGATCGTGCTGGGCTTTATTTTCGTCAGCTGTCAGGCTTACGAGTACTACTATGCTTACACTGGTCTGAATTTGCGATTCGACTCTGGTGCGTTTGGTTCGCTGTTCTTCATGCTCACGGGATTCCACGGATTTCACGTGATCCTGGGTGCAACCATGCTGGCCGTGATGCTTGGACGAATGATGAAAGGCCACTTCACCGCAGATAACCATTTCGGTTTTGAAGGCGCCGCTTGGTATTGGCACTTTGTTGACGTTGTCTGGCTTGGTTTGTATATCTTCGTGTACTGGTTCTAAGTAAGCCCGGAGTACAAAAAAGGGCCAGTTGATGGCCCTTTTTCTTTTTTGATCTGAAGCACTAGGTCAGACGACCAGCAGGCCGCATCAGACAGTCATTGACTGGTGCTCAAGGTGTGAAGCCAGTGCTTCTGATCCAACCAAGGTGGTGGGCCAGCAACAGCAGCAAAAATAGCACCACGGAAAGGCCAATTCGGATGGTGAGCGCGTTGACAGTTCGGTTCGAACCACCCTTGTCTTTCATAAGATAGAACAAGGCAGAACCAAGACTCGCAATAATGCCAATAAACACCAATGCAACAAAAATTCGCATAAGACTCTCGTACCGCACTGCCTATCATTCGACAATGCGGCATTAATTAAACAAGCGATCATTATGGCAGACACCCCGCACAATAACCAACTTCAGACATCGAAAGCCCCGGCCAATCGTCGAGTTTGGTTGGCTGTGGTGTTGCTAGGAGTGATTGGGACAATTTTCGTGGGTTTGGGCAATTGGCAGCTTGACCGTGCAGACCAACGGCGTGACGTGGCGGCCATGATTGAGTCAGGTCGACAATCGGCACCCACCGAGTTAAGTGAAACGGTGGATCCAACTGCACTCAAACCCTGGCAGTCTGCCCAAGCCACCGGCCAATGGATGCCGCAATTTAGCGTACTGCTAGATAACCGAAATCTAGATGGAAAACCTGGGTTTTGGTTAGCAACGCCGCTCAAACTCTCGCCAAACCTGGCAATTCTGGTGTTGCGCGGCTGGGTGGCTCGACCTATTGGTCAATACAATCCGTTTCCAGTGATCACGCAAGGATCTGACCGCATCACGGTAGCAGGTGAACTCGCCATGCGGGTTCCTCAACTGTACGAACTGGCCAAGGACGACGGACACTCGATAAGGCCTGTGGCTGTGAGTGAAGATGGTCCAGAAAGGACTGCTGTTAACCTGAAAAAGTTAACCCAACTGCAGAACGTTTCTATCGATGCCATGTCTGAAGCAACTGGTTTAAAGTTTTTGCCTGTTGTTTTGATGCAAACGAATGCCAGTGATGCCCAGGCGCTCAAACAACAATGGCCAACACCATCGATTGATGCTGACACCAACATCGGCTACGCGATGCAGTGGTTTAGTTTTTCTGTTATTGCCTTTGTTGCCATGGGCGTATTACTGTGGCGCTCGCGGCGCCGTGCGAAAATCGAACCCGTAAATTGAGATTGTAATTGATGAGTCAACCACCTACCAAGTCTCGATCCATCCGTCCCTTGATACTGATCTTGATCATCAGTATCACGCCTGTGATCGCGGCTTTTATCCTTTACTACAACCCATCATGGCAGCCTAGCGGCTCGACCAACTATGGAACAATCCTGGATCCGCAACGGCCCTTACCCACCAATGAACAATTGCCCGTCACAACACTGGATGGCCAACCGTTTGACTTGAACGAGCTCAAGGGGCAGTGGCTGTTGGTCGCAGCCGATGAGGCAGCCTGTCCGGAATCATGCGCTAAAAAGCTTTTTATTTTGCGCAACACACACGCAATGACCGGTAAAAACGTTAAACGTGTTAGTCGCGTCTGGTTCGTGACTGACGATGCACCGGTTCCCGAACAGGTGCTTGAAGCTTATGCTGGCACCATCATGCTCAGGGCCAACCCGCAGCAGCTAGATGCGTTTCTGGCTGGCAAAGACCTCCCGGCAGGCGATCAAGCCGAACTGCTCGAGCCCATTTGGATCATTGACCCACTGGGCAATCTCATGATGCAGTATCCACAGGACCCAGATCCCCTCAAAGTTCGCAAAGACTTGGGTAAGTTGCTTCACAACTCCCAAATCGGCTAATAACGGCATAGACAGGACAACACCGCGATGAGCACCGCCGAATTGAGTACAACAGACCAAAAAAAGCGCCAACGCTATCGTCGACTGGTGTTTCTGACGTGGTTCCTGACGCTGGACTTAATTATGTTCGGTGCATTTGTGCGCCTTACAGACTCCGGTCTGGGCTGCCCAGACTGGCCAGGCTGCTACGGTAAAGTAACCCCGATCGGCGCGCTCAGTGACATCCGCGCTGCTGAACAAGTTTTGCCAGACGGGCCTGTCACGCTAGCAAAAGCCTGGATTGAGATGGCCCACCGCTATGTCGCTATTCTATTGGGTCTAATGATCATTGGGATCATGGCGATGGCTTGGCGTTGGCGTGACATGATTGGCCGCACACCTTGGCTAGCGACGGTGATATTTGTCGCTGTGTGCGTACAGGGTGCGTTCGGTGCTTGGACCGTGACGCTTAAGCTTATGCCCCTCATTGTGACGATTCACCTGCTCGGCGGGATGAGCTTGCTCGCTTTATTAACTTGGTTGGCGGCTCGCGAGAGGTTCTACACTCCGATCCAGCCGGATAATCACCGGTATAAGCCTTGGGTTGCCTTCGGGTTGGTGTTGCTTTTTATTCAGATTGGGCTTGGCGGCTGGGTCAGCACCAACTATGCTGCGCTCGCATGCATGGACTTCCCCACCTGTGGCGGTCAGTGGGTTCCGCCCATGGACTTCGCGGGCGGCTTCTCCCTCGTTCGAGCCCTCGGTGAGTTGCCCAGTGGTGAGGCGATTTCACAGCAGGCGCTCGTGGCGATTCATTGGGTTCACCGGAACTTTGCATGGGTGATATTTGCCTACATGGGCACGCTAGCGTGGCGCTTACGCGGTGATCCGGGCTTGCGTGGACCGTGTGACCTGATCATGGCGTTGCTCGTGGCGCAGTTATTTACCGGGCTGACCACCATCTTTTTTGAGTGGCCGTTATTGATTGCTGTGTTGCACAATGGGGGTGCGGCGGGGTTGACTTTGGCCACGGTCACGTTGCTTGTCAGAGTCACGGGAATGAAACCTGCTAAGGTTAGGTCTGCCGCTGTGACTCAGTTTGCCTAAAATGCTGTCATGACTACCGCTACCGCTCGTCCACATGATTCGCTTTGGCGCCAGTATATGGTGCTGACCAAGCCGCGGGTGACGCAGCTTGCTGTGTTCTGCGCAGTCATTGGGATGTTTCTGGCCACCCCAACCTTGCCATCACTGCAAACGTTGGTGGCAGGCACCGTTGGTATTTGGTTGCTCGCTGCAGCCGCTTTTGCGATCAACTGCCTGATCGAACAGCAAATCGACGCCAAAATGCAGCGAACCGCCAGACGCGCCACGGCTGCAGGCACCATTTCAGCCCAACAAGTCATTGGCCTTTCAGGTGTTGTTGGCGGCATTGGCATGTTCGTGCTCTTTCAGTGGGTCAACTCACTGACCATGTGGCTAACATTTGCTACGTTTGTTGGGTACGCCATCATCTACACCATGATTCTCAAGCCGCGCACACCCCAGAACATTGTGATTGGCGGACTGTCTGGCGCCATGCCACCAGCCTTGGGTTGGGCAGCCGTGGCCAATCATGTGTCAGCAGAAGCTTGGTTACTTGTGCTGATTATCTTTATCTGGACACCACCCCACTTCTGGGCTTTAGCTTTATACCGCAACAAAGACTATGAAAAATCGGGTCTGCCGATGCTGCCGGTCACCCACGGGCAAGGCTTTACGCGCTTGCATATTCTGCTCTACAGCATTGCTTTGCTGGGCACCACGTTACTGCCCTTTGCTGTGCGCATGAGCGGTTGGCTCTACTTGGTCTGTGCCATCGCGCTCGGCTTGCGGTTTGTGCAGATTAGTTGGCAGCTGTACCTGTCCTACAGCGACGAGAAAGCCCGCCAGCTTTTCAAGTACTCGATTTTGTACCTTGCGCTGTTATTCGCTAGTCTCTTGATTGATCACTGGCTCATTGCACTCGGTTTGACCCTGTAACTCTGGATAGAGGCGCTTTTAATGGCTTGGCTTCGTACGCTGGCTTTGGTTTTTAGTGTTGCTTTATTGTCAGCCTGTTCTGAACAAGCCAGTTTTCAGGGAAGCGACATCTCGGGTGGCAACATCGGACAAGGGTGGGCACTGATCGATCATCATGGCAAGACCGCATCGGTCGATCGCTTCAAAGACAAAGTCACGGTGGTATTTTTTGGGTTCACTCAATGCCCGGATGTTTGCCCAACATCCTTGTCCGAGGTGCGCACCGCACTTGCTTCGTTGGGTCCAGAGTCCCGCGACGTGCAAGTAGTGATGATTACCGTTGACCCCGAGCGCGACACTGCCGAAACCATGAAAGAGTATTTGCAGGTATTCAGCGATGGGTTGCCCACCGAGTTTCTGGGATTGACCGGAACGCCCGAGCAAATCCACCAGGCGGCCAAAGCCTTTCGAGCCTACTATGCCAAAGTACCCACACCCGATGGCAGCTACACCATGGATCACAGCGCCTCGTACTATCTGTTGGATAAAAGCGGCCAAGCCCGCGTGCTCGTGAGCAATCAGGCAGGATCTGAGGCACTGGCTCAAGACATCAAGCAGCTACTGAATTAAGTTGCTAACCCACTCTGTGTTTGGCTCAAGCGCGACCCGTGGCGACTCGCCACTGCTCGATGGCTTCTTGTGCTTCTAAATCAAGCGGCTCAATGCTCAGAAGATGGCGCCGAGTCATGATCATCATGGCATATGGCTCGGCAAGTGCTGCGGCTTTCTGGGTGAGCCGCAACTCTTCACCCTCAGATGGGTGAGTTTGTCGCCAGTAATTGATGGCGGCTTCTAGGTCGGTGATGGATATTTCAGTCTTCATGGCGGTATTTTCTCAGAATATCCCTTATCATCATTAGTAATCCTGACAACCAAAAGGGAGGCCAGCATGAGCCAGGACACACCGAACCCCTTTGCCCTGCCGGGCATGAGCGCTGCGTTCATGAATACCCCCAATAATCCTCTTTTAACCAGCATGGATATGATGCGTCAGGCCATGGGTAGTATGGGTTATGGCGCCAAGAGTAGTTCATCTGATGCCATAGTCAACCCAATGGCACCTGAGGAGCTAGAAAAACGTATTTCAGACCTACGTACCGTTGAAAATTGGCTCAAACTCAATCTGTCGATGCTAAGCAGTACCATCCAAGGCATGGAGGTACAACTGGCCACCGTCAAAACCTTGCAATCTTTTGTGGCGATGGGTCAATCGAGTGGCGCTACCGATGCTAGTGAAGCCTCGCCACTGGAAATTGCACTTGGATTAAAGCCCGCGCCTTACAAGCCCAAAGCGCCCCCAAAAGCTGCAGCAGAGGAAAATACAAGTGAGGCACTGCCCAAATCGGCTAACCCTAATGACCCCCAACAGGCTGCAGCACTGGATTGGTGGAAGATGCTCGAGGGTCAGTTTGCCCAGATAGCCGCCGCCACAGCCAATGCCGCCAAAGCCGGTAGCGAAGTCCTACAAAAAACTGCTGGCCAGAACTCCAAACGCACCAGCAGCCGAGGGGCATCCACCACCAAACCTCGCGCCACTAAAAAGGCTGCTAGCACTTCACGCACCCCGAAGAAAGAAGTTTGAAGAAACTTATGTTGAACGTTGTTATCTTAGCCGCTGGCATGGGCAAGCGCATGCAATCGAGCCACCCAAAAGTTTTACAGACAATCGGCGGTCAACCCATGCTCACCCGCGTGATCAATACAGCGCGGTCTTTATCACCCGATCAACTCATCGTGGTTGTCGGTCATGGCGAACCACAAATACGCCAAGCCTATGAGGGACAGACAGACCTGCACTTTGTGTCGCAATGGCCGCAACTTGGTACAGGCCACGCGGTTGCTCAAACTGCCGGTCTGCTTCAAAGCAAACAAGAGAGCAATGCCACCATGATTCTCTATGGTGATGTGCCGCTGGTACAAATCGACACGCTCCAAGCCATACTGGCCGCCAGTGATAATGGCTTGGCATTGTTGACTCAAGAGGTTGACGACCCGAGTGGCTACGGCCGAATTGTGCGTGATGCCCGAAACCGTGTACTGACCATCGTCGAAGAAAAGGACGCCACCGCGACACAACGGCAGATTCGGGAGATCAATACCGGCATGCTCGTGGCCCCGACGATTAAGCTCAAGCAATGGCTAAGCCAACTGTCAAACCAAAACGCCCAAGGTGAGTATTACCTCACCGACATCGTGGAGTTTGCCGCCAAGGATGGCATTACGATCAACACCGTTGCACCCAAAGCCTCTTATGAAACCCAAGGCGTCAACAGCCGGGAACAACAGGCACGGCTTGAGCGCATGTGGCAACGTGAACTAGCCAGTCGCCAACTCAAAGGTGGGGTGGCCATTGCGGATCCAGACCGGTTTGACCAGCGTGGCGAGCTGGTATGCGGTCAGGATGTCTACATTGACATTGGATGCGTGTTTGAGGGCATGGTTGTTCTAGGCGATGGCGTAAAAATTGGTGCGCATTGCATACTCAAAGACGTTACGGTGGGAGCAGGCACTGAAATTCATCCGTTTAGTCACCTGCAGCAGGCTGACATCGGTAAAGGCGCGCAAATCGGTCCCTACGCCCGAATTCGTCCTGGCACGCGTCTTGATGACGAAGTTCATATCGGCAACTTCGTTGAAATCAAAAACTCCCATATTCAGGCACAAAGCAAAGCTAATCATTTGGCCTACATCGGTGATGCCGACATCGGTCGCCGTGTCAACGTTGGCGCAGGCACGATCACCTGCAACTACGACGGTGCCAACAAACACCGCACCATCATTGAAGATGATGCATTTATCGGTTCAGACACCCAACTCGTTGCGCCGGTTCGGGTCGGCAAAGGTGCCACCTTGGGGGCTGGCACGACACTGACCCATGATGCGCCGGCCAATAAGCTGACGATCTCGAGAGCACCGCAAAAAACCCTTGAAAACTGGCAGCGCCCCGTTAAGTCCCCCCCCAAAAAATCCTGACCAGATAAGCACAGGGTGGGCAGGTGACGGCTTGCCGGCACCACGTCGTTACTGGGCTGCATTGACCATACTGCTTGGCATCGGCATTTGCGTGCTTGATGCAGCGATGATTAATGTTGCCTTGCCATCGATCGCATACGCCCTACAAATTGATGCCGCCACAGTGATCTGGGTTGTCAATGCCTACGGGCTGACGGTTGCTGTTACCCTACTGCCATTTGCCAGCCTGGCTGAACGCATCGGCTTTAAACGCGTGTTTGGTGCAGGTTTGGCGGGGTTTGCCATTGGTGCGCTGGCCAGTTCATCAGCACCAAGCATTGACATCCTGATTATGGCGCGCATCATGCAAGGGCTGGGTGCGGCTGCCATCATGTGTCTGTTTGGTGGGCTGATGCGTCACGTGTATCCAGCGCGCCTGCTCAGTAAAGGCATCGCCATCAATGCCATGAATGTGGCGGTCAGTTCCGTCATCGGACCCACCATCGGCTCGACCATCCTTTTGTTTGCCGACTGGCGCTGGCTTTTTGTGTCATTGATGCCCTTGGTGGCAGTCACCGCCTTGGTCATGCGGCATTTGCCGGATGTACCCGCGATCACCAACCGTTTTGATGTGCGAGCGGCTTTATTGAGTATGGTGACGATTGGGCTATTCATTCTTGGCCTCGACTACTTGGCAACTTACACTTTCTATGCCGTGTTGTGCATGGTCACGAGTATTGCACTGTCAGTCTGGCTGGTTCGCCTATCCTCGGGTCAAACATCGCCCTTGGTTCCGGTGGACTTGTTGCGCGTGGGAGCCATTCGATCTGCGCTTGGCGCATCGGTCAGTTCATTTGCCGCGCAGATGGCGATTTTCGTGTCACTGCCTTTCTATCTGCAAACTGTACATGGTCACGATCCGATAACGGTTGGATGGCTAATGGCCAGCTGGCCACTTGGCGCTGCCATCATGGCTGTCGTGGCTGCCAGGCTGGCTGATCGGGTCAACGTCGCGATCCTCTGCGCCATTGGTGCAGCGGCCATGGCTGTCGCAACACTGCTCATTATCCTGCTGCCAACCTCGGTCAACACGGTATGGCTAATGGGCGCCATGTTTCTCGGTGGCTTGGGTTTTGGGTTTTTTCAGACACCCAACAATCGGGTATTGTTGGGATCAGCGCCGAGAGAACGCGCCAGTGCAGTGGGCGGTCTGCAGGCAGTTACTCGGGTGTTTGGCCAAACAACCGGTGCTGCCCTGGTGGCATCAGCGTTTGCGGCCAGCCAAGCTTTTGGGTCAACGATGGGGCTACTGGTGGGTGTGTCGTTTGCCAGTGCGGCGCTGGTCATTAACATTCGGCGTTACCGCTTGGACAGAAAGTCTGCCGCCGGCAGGATACCGGCAACTGGCCAAACCTAACGGACGCGATTGATTGATAAAAAACCCCGCTATTGCGGGGATTGCTGTGTACTGACCACAACACATCGGGATTACTGCACCGCGCGTAACGCCCCACGCACGGTTGAGAAAATCTGGTCAATATGCGAGTCTTCCAAGATCAATGGTGGAGAGAAGGCCAGAATGTCACCCGTGTAGCGAACCATCACCCCGTTCTTAAAGCAGTGCATGAATGCGTCATAGGCACGCGTACCGGGTTGGCCCGGGCGCGACTCAAGCTCAACGCCTCCAACCAAGCCCAAGTTACGAATGTCTTTGACAAACGGCTCACCCTTCAAATCATGGATAGCTGCCTCAAACTTCGGAGCCATTTGTGCCGCACGCTCAAACAATGCCTCACGCTCATAAATGTCCTGAGTTGCCAGACAAGCTGCGGCAGCTACCGGGTGAGCCGAATAGGTGTAACCGTGAAAGAGCTCAATGCCATTGGCGGGGCCTGAGTCCACGATCGTGTCATAAATCTCGCGCTTGGCAGCCACGGCACCCATGGGAATCGCTGCATTGTTGATCGCCTTGGCCAAGGTCAAGAGGTCAGGCGTCACACCAAAAAACTCGCTCGCAGTTGCCTTGCCTAAACGACCAAAACCGGTGATCACCTCATCAAAAATCAACAAAATGCCATGCTTGGTGCAAATCTCGCGCAAACGTTGCAAATATCCTTGTGGCGGAACCAGGACACCCGCGGATCCTGACACTGGCTCAACAATGACCGCCGCCACCGTGGAGGGATCATGCAACGCGAGGATACGCTCAAGCTCATCGGCCAAGTGCGCGCCCCACGCTGGCTGTCCGCGGCTAAACGCAGCGTTCTCAATGCTAAGCGTGGCCGGCATGTGGTCAACACCGGGAATCAGGTTGGCAGAAAACACCTTGCGATTAGCCACAATACCGCCGACCGAAATACCGCCAAAGCCAACCCCATGGTAACCACGCTCGCGGCCGATCAGACGGGTACGCTGTCCCTCGCCACGAGCCCGGTGGTATGCCAGTGCGATCTTCAATGCGCTGTCGACAGCCTCAGAGCCCGAGTTCGCAAAAAAGATACGATCCATGCCCGCGGGCATGACTTCGGCTACCCTGGTCGCCGCTTCAAACGCCAGCGGGTGACCCATCTGGAAAGTTGGCGCAAAATCCATTTCCGAGAGCTGATTGCCAACCGCGCGCGCAATATCCTCACGGCCATGCCCGGCATTCACACACCAAAGACCTGCCACCGCATCAATAACCTCTCGATCATCCACGGTCGTGTAATACATACCTTTGGCTTTCTTGAATAGTCGGGGTGCAGCCTTGAACTGCTTGTTCGCCGTAAACGGCATCCAGAAGTTCGATAGGTCGAGTTCTTGCGCTTGCTGCAGATGCTTGGCATCGGTGACGTTGTTCATGAGTTAACCTCGTGTGATAGATGAACACTTTGCGGCGCGTTTAACGCTCTTTGCGTCCTCATCCACAAAGAATACCCCTTTTAATCTCCTGTGTTAACAAGTTCTTACAGGACGGGCTCCGATAACCTTCGAGGCAGTGCACATGTATTTTCTGGGTAACCGTCCGATCAAATGCGTGGCTGACGTCTGGTCGCAGATGCCGGCACAATTTAGACACCCTGCTAAACCCACGAGCTGGGCCACGGCCAATCGTGGTGGCGCCGTCATCGACTCATTTCTGGAAGGCCCGCTACTCGATGCAGCAGACAACCTATACGTCACCGATATTCCCTACGGCAGGATCTTCAGGGTTTCTTCTGACAAACAATGGGATTTGGTCATCCAGTACGAGGGTGAGCCAAACGGCCTTAAATGGCTAGACGCAAATACCTTGCTAATCGCCGACTACCTAAACGGCCTGGTGCAACTAAACCTCGAGACTAAACAGGTTTCGCCGTTTTTAGAGCGTCGAAACTCGGAGCGTTTTAAAGGTGTTAATGACCTGACGTTTGACCGACACGGTAACCTGTATTTCACTGACCAAGGACAAACGGGCTTGCATGATCCCACCGGGCGCGTTTATCGCTTGAGCCGCGATGGTCATTTAGATGCGGTCTTAAGCAACGTACCTAGCCCAAATGGGCTGGTGTTCTCACCAGACGAGGCAGTGCTCTACGTAGCGGCCACGCGTGGCAACGAAATTTGGCGCACACCAATCTTGAGCGATGGCTCAGCATCGAAAGTAGGGCGGTTTTTTCAGTCGCACGGCCCGATGGGCCCTGACGGCCTGGCCATGGACGCCGAGGGCTGCCTGCTCATTGCCAATCCGGGCCTTGGGTGCATATGGCGCATCGATGGCAGGGGTGAACCAACCCATGTCTGGACGAGTCCAAATGGGCATGCCGTCACCAACCTGGCATTTGGCGGCCCAGACAAGCGCCAAGTATTTGCCACGGAATCTGAGTCAGGTGCCATTTTGACGTTTGTCGCGCCAACGCCCGGCGCTCCCGTGCACGATGGCTCTCGTTAGGGATATTTAATGAATTTTTCTTTATTTAAAGGAATTTAAGCATGGTTAAGCGCTTTTTGTTGTCTGGCACTGCGGCGATCGTACTCGGACTGGCCAGCTCGATGGTGCACGCGCAGATGCAACACCAGGCTGCGCAGCCCACGGCCAGCCCGTACGCAGGCCAGCAAACCCGCACGATTACCTCGCTATCAGCCGATGACCAAAAAGCACTGAGCAATGGCGAGGGCTGGGGGCTGGCCAAGCCCGCCGAACTCAATGGCGTGCCTGGTCCTGCGCACTTACTGGAATTGGCCGACAAAATCGGCCTGAGCCCAAGCCAAGTCGACCAGCTAAACAAGCTCTTTAAAGACATGAAGGTCCAAGCCATTGCACTGGGCAATGAGTACATGGCCGCAGAGAAAACGATAGATGAGTATTTTCGTTCAGGCAATTTAAGCGACCGCGCGCTTCGTGAGGTCGTTGACCAAGCCGAACAAACACGTGCCAACTTGCGGTTTTTGCACTTGTCCTACCACCACCGAACCTTAGATGTCGTCACGCCCGAGCAAGTCAAGCAGTACAACGAGTTGCGCGGCTACGCCAAAGTTGTGAATGATCCATGCGCCAACGTGCCCGATGGGCACGATCCGGTCATGTTTCGCAAACACATGGGCTGCCAGTAGGTCTAGGCTGAAGACGGCCATTAGCCACGCGCGCGCATCTTGGCAAGCTTGCCAAGCGCGGCATACATGGGGCCACCCAAACGGCAAATGGGCTCAAGACCCACCGAGTCCACCCGCAGCGTCTCGATATCAAGAATGTCCTCTCGGAAATGAAACGCAACAACTTCGCCCACGTAGAACTCCGAGCCCCCTGTACCAAACGGGATCATCTGTTGAAACCGGCACTCCATTTGAACCGGCGCTTGCGCAATACGCGGTGCTTTGATGTACGAGGACGGCTCTGTTTTTAAGCCCAGCAACTCAATTTCGCTGGTTTCAGGTGGGTGGTGGTCAGCACTCGCATGCAAGTCTTCAAGCTGTCCCCAGTGGGCAATGTTGACGACAAATTCTTGCGTCTGAAGAATATTTCGAGCGGTGTCCTTGCGCCCCCCGTACTCTTGTCCAATGTTAATGCCCACCATGGGTGGTTTGTTTGAAACGCTGGTGAAATAACTAAACGGCGCCAAGTTTGTCGTGCCGGTGACCGATACCGTGCTCACCCAGGCGATGGGTCTGGGCACGATGACACCGGTCAACAGCTTATATGCCTGTTTGGCATCGAGGTTCTCTGGCAGAAGGGTTTGCATGTTGAGCCTTCAAAAGTTATGCAGATGGCATTGACTGTAACGCCTGGCGCGGCTGCGCAACAGTCCTGCCAGATTGCTAAGATGTGAACTAAACCTGCCCGGATACTGCATCATGAACACCGAAACACCGAAACTCACGTCACTCGCTCACGGGGGTGGCTGCGGATGCAAGATTGCGCCTGGCGTTTTAAGCGAGCTATTGTCAGACCTGCCAGCCGCAGCGCCATTTAAAGATTTGCTAGTTGGCACAGAAACAGCTGATGATGCCGCGGTTTATCGCCTGAACGATGACCAGGCTCTGATCGCAACCACCGACTTTTTCATGCCCGTGGTCGATGATCCCTATGACTTTGGTCGCATTGCAGCAACTAATGCACTGTCTGATGTGTATGCCATGGGCGGCTCACCCATACTGGCGCTGGCCATTGTTGGTATGCCGATTAACGTCTTACCTGCTGGCGTGATTAGAGAAATCCTGCGTGGCGGACGAGACGTCTGTCAGGCTGCCGGCATCCCCGTGGCGGGCGGACACTCCATCGATTCAGTCGAGCCCATCTACGGTCTTGTCGCACTTGGCTTGGCACACCCGAATGACATCAAGCGCAACGCCGATGCGCAGCCCGGGGACGTGCTGATTCTAGGCAAACCACTGGGTGTTGGGGTGTATTCAGCCGCCTTAAAGAAAGGCCAGCTAAATGAGCAAGGCTATAAAGCCATGATTGAAAGTACAACCCAATTGAATCGTGCTGGCAGCGAGCTGGCAAAGATCGCTGGCGTGCATGCGCTAACAGACGTGACAGGCTTTGGGTTGCTTGGCCATGCGCATGAGATGGCTCGCGCCGCCAAGCTTTTGATTGAGATCAAGTCCAGCGATGTGCCGCTACTGCCGGACGTGCTGACGTTGGCCCAGGCCGGGCATATCACGGGGGCCTCCAAACGCAACTGGGCTTCCTATGGCTCTGCAATGCAGGGGCTTGTTCAAGATGATGTGTTGTTAAGAGATTTGCTAAGTGACCCGCAAACCTCGGGCGGCTTATTGGTGGCTTGCGCCCCAAGCGCGGTAGACAGGGTTCTCGAGAGCTTCAAACGCCATGGTGGCAAGCCAGCTATTATTGGGCAAGTCCAATCTGGCCAAGGTAATGTGCGGGTTATTTAATGAGGCAGTTACACTAGCAAGTGCATCGCCGCCGCACTCAAAAGTGCTGAAGCCACAAATGGCGTGAGGTTCCATGCAATCGCTCTACCACCAATCGAACAAGCTAATACCAGTTTGAGAAAGCTATTGGAGATCGCGGCAATCATGATGCCCTGACTGGCAGCTTGCACGGTCAGTTCAGTGCCCACCAAGCGAGACAATGAAAGGGTGATCGCATCAACATCAGCAGCCCCAGATATAGCCGCCATGGCCCAGACCCCCGTCTGACCCAGATATTTTCTAGCTAGTTCCACAGCAAACATAATGACCACAAGTAACAGCGTAAAGCGCAACGCTGAACCAATTTCAAATGGGTTTTGCAAATTGGTACCAAACCCACTTTGAAAGCCAGTCTTTCGACGAATCCCGCGCCACGCAAGCCAGGCTGCCCCAGCCATGTAAACAGCGGCGGCCAGCAGCATGGGACCCGCCAACGTTGCCACGAGCGACGGCGCCAACACACCGCTGACCGCCAACACGCGAGGAAACATCAGTGCCGAGGTCAGCATGAGCCCGGCTGACAGCATGTCGACATTGCTCATTTTTTGTGCCAATCGTGCCAACGTCAGCGTCATGGCAGTCGACGAAACCAGCCCACCCAAAAGCGATGTCAACAAAATACCACTGCGAGGGCCAGCAATCCGGACACTGACATAAGCGGCAAATCCCAAACCGGTGATCGCCACAACCATCCACCAAACCACGTAAGGATTAAAGACGTTGAACGGGCCCATGGTGCGATCCGGCAACAAAGGCAACACGACCACCGAAATAAACAGCAGCTTTAGCGCACCTGAAACTTCTTGTGGCGCTAAACGATGAACGTGGCTGTGCAGCAACCGTTTCAGACTCAATAGCCCAGCCACCAGAACCCCAAGACCGCTAGCCAACGCGTGTTGCCCGGACGCGGCCAACACGCCAAGGCCAAATGTCATGAGCATGGCCACCTCGGTTGTCATGCCCCAGTCTCCCGTGGCTTTGGCTTGAGCAACGTAGCCAGCAACCACCAACAGTGCCACAGCCAATGAAACGGACACCCAAGCGTGAGGTCCAATAGTCTCTGTCAAGATGACTGCAACCGCCCCAAGCAGTCCAAGCAGGGCAAAGGTCCGGATGCCAGCCATGACACGCTCGGTTTGTTCATGGCGTTGGCTCCACTCTCGCTCAGCACCAATCAGCAACCCTATCGCCAAGGCGACAGCCAATCCGGACAGGTGGGCATCAAATTCCAGGGTCGCGGTATCCATGGGTTACGGGTACGTCAATCTTAGTGAGTGTTTCGATGATACGCTTGTTCGAACAGCACTCAAACTCGAGGCCATCCATCGTGTCAGATACAGAAACGCTTGCCCAAAGGGTTCATGACGTTCAAAAGAAGATTAGTGACGCCTGCGCCCGCGCAGGCCGCGCTGCGACCGAGGTCACACTGCTGCCGGTGAGCAAAACCTTCGGCGCAGATGCCATTCGGAAAATGACTGCCCTTGGGTTTAAACGGTTCGGCGAGAATCGTCTGCAGGAGATCGCACAGAAAGCGCCTGAACTAGCCGACTGCGATGTTCAGTGGGTGGTCATCGGACACGTACAAACCAACAAAGCCAAAGAAGTCGCTAAATACGCCCATGAGCTTCAGTCATTGGATCGCCTTGCGTTAGCTGAGGCGCTCGATAAACGCCTCGCCTCACTGAATCGCACGATCAAAGTTCTGGTGCAGGTTAAAACCTCAACGGAAGAGACCAAATCTGGTTTGGAGCCCGAAGAACTGATCCCGTTTCTTCAGCAAATCGCACAATACCCAACTCTGAAAGTTGAGGGTCTGATGACCATGGCGGTGCTGTCTGACGATGAGTCGGCCGTGCGCGATTGCTTCAAATTGCTGCGTCAGTGTCGTGAGCAAGCGCTTGCTGCCAACATCCCTGGCATATCACTTGATCGCCTCTCCATGGGCATGAGTGGTGACATGGCGCTGGCCATTGAAGAGGGTTCCACCGAAGTGCGCGTCGGCACTGCCCTATTTGGCAAACGCTGAGAGTTTCACGGTCTAACGGTGAGTGTGCCGCGTAAAACCGGGGAGAACCCGGGAATCGTCGACAGGTAGGTGTATTGAACACCGGGCACCAATTCCTTAAGGGGTATGCTCACCCTCACCACTTCGCCCCGGCCAATCACCGAACTCGCGGCCAAGACGCGCATGTCGTTTGGCTTAAGCCAATCGTGCTTGGCGCCTGCAAGCTCAGCATCGCTGGCTACGCCATTGGCATCTTCTTGCCGGGTCAGTACCCAGTTACGCGGCGTAGCAACTTTGGGCAACCGTCCCACGTGGCGCAATAGCACGTCAAACTGTTCACAACCATCGAGCACCTCGATGCTCGATGGGCTCAAGCGCAACGTGTCATCCACTTGCACCACAACGCTGCACGAATCCAACGGTTTGGCGGGCAACGTCAAGTCACCAGCCAAGACAATCGGGTGTGTTAGCGGTAAACAGACAAGCAGATGGGCAAGCAGCGGTTTCCAGGGGAACATGGATTAACTAGTTTCATGACTTCTTGTGCTCATTTGAGCACAAAGACCGAATGCACTCCAAAGGTCACCAACACACGCCAGCAATCCTGCGCCCTGTCTGATCAATTCATTTGTGCCTTCAGACAGTGCCTCATCGGGCCTGCCTGGCACCGCGAGCACCTCACGGCCCATTTCCGCCGCCAAGCGGGCTGTGATCATGGAGCCACTGTGCAGTGCTGCCTGCGCCACGATAGTTGCCCGCGAGAGCGCCGCTACGATTCGATTGCGCTGAGGGAAATGCCTGGCCAATGGTGCACGGCCTAGTGCGAATTCCGTCAACAGCAAACCACCTGAGTCCACGATCTGGTGCGCCAAGGGTGCGTTTTCTGGGGGGTACATCACGTCGATTCCCGTGCCGAGCACCGCAACTGTGCTGCCAGGCACGCCTGAAGCAAGGGCGCCTCGATGGGCCGCGGTGTCGATACCCCGCGCCAGTCCACTGACCACACACCAACCTTGCTTGGCAATGGCGCGCGCCAGCTCAAATGTATGGGCCGATGCGCTCGGCGTGCAATGTCTTGCACCCACAAGCGCCACCGCCGGCTTACCCAGGGTTTGCCAATCACCCTGCCCATAAAGCACCAGCGGCGGATCTGATAAAGATCGCAGTACTGCTGGGTAGTGCCTGTCTGCCAATGTTACGCAATGCCGAAAGGGTTCCTCCCGCCAGCGCTCAACCGCTTCGAGTGTGGTTTCGATCCTCTTCGTAAAACATTCTTTCATGCGTCTGCCAGCGGCGGGCGTTTCAAGATGGTTAAGGCATTCGTGTGCCTGTGCCAGGCTGATGCGATTGGACAAATGCAACCGCAAAACGGTCTTTTGGTGGGGGGTGAATTTCAGTTTCATCAAAAAAGCCTCATGTTCTCGCATAATGAACATCAGTTGGGTAACCTGGGACTTTTATGCCCTACCTCGAAATTCTGCGTGTTTTCTTGCGGCTTGGCCTGACCTCGTTTGGCGGACCGGTGGCACACATTGGGTATTTCCGGCACGAATTTGTCAGTCGCCGTCAATGGGTGACCGATGAGCAATTCACGAACTTGCTCGCCATTTGTCAGGCACTGCCAGGACCAGCGTCAAGCCAGCTTGGGTTTTTGATCGGCATGCATCGAGGCGGGCTGGGCGGCGCATTGCTTGCTTGGGCTGGATTTACCTTACCGTCGGCGCTTGCTTTGGTGCTGATGGCCATTTATGCAATGCAGCTCTCGGCTGCTTGGGTCGCCCCAGTGATAGAGGGTTTAAAGCTGGTTGCCGTTGTCGTCGTTGCACAAGCCGTTATCGGCATGTTTCGTAGCCTTTGCCGCGAAACAGTCGCCCAGATATTGTGTGGCGCTGGCTTTGCGCTCGCCCTTGGCTTAAGTGGATGGTTCGGTCAAATTACCGCGATCGTGTTGGGTGGGCTTGCGGGTTTGTTTTTATGCGCGAGTATGAGGCGAGCAGAGACGCAGGCGCACTCGCTTGGACACGCCCCCTCAAAACGCTTAGGCTTTTTGCTGCTGATTTTGATGCTGGCGCTCTTAGTGGTGTTGCCATGGCTTGCGCTTCATATGCCCAGGCTGCAGATGTTTGATTCTTTTTATCGCGCCGGGGCATTGGTGTTTGGAGGTGGGCATGTGGTTTTACCACTGCTGGAGAGCGCGACGGTTGCGCCTGGGCTCGTATCATCCGATGCATTTTTAACAGGTTACAGCCTGGCGCAAGCTGTGCCCGGACCACTGTTTACCTTCGCCGCCTGGCTGGGTGCGCTGGACCCCACAATGCCAAATTGGCCGGGCGCAGCAATGGCTTTGATTGCCATTTTTTTGCCAGGCATTTTATTGGTGACCGGCATTTTGCCTTGGTGGCACGAATTGACTCGCAAGCCTCGTGCGTTTGGTGCGCTCACCGGCATCAACGCAGCCGTTGTCGGCGTGTTGGCTGCAGCCTGGGTTGACCCAATTGTCACTAGCAGCATCACCTCGATTAGCAACGCCGTGGTCGCAGGCGCCGGGGCAGCTTTACTTTTCTGGCGCAAATCCCCTGTCTGGTTCGTGGTTATTGTACTGCCCGTTCTGGCGTTGACGCTCGATTGGGCGGGTCTATGACGGCAACATGGAAATTCAATCTCAGTTTCGCGAATGTGAATTAAAATTAAATTATGGCTTTATTAGAAATCCTTCACTATCCCGATCCACGGTTGCACACGGTCGCCAAACCCGTTGGGCAGATCGACGATCGCATCCGCAAGCTCATCAAAGACATGGCTCAGACCATGTACGATGCGCCGGGCATTGGTTTGGCTGCCACGCAAATCAACGTGCATGAGCGCGTCATTGTGATTGACCTGACAGAAGAAAAAAACAACTTGCTGGTGCTGATCAATCCCGAGATCACTTGGCGCAGTGACGAGATTCAATCGTACGAAGAAGGTTGCTTGTCAGTGCCTGGTATCTTCGAGACGGTCAAACGCGCAGCTCAAATCAAACTCAAAGCATTCGACGAGCATGGCAAAGAGCAGCAAATCGAAGCCGATGGTTTGCTGGCAGTCTGCATTCAGCACGAAATGGACCATCTGGCCGGTAAGGTTTTTGTTGAGAAACTCTCGATGCTCAAGCAGTCTCGCATCAAAACCAAACTACAAAAACAAAAACGCGAAACGGCCACGGCCTGATTCTGATGAGAATAGGTTTTGCTGGCACGCCAGCCTTTGCGCAAGCTGCACTGATCGCGTTGATCAAGCGTGGGCATGATATCTGCGTTGTGCTTACCCAGCCAGACCGACCGGCTGGCCGCGGCATGAAACTGACCACCAGCCCGGTCAAACAAACCGCACTTGAACACCAAATACCGGTCTTGCAGCCCCATGGCCTAAAGCTTGATGGCCGCTATGCTGACCAAGCCACCGACACTCAAACAGTACTCAAATCACTTGGTCTCGATTTGCTGGTCGTGGCAGCCTATGGTTTGATTCTGCCAAAATGGGTGTTAGATCTGCCCAAACATGGCTGTCTAAACATTCATGCAAGTTTATTGCCACGCTGGCGCGGTGCGGCACCCATTCAACGCGCCATCGAAGCCGGTGACACTCAGACTGGCATCACCATCATGCAAATGGACGAAGGGCTTGACACCGGTGACATGCTGTCGGTTCAGGCCATTGAAATTGAACCCAACGACAACGCCCAGACCTTGCATGACAAACTTGCCAGCTTGGGCTCAAGCATGATTTTGGAGGCCGTCGACGCGCTGGAGCACGGGCTACTGATACCAGCTGCGCAGCCAGAGCAAGGCGTCAGTTATGCGCACAAGATCGAGAAGGCCGAAGCGCAACTTGATTTGAATCTTCCCGCTGATCAGTTGGCACGGCGCATCCGTGCATTTAACCCCTTTCCGGGCGCCACCGTTGCTTTGCCTGGTTTGCCAGAGCCGGTCAAAGTTTGGCAAGCACAGAGTCTACCCACCCCATCATCCAAAGCATCAGGCACACTGATCTTGGCCAACGAAAAAGGGATTGATCTCGCGACCGGTGACGGCATCTTAAGGCTCTTAGAGCTGCAACGCCCCGGCGCGAAACGCCTGCCTGTCCAAGTGTTTGTACAGTCGTTTTGCTCCAACAAAAACGTTTAATTTTATAGGGCGGCGCTTGGGATGCGGATGATTCAGTCCAACGCCTGAGCCCACAAGTCATATGGATCTGCGTCGGTGACACGAACCCGGATCAAATCACCAGCAGACAGCTTGCCAGCGCTAGTGACATACACCACGCCATCAATCTCCGGCGCATCAGCGCTCGAACGCGCGATGACACCTTCATCGCTGACTTCATCGACCAGCACATCCATCTCTTGCCCAATTTTTTGTTGCAAGCGCTTAGCCGAGATGGCTTGCTGGTGAGCCATGAACCGCTCCCAGCGGGACTGCTTGACCTCTTCGGGGACCGGGCCAGGCAACGCATTGGCACTTGCACCGTCAACTGCAGAGTACTGGAAACAGCCGACACGATCGAGCTGAGCCTCAGTTAGCCAGTCCAGCAGGTATTCAAAGTCTTCCTCTGTTTCCCCTGGAAAGCCCACAATAAAGGTGGAGCGAATCGTTATTGGCGGGCACTGCTCGCGCCAGCGATGAATACGCGCCAAGGTTTTATCTTCAAATGCGGGGCGCTTCATGAGCTTTAAGATCTTTGGACTTGCATGTTGGAACGGGATGTCGAGATACGGCAGTATCTTGCCTTGTGCCATCAAAGGAATCACCTCATCAACATGAGGGTACGGGTACACATAGTGCAAACGGATCCAGGCACCGAGTTCAGACATGGCCTCACACATCTCAGTCATGCGAGACTTGACCGGCCGTCCCTGCCAGAAGCCGGTGCGGTACTTAATATCAACCCCATAAGCACTGGTATCTTGCGAAACCACCAGCAGTTCCTTGACCCCTGCGCGCACCAAGCGTTGCGCCTCATCGAGCACATCACCAACAGGGCGGCTCACTAGGTCGCCGCGCATGGACGGAATTATGCAAAAGCTGCAGCGGTGATTACAGCCTTCGGAAATTTTGAGATAGGCGTAGTGGCGTGGCGTTAACTTAATGCCCTGAGGCGGAACCAAGTCAACAAAAGGATCGTGCGTCTGGGGTGGCGGCGCCGCATCGTGCACGGCTGATACAACGGCTTCGTATTGCTGAGGGCCCGTCACAGCGAGCACACCCGGATGAATCTGCCGGATGGCGTCTTCCTGCACACCCAGACACCCAGTCACAATCACCTTGCCATTTTCTGCCAATGCCTCGCCAATGGCATCTAGCGATTCGGCTTTTGCGCTATCGATAAAGCCACAGGTGTTGACCACGACCACGTCGGCGCCATCGTAATCGGGCACAACTTGATAGCCCTCGGTACGCAGCTGCGTCAGGATCCTTTCTGAGTCAACTAATGCTTTGGGACAGCCCAGACTAACAAAACCTACTTTCGGAGAGGACATAGATAACCTGCAAACAATCAATTTGCTGCTAGTGTAGCCTTGCAGACTCTACAATCACGACATGAAGTCGCCTAGCCCCGCATTATCGGAAATCCTGCACTTAAGCAGCCATTGCTTGGCTGGCGTGCAATCTGGGCGCTCACTGACAGAATCGCTGGCAAAGTTACCCGCGCACATGCGGCCTGCCGTGCAGTCCATCACCTGGTACGCCATGCGCCACTGGGGTCTCGCACAGGCGTGGCGGGACTTCGCCCTCACGCGAAAACCCGCCAAACCTTGGCTCAACTGTCATGTTGCACTGACATTATTGTTACTCGACGCAGCCATGATAGAGCACGGCCTAACTCATGAAGACTCATACCAGGCGCCACTGAGCGAACAATGCCCGCGCTATGCGCCGCACACGTTGGTCGATGAATCTGTTCGCGCAGTTCAACTCACCAAACTCGGCAAACCGGCCTGCGGTCTGGTCAACGCTGTACTCAGAAGGTTTCAGCGTGATCGCTCGGCGTTTTTGCAGGCAGCCCGAGACAATGCGGTAGCCCAGTGGAACCATCCCGACTGGTGGATCAATAAACTCAAGTCCGATTACCCGCACGCGTGGCAAGACATTCTTCGTGCCGACCAAACACCCCCAAAAATTATTCTGCGGGTCAACCAGCGCCAAGCGAATGTCGATCAAGTGCTCAGCGCACTCAATGCGGCTGGCCACCGCAGTCGCGTCGTGGGCGGCGATGCCATCATGCTTGAGCGATCCGCTGTCGTCGATACATTGCCCGGTTTTGCGCAAGGCCACTGGTCAGTGCAGGATTGGTCTGCGCAACAAGCCGCGCCTTTACTTCAGGTCAAAGACGGTCAGCGTGTACTGGACGCCTGTGCCGCACCTGGCGGGAAAACTGCACACCTGCTCGAATTGGCTGATTTAGAAATAACCGCACTTGACCAAGACCCTAAGCGCTTGGCACGTGTAAAAGACAACCTAACCAGGCTGCGATTACTGTCGAGCAAAGTTAACCTCACACTTGCCGATGCCACCAAACTCACGCAATGGTGGGATGGCCAGCCATTTGATGCCATATTGGCCGATGTGCCTTGTACGGCCAGCGGCGTGGTGCGCCGCCACCCAGATATCGCGTGGCTCAGAAGGCAGTCTGATCTGGCGCAAACAGTCCAGTCACAGCGCGAGATTCTGGATGCCTTATGGCAGACCTTGGCTCCCGGTGGCTTGCTGTTGCTAGTAACATGTTCGGTGTTTCCAGAAGAAGGCGAACACCAGGCTCAAGCGCTGTTGACCCGACATGCAGATGCCCAGCGTTTAGATGCGCCCGGTCAAACATGGCCAATGAAGTCAACAACAACGTGTCTAGCAGGCCAAGATGGCTTTTTTTACGCGCTATTTCAGCGCAGGCCTTCATCAATAGGTAAGTCGTAAGATGGGCGCATCGAACATACTTGGCCAAGCTTTGCGGTGGCTAGCAGTAGCCACCATGATGCTGGCGTTTGTTTGGCGATCACACGCACAAGAAGTGGCCACGGCGTCGATCAATCGGATTGACCCCTTGGTGGTTAATGGTCAGTTAAGCCTCGACATTGATATCGAACTGCAATTAAACGCCACGATGCGACAGGCTCTATCTCGGGGCGTACCGCTTTACTTCTCCTTGGACCTGGAAATTGAGCAACCTCGCTGGTGGTGGCTTAATAAAACTATCGTCGATACGTCACTGGAGCGTCGTCTGTCCTACAACGCGCTAACCAGATCGTGGCGAGTATCAACCGGTGACCTTTCCGTGCCAACCGCCTCGTATGAGGAAGCAATGGCCTTGCTTACCCGCATCAGGGATTGGCCCGTGGTGATGAGCGACCGATTCGAACCCGATGAGCAGTACATTGGTCGCGTGCGCATCCGGCTTGATGCTGACCAACTCGCCCGTCCGCTCCAAATCGACACAGTCAACCGCAGCAATTTTTCACTGAGCAGTCCATGGAAGCCTTTTGAGTTCTCGATTAGGCGCGGTGCCGGAGCTCAGCGATGAACAGACGCACAAAGTTATTTCTGGTGCTTGGTGCCATCACTGGCTTAGGACTCTTCATCCTGTTGGCGTGGTCAACCGGCAGTGCTTCACGATTGGCTCGTTTTCACGAGCTGCTGGTGTACTTGAATTTTGCGTTGGCGATCGGGTTGTTTAGTTGGGTGCTGGGCCTGAGCATCAAACTGATTCGGCAGTTACGGCGAGGTAAATTCGGCGCGCGTCTGACCGCTCGATTCGCACTTGCATTTGCATTGATCGGCGTATTGCCCGGCGCACTGATCTACACCGTGTCAATCCAGTTTATGTCGCGCTCAATCGAGTCCTGGTTTAATGTGCGCGTTGACGCAGCACTCGATGCGGGCCTGGCACTTGGCCGGGCAGCGTTAGACGCACAAATCATTGAGCTCGATACGCGGGCACGCGCCATGTTGCCCATCTTTACCGACGCCACCGATGCTGAGTTACCGGCACTGCTGGCTCGGGTGCGCGAGGTGACTGGTGTTCGCGAGGCCATGGTCATGGCTAGCTCGGGCCGCCCGATTGCATTTGTCAGCCAGCGGTTAAATACGCTATTGCCCGAAGGACCACCGGCCGGTGTACTCAGTCAACTGCGTATCTCAGGCAGCTATGCAAACGCTGAACCAGTCTCCAACCATGCCGCGCAAAGCGATCCGTCTGGATTGATTTTGCGAGTGATTTTGCCGCTGGGCTCAACCGCTCGCACGCCTAGCGCGTTGGTTAGCAACGAAATTCGTTGGCTGCAGCTAGTAAAGTCAGTGCCTGAAGATCTGGTGATGAATGCCGAAGATGTCCGAGAGGGCTACCGGGACTATCAGGAGCTTGCCCTGTCTAGGCAAGGACTGCGACAGCTATTCGGCGTGACTTTAACGTTGGCTTTGCTGCTAGCGGTGTTCGCTGCCATGGCTGTAGCGCTATTTTTGTCCAAACGCCTGGTTCAGCCGCTGCTCGCGCTGGCCTCTGGCACGCAAGCGGTCAGCGTCGGTGACTTCAGGCCTTTGGCTGAGCCGCCGCAAAACGACGAGGTTGGCCAACTGACTCGCTCATTTAACGAAATGACGCGGCAGCTCGAAGAGGCACGGCGCCTAGTCGACATGAATCGGCGCCAGCTCGAACAGTCCAAGCTTTACACCGAGGGCATCCTGGCTAACTTGTCAGCTGGTGTGTTGGTATTTGACGAGTTTTTTAGAATCACTTTATTTAACCAGGGCGCTCAGTCAATTCTGGGCGTGGATCTTCGTGCTGCCAAAGGGCGTCCGCTGGAGACGGTGCCTGGCGCGCTGCCCTTGGCAGCGACCGTCAAACGCGCTTTTTCGCAGCTAGCCGCAACCAATTCCGAGCGACTACATTGGCAAGAACAGTTCGAAATCACTTTGCCGGGGCAAGACGCCGATGAAGGGGGCCACACCATTACTTTGCTAGCGCGCGGCACGCACTTAAGCCTAGACGGTCGGGACAACGGCTACGTCGTTGTTTTTGACGACATTAGCGCTGTCATCTCAGCCAACCGCACAGTTGCCTGGGGCGAAGTGGCACGGCGCATGGCTCATGAGATTAAAAACCCCCTAACACCGATACAGCTCTCAGCTGAGCGGTTGGCGATGAAATTGCAAGACCGACTCGACTCAGCCGATGCTGAGCTACTGAAACGCTCTACCAACACCATCATTAAGCAGGTTGGCTCACTCAAACACATGGTTGATGAGTTCCGGGAATACGCCCGACGTCCGCCATCGGTATTCGAAGCAATCGATCTGAACCATCTGATTGAAGAAGTGCTTATCCTATATGGATGGGATCCTGTCACCCGAACATCATCGACTGACGTGGCTGGCATACGGTTCGAGGCGCAATTGAACACCGAACTGCCCAAGGTTCGCGGTGACGAGACCCAGCTGCGACAAGTTATTCACAACCTGCTGAGCAACTCCCGCGATGCGCTCAATGAGCAAGGCAAGGGCGGCAGCGTTCAAATTGTGACTGAACCCGTTAACGCAAAAGACAGGCCGCATGGCGGCCAATTAGCCGTTCGACTCGTGGTCACGGATGACGGGCCCGGGTTTTCTGGGCAGCTCTTGCAACAGGCCTTCGAGCCATACGTCACCACAAAGTCACATGGAACTGGATTAGGACTGGCGATCGTCAAAAAGATAGTTGATGAGCACGGAGGGTATATTGATATCTCTAATAGGCGCAGTGGCGGTGCCCGGGTTACGATCTTGCTCATGCCCATGACAACTTCGGTAGACGATAACGCCCGACAGGACGATAATGGCAGTAGCAAATAGGTAAAAGGAACCATGGCTCGAATTCTGGTAGTCGATGATGAAGTCGGCATTCGTGAATTGCTCTTCGAAATTCTTTACGATGAAGGGCATACGGTTGAACTTGCGGAGAACGCAGCTCAGGCGCGCGCTGCCCGTCAGCGCATGCGCCCCGATCTGGTTCTACTCGATATCTGGATGCCAGATACCGATGGAGTTACGTTATTGCGCGAGTGGGGTTCGCAAGGGCTACTGGACATGCCCGTGATCATGATGAGTGGTCACGCCACGGTTGATACGGCCGTTGAAGCCACGCGCATTGGCGCCGTGGATTTCCTGGAAAAGCCAATCACCCTGCAGAGGCTTCTGAAGACCATCAGCAATGGCCTGGCTCGCGACAAACCGGTTGTGGCTGCGCCGGCTACCAGTAGCAGCCCACGACCAACGGGGCAGGCCGCTAGTGCGTCAAGTCCCACGCCAGTGGCCTTGGCTGCGATTGTGCCAGCGCCGGTTGCCATGGCGCCCGAGCCTAACCCTGGGCTTTCCGGAAATATCTCGCTAGATCAGCCTTTGCGTGAAGCGCGTGACGAATTCGAGCGGGTTTATTTCGAGTATCACCTGGCCCGCGAAAACAACAGCATGACTCGGGTTTCAGAACGAACCGGTCTCGAACGCACGCACTTGTACCGAAAACTCAAACAGCTTGGCATTGAAGCTCGCAAACGTCATTCATGAAAATCCTGATCGTCGGCGCCGGCCGAGTCGGTACGAGCGTTGCAGAAAACCTAGTGTCTGAACATAATGACATCACCGTCGTCGATCCGGAACCTTCGCGACTGTCTGACCTGCAAGAGCGCTTTGATCTGCGCGGCGTGATCGGGGACGGCTCTCAGGTTTCGGCCATGCAGCGCGCCGGTGCAGAAGATGCCGATCTGCTGATTGCCTGTGCAGCCAGCGATGCCGTGAACCTAGTTGCCTGCAAAATTGCCCGGCAGGTGTTCAATGTGCCACGACGAATCGCCCGAATCCGATCATCAGAGATTGCGTCCATGCCTGAACTGCTCGGGGAGAACGGATTCTGCGTCGATGCGCTGATCAGCCCGGAAAGTAGCGTAACCGACTACCTGACCAAGCTAGTGGAGTTTCCAGAAGCCTTACAAGTCGTGGACTTGGCCCAAGGACGCATCACTGTCATTGCCATGCGTGTAAGCCTTGATGGCTCCATGGCAAACCGCCCGCTTAAAGACCTGAACGCGATGAACCCGAATGTCAACGCCAAAGTCGTTGACATCGTGCGCCTTGGAAAAGCCATCACCATCTTGCCAGAGACCATCCTTCGCCCAGGCGATGAGCTGCTGCTGATCGCAGACACGATTCACGCCCATCAGGCAGTGCATCAGATGAATCGATCAAATGAGCTGGTGCGTCATGTCATGATCGCCGGTGGTGGCAATATCGGATCACGGGTCGCCCGCAATCTGGCCAACGAAGGCTATAACGTTCGGATCATCGAACAAAACATGGGTCGGTGCGAAGAGTTGGCCATTACCTTGCCCGACAACGTCCTTGTCTTAAATGGTAACGGCACCGACGAAGCGTTGCTGGAACGCGAAAGCATCGAAGACATGGACACCTGGATGGCCTTGACTAGCGAAGATGAAGACAACATCATGTCATCGCTGATGGCCAAGCGCATGGGCGCTCAACGCGTGATTGCCTTGATTAATCGGCAAGCGTATGGCGAATTGATGCAAGGCAGCCACATTGACATCGCGATTTCACCCTCGCAAGCAACCATGAGCGAATTACTGCGCTATGTACGCCGTGGAGACATCGTCGCGGCCCACCGCTTGCGCGGGGGCTTGGCCGAAGTGCTTGAGCTAGTGGCACACGGAGACAAGAAGTCCTCCAAAGTTATTGGGAAACGAGTCTCTGATTTGCCACTTCCGAAAGGCGCATCCATTGGCGCGGTGGTGCGCGAGTTGGACATCATGATTTCTGACCCGAACGTGGTCATTCAACCAGAAGACCATGTGATCGTGTTCGTACCGGCCCGTGACCAAGTCCGTCAGGTCGAAAAGCTCTTTCAGGTTTCGGCCTCGTTTTTCTAACGATGAAGCGCCTGCTCGCCGTCGTCCACGTGCTCGGCTTCACCATGGCGCTATTTGCGACCACGATGTTCGTGCCCATGGCCTGGTCAATTTTGCTTGACGATGGACAACTGGTTTTATTCATCCAATCGTTTGTCATCTCCCTTTTCTTGGGGGCTGCGCTTTGGCTAAGCACACTTAAATACCGTGCCGAACTTCGCCCAAGGGATGGCTTTTTGCTGGTGACCTTGGTCTGGGGATTTCTGCCATTATTGGGCACCATTCCCTTGATGCTGTACTTTCACGAGATTGGCGCCCCACTCAAATTCAGCGACGCCTATTTTGAGTCGATGTCAGGACTGACAGCCACGGGTGCCACGCTGCTCAGTGGCCTGGAGAACTTAGCACCAACGATTAACCTTTGGCGCGTCACCATGCACTGGGTGGGCGGCATGGGGATTATTGTGCTGGCCGTCGCCATCTTGCCGCTGTTGGGCGTAGGCGGTCATCAGTTGTTTCGCGCCGAAACCCCAGGCCCGATGAAAGAAGAAAAACTCACCCCTAGAATCGCAAGCACGGCCAAAGCGCTCTACGCGATTTATTTTGGGTTATCCGTTGCCTGCTTTTTAGCTTATCGCGCTGCTGGCATGAGTTGGTTTGATGCCTGGTGCTACATGGCTTCTACAGTCTCCCTCGGAGGGTTTGCCCCGCACGATGCCAGCATTGGTTTCTTCAACTCCCCTCTGATTGAAAGCATTGCGATTGTCTTCATGTTGCTATCCGGTATCAATTACGCCACTCACTTCAATGCGTTTCGGCTAGGCAGCATCAAGGCATACAGACGCTGTCCAGAGGCTATTCCGTTTGTCAGCATTGTTTTGGGCATGGGCGTGATCATCGGCTTTTATTTGTGGTTCATGAATGTCTATCCTGACATTGTCACGGCCCTGCGTTACTCGGTTTTCAACACGGTATCGATCGCCACCACGGCTGGGCTTGCCAACACGGACTATGCGGCTTGGCCATTGATTGCGCCACTGGCGATGATTGCGCTTGGCATGTTTAGCACCAGCTCGGGCTCAACGGGCGGCGGTATCAAAATGATTCGCGCCATGATGTTGGTTAAACAAACACGACAGGAAATGATCAGCATTTTGCACCCGCACGCCGTCACCCCTGTGCTGCTCAAAGGCAGACTGATACCAGCCAGGGTGTTGGCATCGGTCTTGGCATTCATGCTGCTATATGGCTTTTCAATTGCGGCGCTGACCGCGCTGATGCTTCTGAGTGGTGCTGATGCGACCACTGCATTTACGTCTGTGATTGCTTGCGTCAACAACATTGGCCCGGGACTCGGCCAGGTCGGGCCAGCCAATAACTACCTCGGTATGACCGACTTTCAGGTCTGGATCTTGTCATTTGCGATGATGATTGGGCGCCTGGAGCTATTTACCGTGCTCGTGCTGTTTTCCGCGGGCTTTTGGCGCAAGTAGCGTCTAGTCTTTCTACGCCCGCGGCTTGGGTATACTGGTCTCGCTCAGTCATTTTCTGGTCTAAAACATCCATGGATCCCTTGTTTTTTGTGGCCTACGCGGTTTTAGGCTGTGTTACCGGTTTCGCTGCTGGCCTGCTTGGTATTGGCGGTGGCATGCTGCTCGTTCCTTTTTTAACCGCGCTATTCACCCTTCAGGGCCTACCACTTGACTTAGTGGTCCACTGCGCCATTGCTACTTCAATGGCCTCGATTTTGTTTACGTCACTATCTAGCGTGCGTGCGCACCATCAAAGAGGAGCAGTGCGCTGGGATCTGGTTAAAAGCTTTGCCCCTGGCATTCTGGTTGGTGGCCTGCTGGCTGGCGGTGCGGTATTTTCTGCGTTAAAGACTGGCTGGCTGGCGTTGATTTTTGCGGTTTTTGTTGGCTACTCAGCGGTTCAGATGTTAGCTAACCGCAAACCGAAACCAAGTCGCCAGATGCCCGGCGCGCTGGGCACGGGTGCTGCTGGTGCGTGCATTGGGTTTTTATCTGGATTGGTTGGTGCAGGTGGTGGTTTTGCGTCTGTGCCTTTTATGCTCTGGTGCAACGTGGTTCTGCATCAGGCGGTGGCGACATCAGCAGCCCTCGGATTCCCCATCGCATTGGCCAACACCATTGGTTATGTTTGGTCCGGCATGTCAATTGAAAACTTGCCGCCCGGCATGATTGGCTACATCTATTGGCCCGCGTTGCTTGTGCTGGTGATCTTCAGTGTCACCTTGGCTCCCGTGGGTGCCAAGGCGGCCCATGCCCTGCCAGTTGCCACGCTCAAGCGCATATTTGCATTCATGTTGTTCGGTTTGGCCATCTATATGCTTTATAAGTCAGGTTGGTCGTTTGGCTGGATCTCATGAGGTAAATCGCGCGAAATGCTCTAGCAACAACTGACTAAAACCGTACGATTGCAGATTTAGCCATTTAGCCCGAATGTTGCACAAACACAGCCTGCCACCCCACGCCCGACCGGTATTGCCTATATTTTAGGCAGACCAACGGCTTTCAAAGCGTCCCTCGCGTAAGACGAGGCGTTTACGTAGTCCGTTGACGACTGATTTTTGCCCATTTTT